>NZ_AP018050.1:336230-672461 GCF_003609775.1 Prevotella melaninogenica
TCAAGATACTTACCAGACGCATACATTTCGCCCCAACCCATACCGCCGATATTTGAATACATACCGCCGATGGTGTAATAATAATCCCAACCGGGGAACTCAGAGTCTACCCTTTTCACCACAAAGATGTTTTCAGGGTTGTTTTCTGGTTCGAGTGTGTTGCTAACGCCATAGTCCTTACGGCTCAACAGACTAAACTTACCAGAGTCGATTACCTTTGTTGCATACTCAACACTCTTCTGAGCGTAGGCAGTGTTAGGGCTTTCGTAAGTCCCACTCATATAGAGATAGATTCTACTCAACATAGCCCAAGCAGCCTCTTTAGAAGCAAAGATACAACGTTCTTCGCTGTGCAAGTCTTCTGTCATCAGCGAAGCCGCCTTCTCTAAGTCCTTAATCGCCTGCTCGTAAGTTTCCTTTACGGTAGAACGATTCGGCAACACAGTGTTTACAGGGTCGTCAGGTGTACCGTTAACGATAGGCATACCAAGGTTTGTATCGGGGTTTTGTGCGTATGGTCTACCGTATGCACGACAGAGATAGAAGTAAATCATGCCACGCAGATAGTAGCATTCGCCCAACTGCGTATCGGTGATTGCACTCTTCCCTTCAGGAACATCCTTGATAATATTAGATGCCTGCGCAACCACTTTATAGCTATAATCCCAGAAATTCTGCAATCGGTAGTTATTAGGCGTGCGCGAATAAGAGATAAACTCATAGAAAGCATCGGTGGAAGTACCACGAATCATGATATTATCTCCAGCATATTCGCCACAGCGATACATAGGGTCCGACCACGTTTTTAGGAATCCATAGCATCCATTCAGTAGCGATGGAAAACTCTCATCAATGTTTTTAGTCATGGTATCATCATCCATCATGTATTCAGGATGACGCTCTACGCTACACGATACCATTGCAATAGCTGCTAAGAGCAGCACATATATTTTTTTCATAGGGCAGATTCTTTATTTAGAAAGTAACGTTAACGCCAAGCATAAACTTGCGAACAGAAGGATAAACACCAGCGCCTGTTGAGATTGAAAGGGCTGTTGAGCGTTCGCCAGAAGCATTGCGACCACCATCGGCAGCAGGCAATTCAGGGTCAACACCAGAGTAATTGGTGATGCAGAAGAGGTTTTCACCACTGAGATAAACGCGCAGTGCCTTCACAATATCACTCTTAAGATTGAAGTTGTAACCCAAAGTAATTGAGCGAAGCTTCAAGAAGTCAGAGCTCTCTAAGTAGCGAGTTGATGCCTTGTTAGAGTTAGATGGGTTGTTATAGGCAGCAACTGGGTGTGTTGCAACGTCTCCCTTCTGTGCCCATCTCTTCCAACCTTTCTGCAAACTGAACTGATTACGATCGGTATATGCACCATCTGAGTCATACTCCTGACGTGAGTAGTTATAGATGTAAGCACCCAATGAGTAGCCGAAGACAGCATTAAAGTCGAAATTCTTGTATGTTAAGGTCGTTGAGAAACTACCGAAAACGGTTGGCGTAGCGTGTTTGTCAAGTGCTATTTGGTCAGCCTTAGCATAGTTGTTAGTAATAATACGATTGCCATTCGCATCAGTTGTGTACCATTGTGGCGCACCATTCTCTGGGTCAACGCCTGCCCATTCACGCAAGTAATAGGTATCTGCGCTCAGTCCTGGGCGTAACAACGTGTTGGTTGAACCAGCAATACCATCACCTTGGATAATCTGATCTCTACCGCTATACAGCTTCTTAATCTTGTTAGAGTTGGTAGAAAGGTTGGCATCAACGGTCCAAGTGAGGTCCTTAGCCTTGATGATATCTGCAGAGAGTGTCGTTTCAAAACCAGTGTTGGTAAGCTCACCAATGTTCTGCCAGATGCTTGTCACACCGATAACACCAGATATAGGCACAGCAAAGAGTAGGTTGCTTGTACGCTTACTATAGAAGTCGAAGGTCATACGCAGGCGTTTAAACATATTCAGGTCGATACCTACACCAGTGGTATAACTCTTCTCCCAAGTCAGTTTCTTATTGGCAAGCTGAGCGATGACAGCACCAGGAACCTCGTTATAGCTTGCACCTAAGCTGTAAAGTCCGTATTGAGGGTAGAGGCTGTTAGGGCGACTACCTACTGAACCAAACGATGCACGCACCTTCAAATAGTCAATGCAAGGCACCTTAAACCACTTCTCAGCCGTAGCAACCCAGCCACCACTGACAGAGAAGAAGGTTCCGTATGCAGCATCCGATCCAAAGTTACTTGCACCATCGGTTCTCAATGAGAGCTGAAGCAAATACTTATTAGCATAGTCAGCATTGAGGTTTGCGAAGAAAGACTGCACTGCCCACTCATATTTATTACCTCCAACAGATTCAGGTGTAGAGGTGATATCAAGTTGAGCAAAGCCCGGAACCAAACCTGTTCCATCGCTGCTATGATAACGATATTCACCATCATTGAACTCATAACCGAGCATTAAGAAGCCGTGATAATCACCGAAACTACGTGTCGCTTTCAGCAGTTGGTTGGTATATCGACGTGTGTTCGTACTCGTGCTTTCACTCACTCGACCCTTACCCTCTGCTCCTGATGTACGAGGATCAGAATAACTCTTATCGAGGTGGGTACTCCAACGATAGCTATTCACAGAAGAGAACGTAAGCCAATCAGTGAGATAGATATCAAAGTCGAAGTTGCCATTAAAGGCATAAGAATCGTACTTGCTCCAATTATACTGCAATTCGTAAAGATAGTTAGTAGAGTTACTATTCACCCATGACGATGATCTATTGCCAACAATCTTGCCCTCTTCATCGTAAGGGCTATCCCATGGCAGCATAGAATACATAGAATAAGTTGAGCGTTGGCGGTCGTCAATCACTCCCTTACTACCATTAAAGGATGGACGGATAGCTATCCAAGAATAAGGTTTGAAGTTCAGTTTCATCATGGTATTATATCGAGTGAAGTCGTATCCACGTACGGCACCATCCTCCTTATAGACACCACCAGTAAAGACAGCACTCAGTTTCTCGCCACCACTGTTAATAGCAAGGTCATAGTTCTGCACATTTCCCGTGTGTGTAGCTAACTTCCACCAATCGAAATTACTATCACGGAGCTTATCATTCCAACGTGGGAAAGCAATCTCTGCAACATTAGTAAACGACTTATAGTAGTCGTATAGCTCGGCACCATCCATCATCTTCACATTACCATTGTTCAGAGTTGAAACGCCCATCTTGGCAGAGAAGGTAATAGAAGTCTTACCAGACTTAGCCCCCTTGGTTGTCACAACGATAACACCATTGGCACCCTGCGAACCATAGATAGCTGTTGAGGCAGCATCTTTGAGTACGGTAAGAGTCTCGATATCGTTAGGATTAATGTCACCTGGGTCTTTACCGACAATTACTCCATCGATAACCCACAGCGGAGCAGTGCTACCGTTGATAGTAGACTTACCACGAACGATGATAGCACCAAACGAACCCGGCTTACCAGAACCCGGCATAACGTTCATACCCGGCACCTTACCCGTCAACATATTGGTGACATTAGCAGTCGTGATATTAGTAAGCTCCTTACTATCAATACTCTGCATAGAACCCGTCAGGCTGTTACGTTTCTGCGTGCTATAACCCACCACGACCGTTTCATTAAGCATTGTAGATGAAGAAACCATGCTTACGGTCATGTTGTTTTCAGCTCGCACCGTCGTTTTCTCATAGCCTAAGGACGTAATCACCAGCTCGTCACCAGCCTTTGCGTCGATAGAGAACTCACCATCAATGTTGGTAAGTGTAATTTTCTTCGTCCCCTTCACGGTGATACTGGCACTTATAACCGGTTCACCCGTACGTGAGTCGATAACTTTTCCTTTGATAACTGAGGCCTGTGCCTGTATGGTTACTGTCTGGGTGGCGTATGCCTTATGCACCGTATAAGGGCAGCACATAAGGGGCACTACCAACAGCAGCGACCTTCCAAGGTTAGTTTTTCTCATAGCTTTCATGCTTTAAAAGGTTTTTATATAATATTGCGTTTAGGTCTTTTGATTATAGAGACGCGCTTAGATTATTGATTGTTTAGATAAATGCAAATTTAAATTATTTTTTTTAAACCACATGTGTTTCATATTCTTTAACATGTATCTCCCATGACTTTTTTATTCTTCTTGTATCTAAGACACATAATAGTGCGTATTTTGTAGTGTGTACCTTATATAAAAAGCGGCACGAAAAGATTAAGTTGCTTCTGAAAACAAACATGAAACAACACATTGACAAGAAGGATAAAATACAAGGAAAAGAAGGATAGCATCTGATTAGTTGTAATAAAAAAATCACTAACAAAAAATCAATAGATGCTTAATTGGCTTCGAAAAGACGCCTAATTGACTTGTAAAAGATGCCCTTTAAGACCCTTACTAACGCCCTTTTGAAGTCCAAGTAAGCACATTTTGAAATGCAGTTCTGTAACGATTTGATTATCTGTTGGTTACAATACCCTGCTTTTAGCTGCTTTTTTAGGTAAAAAAGGGGCTAAAAGAGTGTATGAATTGTAAGGATTTTTCCAACATCCTACTGCTTAACAACTGAAGAAAAGAGGATATAAGAAACGCAAAAATTAGAACGAATTTCTTATTTCAATATAGTTCTTAAACAGCCATGAATGGCCCTCAGACAGGAGTTTTACCACCTCTGCACAGATGAAAAGACCTGCAATGACCGAGAGGATGAAAACAAAACTGAAACCAAAGAATATCCAGAGGTCGCCATCCGTGTATTTCTCCTGAAAACGACGAAGGCGTGAAGATGATTTAGTAACAAACTCACTGGTGCTTTCTGTCGCATTCTTCAAGGTTTCACCAGCCTGCTTAGACACGTGAAGGGCACGCTGAGAGGCCTCAACCAACTTACTTCTCATCTCGGCAAGCTTCTCTTTTGAAGGCGAACTGATGAGATTGGTTGAGACAGTAGGAAGATTCTCGGCCTTCTTTACTTCGATAGGTGAAGCCTCAGCCAAAGGAATAACGGAACGAGCACGAGTACGAAAAGACTTCGGCGCATCAAACCTACAGTTCAACACGTTACCACAATAGGGGCAACGATACTTCATTGTCCCATAGCTCTCAGTCTCAGCCACAAAGTCGCGACCACAGTTATTGCATTTGACAGTATATCTCATGATGGGAGCAAAATTATAAAAAAATGTTGAAAAGAAAGCAGGAAAGAGTGTTAATTCATAATTCAAAATTCATAATTCATAATTATGATTTGTCTTAATTCATAATCCAGAATTCATAATTCATAATTATGATTACTGTTGTAAACTGTGGTTTATTGCTATGAGTACCATGTTAACTTGTTTTCTCGTTTACTTGCTAAGAATCTGTGTTATCTCTGACCTTTAGGTCTCTGTGGCGTAAGCAATCTGCTCATCTGTGCCATCTGTGAGAGAGTGATTTGAGCTTTGAATATCCCTTTGAGAGTAATTATAATTGTGAGCTGTGACGTACTGATGATAACTTCATTCGAATAATTGTGGATTACCAACGATTTTTAAAAGGAGTACGCCAAGTTAACTAATATCGAGTTGCTGGATGCATGATACTTACCGTATGCGAGGTTCAACTTGAATTGCTCAAGGTTGATACCCGCACCAACGCTGAATCCAGCACCATGTGCACTGGCGTTATCAGACTTACCAATGGTCATTTCGTCTGCCTTACGGAAGTTGTAACCACCTCCAACCCAAATACTTTCAGACAATAAGATGTCTGCACCAAGGTTAAGATGATTGATAAAACGATAGTCGTAATGGGTAAGATCGACGAGCGTTGCCGATACTCTGACTGGGAGAGCAGCAAAAGTTTTACTCACACCGACCTGCACGTCAATAGGCATCTTACCATAATCCTCTTCGTAGGCCTTGATTTGTCCACCGAGGTTCTTGGCAACTAAAGATACTGACCATTGTCTTTCAGGCTCATACCAGTTAAGACCAAGATCAACACCCACTGCCATAGAGTTATAATTACCAATGTAAGAAGTGATGAACTTAGCCGTGATACCACCCATAAGGTTGCGTGCCAACTCGTAGGCAAAGATACCTTCAACAGCGATTTCGCTGGCATTGAAAGTACCCGTCTGTACGTTGTTCGCATCGACCTCCTTCATCTTTCCGTAGTTCATATACTGTACTCCACCTGCCAACGTAGCCTTCTCGCCCAATGCTTTGGTATAAGAAGCACCCATATAATGCGCCCCACGCATATAATTCATATAGCTGAGTCCCACCGTCTTATCGCTCACAGAAGAAGCCAAAGCAGGGTTAGAGAACATCAGTGAAGGGTCGTCCTCAATGATAGTAATATTCTCTCCGCCCAATGCCGCAGCGTGTGCACTCACTGGAAGACGTAAGAAGTTGTATTCAGTTTGACTCTCCTGTGCCTGCATTACAACCGCAAAAAGGGTGAACAGGAGGGTGAAAACGATTTTTTTCATTTAATCTAAATTAATTTCTCGGCAAAGTTACATCTTTTTCCGAATATCTTATTACTTTTGTCGTTGCAACTTATAATGTGGCGTTTTTGTGCCCATTATGGATTGTATAACGGCAGAAAAAGGTGTTTAGTATATCTTATCTTGGAAATAAAGAAGTCAAATAGAGCAGATTTAGAGAATAAGCGGTGGGTTGGTTTCCTATTGGGAATCATCGTTGCGCTGTCCTTCTTCTTTGTTGCCATAGAGTATAATGCAACGGGGAGTGACGATGATTCGGCTAATACTAAGGCCATCAAGAATGTCACACTCCATGATATGGATATGCTACCTGCCATTGACCAGCAAGATCTTGCTAAGACACAAGAGGACAAGAAACCAACGATGGAGGATCTGCTCAACCTCAAACGCCGTGATATTCCGAATAAGGTAACGCCTCACGATGCGGGAAGTATGAACGCAAACGATGAGAAGACGGGGGCACCACAGGTGAGTGATGAACCGATTATCATGCCTAAGATAACCACAACTCCTGAACCTCCGAAGGTGAAGGAAGAAGCAAAGAAGGAGATGGAGAAGATGACGGATGACAATTCCGACAAGGTTGTGGAACGCTATGATGATAAGGTTAGCAAACGAATCCTCTCCGAAACGCCAACACCTCCAGGTGGATGGGTGGAGTTTATGAAGTGGCTCACGAAGACGTTACAGTACCCTGCGGCTGCAAAGGAAAGCAAACTGCAAGGAACAGTGAATATAACTTTCATCATCAATGCCGATGGCACGGTGGATGATGTCAAAATAAAGAATGGCAAAGTGCCTGTTCTCAACGACGAAGCACTGCGCGTTCTCAAGACAATGGGTAAGTGGAAGCCGGGCATTGAGAAGAATAAACCATGCCGTTCGCTGATAGAAATACCGATTGTTTTCCAACTCTCATGATGCTTCCGAGCTATGAGAGAATATTTAAACGATGAATATAAAATAACTTTTAACTTCAACTCTATATGTACACTGCCGATGAAATTCTGAGTAAAGTAAACGAGTATATAAACAATCTCAGTTATGACCGTAAGCCACAAAGCTTGTACGAACCGATAAAATACGTCCTATCATTGGGTGGTAAGCGCATCCGTCCTACGCTGATGCTTCTTTCTTACAATCTTTTTAAGGACGATCCAGAAACGATTCTCTCACCAGCTTGTGCCCTTGAGACCTATCATAACTATACACTCTTGCACGATGACTTGATGGATGATGCGCCACTTCGCCGTGGACAGCAGACCGTTCACGTACGTTGGGATGCCAATACGGCTATCCTTTCGGGCGACTCTATGCTTGTGTTGGCCTTTGAAAGAATGGCACAGTGCGACAGCAAACACCTCAGTGAGGTGCTTCATCTCTTCACCATTACGGCACTTGAGATTGGTGAGGGTCAGCAGTACGACATGGAGTTTGAGAATCGTAATGACGTAAAGGAGGAAGAATACATTGAGATGATTCGTTTGAAGACCAGTGTTCTGTTGGCTTGTGCGATGAAGATTGGTGCTATCCTTGCTGATGCACCAGCTGAAGACGTAGAGAATCTCTATAAGTTTGGCGAGCAGATTGGTCTGGCTTTCCAGCTGCAAGACGATTACCTCGATGTCTATGGCGACCCAAAGGTATTCGGAAAGAAGGTGGGTGGCGACATTATCTGCAACAAGAAGACCTACATGCTCATCAATGCTTTCAACAAAGCAAACGCTCGTCAGCGTAAAGAATTGGAGAAATGGATTGGCTCTGAGAACTTTAATCACGAGGAGAAGGTGGCTGCTGTCACTAATCTTTATAATAGCATTGGCGTTGACAAGATGGCTATGGAGCGCATCAACTACTATTTTGATGAGGCAAACAAGTATCTCGCTGCAATAAACCTACCTGATGAACGGAAGGCAGAACTGTTAGCTTATGCGCAGAGGATGCTGCATAGGAAGTGGTGAAGCCTCCCCCGACCCCTCCGAAAGGAGGGGAGCCCAAATAGGATAAAGCCCCACCCCGACCCTCCCCGAACGGGGAGGGAGGCAAATAGGATAAGGTTAGGAAAATCATCAACACCCAACATTCAACACCCAACACCCAATAAACACTTCATCAACACCCAATATTCAACACCCAACACTCATCACCCAACACCTATGATCATAGATACGCACGCACATTTAGACGTTGAAGACTTTGCTGACGACCTGCCAGCGGTAATCAGCCGTGCCCATGAAGCGGGCGTAGGAAAGATATTTCTGCCTGCTATCGACCTCAAATCAGTGGATACTGTATTGGCTGTTTGCCGACAGTTTCCTGATACCTGCTATCCAATGATTGGACTGCAGCCAGAGGAGGTGCGTGATGATTGGCGTGAGGTGTTGGACGCTATGCACGAACGAATCCTACTCTCGCTCCGTCAGAAGGCTGAGGGAACAGTAAAACCGGGTGAGACTGTCGTTGCGATTGGTGAGGTAGGACTCGATTTCTATTGGACACGTGAATACGAAAAGCAGCAACTTGCGGCCTTTGAAGAGGCTGTGAAGTGGAGTGTTGAGACTCGTCTTCCTCTGATGATTCACTGCCGTAAGGCACAAAACGAGATGCTACACATCATGCGTCCGTATGAGAAGGAGCTGCCAGGTGGTGTCTTCCATTGCTTTACTGGTAATCAGAAGGAGGCTGAGGAGTTCCTACGTTTCGACCGCTTCGTGCTTGGTGTCGGTGGTGTATCAACCTTTAAGAGCAGTCATCTACGCGAAGACTTGCCCGCAGCCGTCCCTCTTGACCGCATCGTCCTTGAGACCGACAGTCCTTACATGGCACCTGTTCCTCATCGTGGTAAGCGCAACGAGAGTGCCTTCATCGTTGAAGTTATGCGCACACTTGCCCTTAGTTATGGCGTTGATGAAGCCGAATTTGCCCGCCAAACCAATGAGAATGTACGTAGGGTGTTTGGTGATTTTTTGGGTGATAGGTGATGGATGTTGGGTGTTGATGATTTGTTAAGTTGTGGGTGATAATGAGTTTACAAACTATGGGTAGGGTGTTTGGTGTTGAATGATGAGTGATAATGAATTGACAAGCTGTGTGTAGCAATAAACATATCAAGCAATGGTAATCATAATTATGAATTATGAATTGTGAATTATGAATTAACAAAGTATTATGAATTAACAAAGTATATGAAGAAAATAACCATCGCCATTGACGGCTATTCATCTTGTGGAAAGAGCACAATGGCAAAAGACCTTGCCAAAGAGATTGGCTATATCTATGTTGATACAGGTGCGATGTATCGTTCTGTAACACTCTATGCCCTGCGTAACAACCTCTTCAATGCTGACGGAAGCATCCGTGAACAGGAGTTGCAGAAGCAGATGAAGAACATCAACATCAGTTTCCAATTCAATAAGGAGACTGGTCGTCCTGACACCTATCTCAATGGTGAGAAAGTTGAAAACGACATCCGTACGATGGAGGTGTCGTCACACGTAAGCCCTATTGCCACACTCGCTTTTGTGCGAAAGGCTCTTGTAGAACAGCAGCAGCGTATGGGTGCAGAGAAAGGTATCGTTATGGACGGACGCGATATTGGTACGGTCGTCTTCCCTGATGCCGAATTAAAGATATTCGTTACCGCATCTGCCGAGGTTCGTGCGCAACGTCGCTACGACGAGTTGAAGGCGAAAGGCATGGAAGCAGACTTTGCCGACATCCTCAAGAACGTACAAGAGCGCGACTATATCGACTCGCATCGTGAGACGTCACCCCTCCGCAAGGCTGATGACGCCCTCGAACTCGACAACAGTCAGCTAACAATTGCCGAGCAAAAGCAGTGGCTTTACGACCAGTATTGTAAGGCTGCTGAGGTATAACGAGCTAATAAAAAGTTATCCTTTTAGGTCCTTTCGTTAAAAGCGGTGTGACAAACGTATACGCAATTAACGAAAGGACCTATCTTTTTTATTCTTCAAAGCAGTCCTAAACACTATCAACAAGCTATCTCGCCTCATCCTTTCACACTGAAAACGACACATTCATAACATCGTTAAAACGACAACAAGGCTTTGAAAAATCATTACATAATTGCGATTAAAACCACGTATAAAAAGGCGAAAAACACCCGGAAAAACTAAGTCTGCAATCATCAGTAAATCAATTAGTTACCAAGTTACACAAGAAAAGGTGCTTAATAAGACTTCAAAAGGGCGTTAGTAAGGGTCTTAAAGGGCATCTTTTGCAAGTCAATTGGGCGTCTTTTAGAAGCTAAAAGAGCATGTATTGATTTCGAAGTGATAGAAAATAATTTACAAATACACGTTAAAAAGCAAGTCGTCATGATAGTAGCAAGCGAGAAAATGAACTAACGCAAGAAGCAATAAATCTATGATTTATGAATTAAGAAATACTAAAATCAACAGAATTATACAGTCTTCGGACCGCTATCTCAACTTAAAATGTTATCTTTGCATCTATGAAGTTTAAAAAGATAATACTGCTCATTGCCTGCATATTCTCTTTTGCAGGCTTAAAGGCACAATATACGATTCAATGTGAAGACACCTGCAGCCACGTTCATGGACTTGATATGAGCCATTATCAGGGTGATGTTTGGTGGGAAACAGTGGCTGAAAACAGCAATCATAAGCTCAATTATGTCTACTTAAAAGCCACTGAAGGCGGATCACGCATTGACCAACGCTACCTTGAGAATATCGAGGCTGCACGACGATGTGGTATGAACGTGGGGTCTTACCACTTCTATCGTCCTGCTGTTCCACAAGAGGAGCAGTTGCGCAACTTCCGCATGCAGTGTCGTCCACAAGACCAAGACCTCATTCCGATGGTAGACATTGAGACTACTGGAGGACTGAGCACGGAGGCATTACGCGATAGTTTAGACAAATTCCTTGTGCTTATGACAAAGGAGTATGGTGTCAAACCATTGGTTTACACCTATACAAACTTCTATAATAAACACCTTAGCGGTGCGCTTGACGGCTATTTGCTCTTCATTGCACAGTATAATGGACGTGAACCAGAACTGAATGATGGAAGAGATATCTTTGCTTGGCAGTACACAGGAAAGGGACGTATCAACGGCGTGAAAGGATATGTTGATAAGTCAAGACTGATGGGCAAACACAGTATGCGTGAACTACGATACCGACGAAGACGTTAGCTTCAACTCAAAGAGACAAGGAATAGATATTTATCCACACTACTATAATCTTACGTTAGACAAATGATTATCAAATGCCCTGAATGTGGCCATCAAGTGAGCGACAAAGCTCCTGTATGCCCAAGCTGCGGTGTAGAGATTGCCGGACATATCGTTAAATGTTCTAATTGCAGTGAATTATACCTCAAAGAGGAATCATCATGTCCGAATTGTCATCATACGGAAAGCCATACAGAGCCTTCCGCAGCTGCTGCTGAGCACCACACTAACGAGGCGACTAACGAAAATAAGATACAGGAACCAGTTGTTCTCATGTCTGTTGACACGGAGGAAACAACGGAGAATGATGATGTTATTATCCCAGTAGAGGAAACAGAGGAACACGTAACGGATAATTACAACGACAAGACACCAGATTCTTTTATTGAACCAGAGATGAAGGAAGAGGCGGTTGATGCCGATTTCATCATGGATGATGATGCTGACGAAGAAGTGATAGCCAATGCCGAAGCAGTAGCTGAGGACGAAGAGGAAAGTACTCCTGATAAAAACAATCATCTTTCATTGGCTGTATCTCTGCTCATCGCTGCTATCACTGCTGCCGTTTTGCTATTCCTCTATAACCAAGGAGTGGGCATCAGCAAGGCAAACAACGAGCAGGAGGCGTTCGCACAAGCAATTAGTAGTAGCGAACCAACTGTACTGACGAATTATCTGAAGGAGAATCCAACTGCTTCTAAGGCACATCGTGATAGTGTATCAGCTCGATTAAAGGAGTTGACAACTGCCACAGAGAGTATGCAACAAGCCAATAACGACTTGTCGGTAGCATTAGCAAGCAACTCAAAGGAAGTGTTACAGCAGTTCATTGCTAAATATCCAGACTCAAAGCATCGTGGTGAGTTTGAGGCTAAGATTGACGAGATGGATTGGGCACAGGCTGTAGCTAAGAATGATGAGAATGCTTATCTTGGCTATAAAGCACAGCACCCTAATGGTGTTCATAGCAAGGAGGCTGATGAGAAACTGAAGAAACTCTTAGCCCCTACAACTGCCGAACCAAAGGAAAAGACTGAGCCAAAACCTGCCCCAGTAGAGCCAAAGGTATCGGAGGGTGAACGCTCAAGAGCTGTCGCTGCCGTACGCCAACTCTTACAAGGTATTAATAGCAAGAGCAGCGACAAGATTGCAGGTGCTGTTGCTCCATCATTGAACTTCCTTGGTGCAGGTGGTTCTACATCAAAGGATATTCGTCGTTACATGACTGACAAACTTTATCAGGCTGATGTAAAGACTCTTAACTGGCACCTTGGTCCACCTGCTGAGGTAAGCAAGAAGAGCAATGATGCTGCAGAGGTTCGTATAAAGATTCCTGCAACACTGGATATCGAACGAAAAGGCGGTAAGTCTAAGCGTAGTTATGTCATCTCTGCAACTGTCAAAGATGGTAGAATAACCCAGATTAATTGGTAAATAGATTCAGGACTTACCCTTTAAGACAAATAAGTCATTAGCACTTAACAAGTTTTGTTTTATTGTCGAACAGATTAATTGCCTTTATTTCTAAGGAGTAATGATTTACTCCAAGACAGAAAGGCTTACAAAATAGCGACAATAAAACAAGACACTTAGGAAACAACGCAAAAACAAGAATTCTTGAAACATTGTGGTCTAATGACCGATTTAGGTTAAAACTTGCTGTCACTCCTGTCACTCATAGCAAGCTGATAAATGCCTACATTTCATTCATTTACACGAAATGTTAAAAGTGACAGCAACTCTTTTATAAAATTATCAAGTGATTTCTCTTAGTCTTTATATGAGAGATGTTAAATAGGACAGCAGCTCATTTTACAAACTATCAACACCCAACATTTAACACCCAACACCCACGTTAATTCTCAATCTGGTCAATTGTAGGCTTCTTAATCTCAGGCACTGGAGCCTTTACAACAGGTTCTGTCTGTCCTTCTGGAACGTTAGGAACAATGACAGGGTTCTCTGGATCAGTCGTTTCCTCCGACTCAGAAGATTCTGTCTTAGGAACTTCAGTCTTCTTATCTTCCTTTACCTCAACTTCCTTCTCCTCTTCCTTTGTCAATACAGGAATCTTCGGACCATTATCAATACCGATAACTTCACCCGACATATCGACCTCATACTTACGAGGAGGAGCCATCTCGCGTGTTTCCATGAGGATGGTAAGTATTACTGCACCCAACACCAGCACAATAGCACAGATGGACACAGGCACTTTATAGGTTGGTTTCTTTTTCATTATCTACGTTTTCTATCCGTTATTTTAATTCCTTTTTAGCCTTACTCCGTAATCTGCACACAATAAGGAAGTGGCTGCTGGAGCGTCAGGAAACTAATCGTTGGCTGATTATCCTTCGTGCAAATTAGCGTACTTTTGTCGCCTTTCACCGCATTACCCATGTCATAACCCATCGCCTTTACCTGCGCTTGCAAGCCCGCAAAGGCTGTACGATTGAAGACATAGATATAAACCGTCTTGCCATCTTGCGCCAAGAGTACCATACTGGAGTTACCACGTCCCATCGCAGTAGGTAGGAAGTCGCTGGTTAAGTTCATATTCTTCACCCAGTTATAATCCTTTCCAAACTCATCAGACGACACACCTTTATAGATATAGCCTTGCTTTTCAAGCACCTGCTTACCAACTTGTAACGTCTTAGCTTGGAAGATCTTAATCGCATCTGCCACTGAAACAATATCTTTTTGCGCACGCACTCCTATTGTAAAGAGTAGAGCAGTGAGTAAAAGTAGTATTTTTCTCATTTGTTTTCGTTCCTTTATACTATGCTTGCAGTTGCTCCCATTGCTTTGACACAACCGCATTATGACACGTTACAAAAGTATGAAAAATATAGAGAATGCGCAAGAAAAGAAAGAAAAAAGACAATTGGCCGTGTCAACAAGTTGACAAGTGAACAAGTTGACAAGTAACCGAGTTAACAAGTTATTTGTATCAATAAACACTGTTAACAATGGTAATCATAATTATGAATTATGAATTATGAATTAACAAAGGTGCACCCTAATAGTCGTCCTATTATTGATACACCTTTGTTACTTTATACTATAAAGCAATTGAAATTACTTTCTATTTCTTTTAGAAGCCAAACGCTCTTCGCGTATCTTAGCCAAAGCTTCCTCCTTCTCCTTAGAACGCTGTCCTGAAAGACGAGCAATGAGACGGTCAAGATCTGTAGCTATCTCCTTGAATTGAACGAACTCATCTTCGTTCTCAAACAGCTTTCCTACCATGCAAGATGGGATATCCTTTGCCTTCTCCTGCAAAGCTTTTCCATGCTCAGTAAGTGACACATAGGTTTCTCTTCCATCTTTCTCACCTTTTACACGTTCAACCAATCCAAGTTGAGCCATACGCTGAACAAGTGGAGTCATGGTGTTTGAGTCAAGATAAAGACGATGAGCAAGTTCCATCACCTTTTGGTTGTCTTCCTCCCAGAGAGCCATCAGTACAAGATACTGAGGATAGGTAATACCTAAATTCTCAAGCAATGGATAATAAGTTTGAGTAACTAGTCGGCTCACTGTGTACAATCTGAAGCAGAGTTGATTCTGCAATTTTAGTTGGTCGTATACCATACTTTTCTTCCTTAAATGTTTTGATTACTTCAAAATTATGAAGCAACTTTGATCTCTTTGTTACCTGAAATAAATCTATTTGTTCTGCAAAGGTACAACAATTTATATTTTTCGTTAATGATATAAGCCTATTTTTAACATTAATTGTATAGTAGAAACCGTGTTTTGATAACATAAATCAATAATAGGCGGTCATAAACGATACAAATCGTCTATGCCCGCCTATGTCTATTTATAAGAGTTTACCTCTACTTATTCGAAGTAATAAAGGAAGGTAGCAACACCCTCAAGTGCTGGCTTACGTTCGCCTTCAATCTCAATCTGGAACTTGATACCAGCCTTACAGATACCACGGATATTCTCAATGCTATCGAGTGTGGCAACAAGACGAATGCGTGAGTTCACGAGGACTGGACGGCCGAATCGCATCTTGTCCATACCATAGTTGACCATCATCTTGATATTATGCACCTCCATAATCTCCTGCCACATGTGTGGGAGTAGTGAAAGTGTCAGATAGCCATGAGCAATTGTACTCTTAAATTGGCTTTCTACAGCTGCACGCTCTGTGTCAACATGAATCCACTGATGGTCGAGGGTAGCATCAGCAAAGAGGTTAATTCTCTCTTGGTCAACGAGTAACCACTCGCTCTCACCAAGCTTCTCACCCAGTCGGGCAGCAAGCTCATCGTAATTGTTTACTGTTAATTTTGCCATAGTTATTGTTTCATGTAATTTCTACATTACTGCGAACGATAGCTTTTCTTTGTCCTCCCTCCCCTTATATATATTAAGGTATGAAGGGATGCACTATCATTCAGTGTACAAAAATACAAAAAACTTTCCAATTGCCCAAATCATCTTACGTTACTAAGATGCTGGGAACTGTACACGCAAAGTTTGTTCCTTACCCGTTACAGCCACCTCGTTTACATAGACAAGCTTATACTTAACATCAAGGAAATTGCCAGATTTCACAGCACTTAACACCTCAACACGTGGATCTAAGAGATAGATATCCATGTATTTTGCCATACCACTACCTGGTACCCATGCTGTAAGAAGATTGTTTCCATTACCTGCTTGTACCTCGTTTGGATATAAAACAATGACTTCACCATCACGATTCAACGACATCTGAACATTCTTAAACCATACTCTTGGGTCAAACGCCTTCACTGCTGCCGAATAATCACCATCTGCCTTGTTTCTAAAATACTTACCGAAGAACTTTCCAACCTCCGCGCTGTTAGCTATATGAAGTTCATTATTCAGTGCAGAAAGAGGCTTAAAACCAGTAACTTCCACTTCAAAGTCGGCCAACTCTGTATCGTGACCATCCTTTGCAACAAGATTGATTGAGAGTCGTAACGAATTAGCACCATTATCTTTGTGCTTTCCCTTGAGATAAGGTACAAACTTATCACTATCAAACTTCAACAAAGAAGTGTAGAAAACATCCGCATGCTCGTACACACCACGCATATACAACTTACTTGCTCGCTCGCTGTTTGTAGTAACCAAAGTAGCGTAATACGTGTTCTTATCAAAAGGAACATTAGGCGAACTATTGCCCGTGTTACCCTTTCTGCCCTTGTAAGTAATCGTAAACGCAATACGTCCTGAATAGCTTCCGCCAATATAGCGCACATCGCTAATCGTCGTATTAGCCCAATCTTCTGGTGTAAAAGTGTAATGCTTATTGCCTTCAACGCTTGAAGAAGACAGGTCTACAAACTGCTGCAAATACGCCGCAGTAAACTTACTATTATCTTTCAGACGATAAAGTGTATCGAAATCAAAGTATTTCAGATAGTTAACGTCTGCTTTCCACGAAGCAACAGCACGTGAAACCATCTCGTAATCAGTAGGTTTCTGAGCGAAACCAGTATATTCTACGTCCTTAGTGAAGGCTTTATCAACACTATTACCGATAACTCTCAACGTAAACGTACCCCTTTCTTCATCTTTATTCAGCACGTTCACAGCGATAACACTCACCAACTTACCGTTGACAGTCTTATTTCCTAAACTTGCCTTTACTTTTTCTAAAGCCTGATAAACATTCAGTTGCTTATCAAGATTGAAATACTCAACGATATCATTCGTCGTTACTTCAGAAACATTCTGCTCAGTAGATGGGGTTGGTAGTATTGGATCCGACGAATTTCCGTCGCTTCCACAAGCGGCAAAAAGTAATGCTATAAATGCCGCAATAATAGCTTTTCTCATTTAATTATCCTCTCTCTAATTTGTAATTGGTATGCCTTACTTCCCACTTTTTAGTCGTTACGATAATGATATAATGGTTTCGTATATTTATAGCATACAAAAAATCGAACACAAAGATACTTTAAAAAGTTGAAATGTCAGTAACGACACATAAAATTAACACAATGATATAGCATAAAACATCCCGCACAATCTATCACCTAACACGCTGACTACAAAGCATGAATCTACATAAGTCTACTCTACTCCCTATTTTCTTGGTCCTAATCACACGCTCCGTCTTTACATGATTCGCTCAATACAAGACAGCCATAATATCCTAACACAAATTATTAAAAACAACAACCCAAGTCTTCCTACTGCATAACTTGTAACAAATTTTCAAACCCTGCAAATCCAACTCATGCTCCTTTGCCTTTCAATTAACGCCCTTTTGGCTTGCAAAAGATGCCCTTTAAGCCTCTTACTAACGCCCTTTTGAACCCTTACTAAGCACCTTTTGAAACCCACTCATGCAAACACTTGACTACAAGACATTTACAAAGATACTTAAATCACTTGTTTTTAACTCTGTTCTAAGCCTTTTTACACAAAAGTTTGTAAGTGTTTTTCAGAAGACTAAACAAGTTTTTTCTCATAGATAGTAAGGTTAAAAAGATCTTCAAACACGAAATAAAAAAAGCTTAGAAAACTTATTACTAAGTATTTCTAAGCTAAAAGTTGCGGGTGCAGGACTCGAACATGCGACCTCCAGGTTATGAGCCTGGCGAGCTACCAACTGCTCCAACCCGCGATATTAATTAAAATCAATTCGTCTATGAACCGAGGTGCATTTCTGAATTGCGAGTGCAAAGGTAGTGGTTTATTACGAAACCGCCAAAGAATTATACATTATTTAACAAACTATCCACTCTGCTCCTGCCGCTTCCAAACTCTCTTTACTACCATTACCGATAGGTAACTCCGCAGGTATGTGTGCCTGCATTTCGTCCCATAAGGATGTCAAATTCAGTATCACCTACCACAAGCGTTTCATGCGCTTCGACGTTGAAATGACTTAAAGTCTTGAGCACTGATTCAGCTGCTGGTTTCTTATCGACAACATCATCGGCAGCAATCAGATAAGTGATATACTTCGAGAGGTCTAATTCGTCCATCAGTTTTGCGAGCGTTCTATGGCTACGACTACTTGCAATAGACATCAGAATGTCTTGCGAAGAAAGTCTTTCCAACGTTTCTACCACACCCGGAAAGGCTTTTACAACACCCGGAACATTCTTCACATTGAATATTTCGCTATACACTTTAGCACACTCCTCAGCCTGCTCATCGCTCATCGGGATGATTGATGAGAAACATTCCTTCAATGGTAAACCAATCGTTCGGGCGCACTCCTCACGACTTCGCTTTGGAAGGTTCAACCTCTCTATCGTTGCAAGCATCGTATCGGTAATCAACTTTTGGGAATCGCCAAGCGTTCCGTCAAAGTCGAAGATGACAAGACGAATACCAGAGAGAATCTCAGGATTAGTAAAAAGGTCGGGACAATAGCGAGGGTTTGTATCGCCATCATCCTTCGCAGCCTCAGCTTTCGCCTGCTTCTTCCGTTTAAAATAGCCCTTCACACGTTTGTAGCCTTCCTTTCCAAGGATAGCAATACCGCCATATTGAAAGCTTTTTGCCAGTCCGAAGAATATGGTAAACAGTACGCCTTTCGTCGTTGTTGACACTGGGAAAAACACTTGAACAAATGAGAGGATATAAAAAGGGATGCACATTAGGAGTACGATAACTCCCGTGCGAAAAGACAGTTGTTGAAGTTTACTTTTAATAGACATATCTGCACGCAGCATTATTTCAGAACGCAAATTTAGTTAAAAACTTCCTATTACACGACATTCTAAACCTAATTAAATGATAAAAAGAAGCATATAGCATAAAATCTAACGCTGTGCTTTCGCACATTCCAACAATTATTAGTAAATTTGCAGCGCAAAAATATTATATTCACTTCCCATAATTTATGGCAGAAAAGATTAGAATCAAAGACATTGCAGAACGTGCAGGCGTAAGCGTTGGAACAGTTGACAGAGTATTGCATAAACGTCCGAACGTGTCGGAGGCTGCTCTAAAACGCGTCGAGAAGGTGTTAAAGGAGATGAATTATCAGCCAAATGTCTACGCAAGTGCACTGGCTTATAACAAGAGTTACACGTTCTATTGTTTAATTCCAAAGCATAGTAGCGAGGCTTATTGGGAAGAGATTGAGATTGGTGCAATGAAGGCTGTAGAGGCACGTAGAGACTTTTATATCGACTTGGAAATCATGTATTACAGCCGATTAGACCCTCACTCTTTTATCGAGACCTACCAGAAATGCCTTAGGAAGAATCCGGATGGCGTTATCCTTGTCCCTACAACATTAGAGGTGACACGCCAGTTTACCGACGAATTGCATGATCGCAACATCCCTTTCATTCTCCTCGACTCTTACATGCCATCGCTGCAACCGCTGTCGTTCTACGGACAAGACTCTATCCAGAGTGGTCGTTTTGCTGCGCGAATGTTGATGCTCATTGCACAAAAAGAGGAAAGCATCATGCTTATGAAGCAGACAAAGGATGGAAAGATGGCGAGTCGTCAGCAAGAGAATCGTGAGGTAGGCTTCCGTCATTATATGGAAGAGAACTTCCCTAACATTAAGATTTTAGAAGTAAACCTGCCATTAGATGAGGAGCGAAAGCGTTACGATCATATCTTAGAAAAGTTCTTCAGCGAGCATCCAGAGGTGCATCATTGTATCACCCTTAACTCAAAAGCACATATCGTGGGTAAGTTCTTGCTGAAAACCCACCGACATAACGTCCAGATTATGGGCTATGACGTGGTGCATAAGAATGCTGACTGTCTGCGAGAAGGGAGTATATCGTTCCTCATCGCACAGCATGCTTACCAACAAGGCTACTTCAGTGTTGACTCTCTCTTCCGTGCTATCGTCCTGAAGAAGAAGGTGGAACCAGTCAATTATATGCCTATCGACTTGCTCACACCAGAGAATATCGACTTCTATCATAGGGCTTGGGGGTAAAGCCCCACCCCGACCCACACGAAAGGAAAGGTTAGAGAGAAAGCCCCACCCCAACCCTCCCCGAAAGGGGAGGGAGGCAAAATTGCTAAAAGAAGATGAAAGAGAGGATGTAAAAGGGGGATAAAATTAGATAATAAGGAGGACAAAATTAGATAAAAGAAGGCGTTGATAAAAATGGTACTGACACTCAACACAAGATGTGCTAACGCTTAACACATAATGTGCGAAGGCTTAACACAAAATGTGCGAAGGCTCAAAATAAGATTTGATAAGTAAGAAGAGGGAATGAACAATAGGTTAATAGAAATCATCAACACTCAACATTTAACACCCAACATCCAACACAACACATGACAGAAAATAAAAAAGGACTCCTCGCGTTGAGTCCACTACTTGTATTCATCGTTCTATATCTGGTCACCTCAATCGTATCGGGCGACTTCTATAAGGTACCGATTACCGTGGCATTCATGGCATCAAGTATCTTTGCTATCGCCATATCAGGAGGCTATCCACTCGCAAAACGAATTCAGATATATAGCAAGGGAGCCAGCACAGAAAACATGATGATGATGCTGTGGATATTCGTACTTGCTGGAGCATTCGCTAACTCGGCTAAGGACATGGGCAGTATTGATGCTACGGTCAACCTAACTCTCTCCATCCTACCAGATAATATGCTGCTACCGGGACTCTTCCTCGCTGCTTGTTTCATTTCAATCAGTATTGGAACGAGCGTCGGAACCATCGTTGCTCTCACCCCTATCGCAGCAGGTATTGCCACTTCTACGGGGAGTTCGCTTCCTTTCGTCGTCGCAGTCGTCGTCGGTGGTTCGTTCTTTGGAGATAACCTTTCGTTCATCAGCGACACAACCGTTGTAGCAACGAGAACACAAGAGTGTAAGATGGCAGATAAGTTTAGGGTAAACTTCTTCATCGTTGCCCCTGCAGCAGTTCTGATTCTGCTTATCTATATCTTCATGGGAAGAGACATACACACAACCGGACAGACCGCAATCGTTGACATCCACAGAGTCATTCCTTACATGGCAGTACTGATTTGCGCGCTCTTTGGCATGAACGTCATGGCTGTATTGACCATTGGAATCGTCCTCACAGGTGCTATTGGCATCATTGATGGTAGCTACGATGTCTATGGTTGGTTTGGAAGTATGGGCGCAGGTATCACTGGTATGGGCGAACTGATTATCATCACGATGATGGCAGGTGGTATGTTGGAGATTATCCGTGAGAATGGTGGTATCGACTATCTCATTAAGATGATTACCCGACACGTCAACAGTAAGCGCGGAGCAGAGCTAACAATAGCCTTCCTCGTCAGTTTGGTGGATATCTGTACAGCCAATAATACGGTGGCAATCCTCACCGTGGGCGGTATTGCAAAGCAGATTGGCGACCGATACGGTGTAGACAAACGTAAGGCAGCCAGCATCCTCGACACCTTCTCATGCTGTGCACAAGGTCTGATTCCATACGGTGCACAGATATTGATGGCAGCAGGATTGGCAAAGGTAAACCCTGTGAGTATCATCCCATTCCTCTACTATCCAATCCTTTTGGGCGTCACAGCCTTCCTCGCTATCCTCTTCCATTATCCACGCCGCTACTCATAACATAGTCATCAACTCCCAACATTCATCACCTAACACCCAACACCATGCAACCAATAGAATCATCTGGAATGGACATCATTCAGCGCAACTTCTTCCGTATCCTATGTTCGGGCGCATTCGGCACACAGTCGAACCTTGAACCGATGTCGCCTTTCAAGTGGCGAAGACTCATACAGATGGTTGACGCACAACAGGTGATGCCCATCTTCATCAATGGTATCGCAAGACACTCGATGGATGAAGGACTTAACCTGCCAGAGAGTATCATCACAGACATCAAAGCAAAGCAGGAAGAACGCAAGACATTAACTGCAAGAATACCCAAGACGGTTAAACTTAGCAATGCGTTACTGAACCGAAGACTAAAGAATCTCATTTACAACGAACTGCACAGTATTGACACTTCGATTGAGGCACTTGACCTATTGAAGTTGATTGTCAACAACTCTGAAACCATGTTTACACGTGGCATGAACTTAGGAGGAATCATCACGATGGGCGAATACCTAAGAACTCGTGGACACAAAGTTGACTTCGTAAAGTTGGAGAACTGGCTCAACACACTGCAACTGCGTGCTATGGCTGAGCTACAAGGCAACGTCCTCATCTCCGTCTTTGGCTTTGAAGAAGACGAAATCCCCTTCGTTAGCAAGAGTGACCCAAATGCCTATCGCCTCACATTACGCAGTATTTCAGACTTAGCTAAGGACACTGCTCACGAATGGCACTTCAAACAAACCTCTACAGGATTCGTACAAAACAATGGAACCGTACTTCGTCGCAACCTCCGTCGAAGCATACGCTACGTTAGATATGCACCCATTGAGACAACGAGCAACTTCTTTAGCAACTTTGTCAAAAGTCTCTCTGAGATTGAAGAGTAAGCCTACTAAAATATAGATAATGCCTTGCCCCACGTGGGTAAGGCATTATTCTTTATTCAATGATAAGTAGTTTTTCTACACTTTTTCCCTCCATTAAGTGTTTAATCACTTTTTTTTCGTATCTTTGCCTTTGGATACTTGAAATCCGTTATTAAAACCTAAATACAAAATATTCATATTAATCAGAATGAAGAAAATCTTACTTTCAGTGGCATTGATGATTGCGAGCATCTCGCTTCATGCCACAGATGCGAACTATCAAGTAGTTCCGCTCCCACAGAGCATTACTGCTGAGAAGGGTGCAGCATTCGTTTTGGATGCTAACACTGTTGTCAACGTAGCAAGCAATGACGAGGCTATGCTCCGTAATGGTGAGTTCTTGAAGCAGTATATCCAAGAGAAAACGGGTATTGTGCTCAATGGTATGAACAAGAAGGGCAATACCATCACCTTGAAACTCAATGCAAAGGTTGAGAATGAGGAGGGCTATGTTATCACCGTAAAGGGTAAGAATATTACAGTTGAGGGCAAGACTCCACGTGGTGTATTCTATGGTGTACAGACTCTTCGCAAGTCATTGCCATTGGAGAAGGCTGAGAATGTAACCTTCCCAGCAACTCGCATCGTAGACTATCCACGCTTCGGCTATCGTGGTACGATGCTCGATTGCGCTCGTCACTACTTCAAGATGAGCTTCATTAAGGAGTTTATTGATATGTTGGCACTTCACAATGTCAACACCTTCCACTGGCACCTCACTGAGGATCAGGGCTGGCGTGCACAGATCGACCGCTATCCTAAGCTTACAGAGGTTGGTTCAAAGCGTGCGCAGACAGTTATCGGTCGTATGACAGACCTCTATGATGAGACTCCATACGGTGGTTACTATACAAAGGATGAGATGCGTGAAGTTGTGAAGTATGCAGCTGATCGTTACATCACCGTTATCCCTGAGATTGATATGCCGGGCCACATGCTCGGCGCATTGGCTGCTTATCCAGAGCTCGGTTGTACTGGTGGTCCTTATAAAGTAGCTGAGACTTGGGGCGTATTCCCAGACATCCTCTGTGCAGGTAACCCTAAGACCTACGAGTTCGTAAACAATGTTCTCGACGAGATTATTGACATCTTCCCATCTAAGTATATCCACCTTGGTGGCGACGAGGCTCCACGTGCTCGTTGGAAGACCTGTCCACGCTGTCAGGCTGAAATCAAACGTCTCGGTTTGAAGGGCTCTAACGGCTTTCCAGCAGAGGCTCAGTTGCAGGCTCACTTCATGAATCAGGCAGCTAAGCACTTGGCAGAAAAGGGTCGTAACATCATCGGTTGGGACGAGATTCTTGAGGGTGATGTAGATAAGGGTACAACTGTCATGAGCTGGCGTGGTGTGAATGGTGGTATCGAGGCAGCTAAGCGTGGCTTGGATGCAATCATGACTCCAGTAAACTACTACTATCTCGACTACTATCAGAGAAAGGATAACACGATGATCCTCATCGGTGGTTTCCTCCCAGTTGAGACCACTTACGGCTACAACCCAGTGCCAGACGACGCTGCACCAGAGTTAAAGAAGCACGTTAAGGGTGTACAGGCAAACCTCTGGACAGAGTATGTTATCGGTCGCGACCTCGCTTTCTTCCAGCTCCTCCCACGTGTTGCTGCAATGGCAGAGACTGGTTGGACAGAGAACGACAAGAAGGACTTCGCTTCTTTCAAGGAGCGTGAGACACGCCTTAACGAGCTCTACAAGCACTTCGGTTGGAAGACTTGCCAGGACCTCTACAAGGAGAAGAAGTAACATCAAAGCGTATTAGCACGGTCTAATACAGGCTTTAAATATATTCAGCTGATAAGGCGTGAGGACTCTCCCCACAACTTATCAGCTGTTTTTCGTCATTCACAATTCGCAATTTCTCATCAGTATGCCATAATTATGGTTACTATCGTAAACTGTGGTTTATTGCTACAAACACCTTGTCAACTTGTTAACTCCTCTACAAAATCATGTTTTTATGTTACTTTGTCTACTATACAAGTAACTTGTTAACTCGTCTACTAAAATTCTGTGCAATCTATGACCTTTAGGTCTCTGAGCGTTTCAGCAAGCAAAAAAGGCTCTGTTCTTTCTGTTTATCTGTGAGTTCTGTGAGAGAATGCACCGCAACTTTAAGATTGAAATTTTGAACCTCTTTCTTTGAAATATTATTACAATTTATTCAAAAAAAAGCAGAGAAAAGGACTAAAAAACAAGCAATTTTAGCATCGCTGTAAGTAACTCGTTATCAAACAGTTGTGAGAGTGCGTTTCAAAAGGTGCTTACTTGGACTTCAAAAGGGCGTTAGTAAGAGGCTTAAAGGGCATCTTTTGCAAGCCAAAAGGGCGTTAATTGAAAGCCAATTAACGCCCTTTTTATTTTCAAGATATGAAGTTTCTTTACAAAACGGAGCAATATTGATAAGAGAAAACTTACTCTTTACCCTTAATTGATTAGTACGCACGACAACCAACAACTACTCATCAAATTTGGGTTTCTTACTTTCCAAACCCCTCCCCTTAGAAGCAATGGCGTTTAAGGAAGTCCTCATACTGATTGCGATAGCCATTGAAGACGTTGATATCGACATCGCCACGGATGCCACGCACCTTGCCATCAGGACTCAACTGCCAGTAAGCCAATTTGAAGTTGGGCTTATATTCGCCATAACGGGCTATCCACACGTGGTAGTTATCGCCCAAATCGGGTGCCAAAGGCATGTAGGTATTGGCAAACATCTGACTGATATAAAGGATTGGACGCTTACCCGTTTGCTTCTGCACACGGCTCATCCACGCACGAATATTGCGGAACATCACCTCTGCTCCACCCATCGCAACAATCTGTGCATCGGTTGGCTCAACGTCTAATACTGGGGGTAGGTCGCCCTTATTAAACTTACTACATTTAAGGAAATACTCCGCCTGCGCTGCTCCTGCTGATGTAGTCGAAAAGAAATGATAGGTACCTGTTCGAATACCATGCGCACGTGCCGCCTTATAATCAGCTTCATAATAAGCATTCAGCACCGTACAACCCTCCGTAGACTTCACGTATGCGAAGGAAACGGGATAGTCCACCTTACCCTTTATAGTCTTCGTACTCAGCGTACCGAGGTCGGTGATGCGCAGTTTATCCCAATAGATGTTATAGACCTTATTGTTCTGCTCATGCTGATGACGTGAGAGGTCGATGCCATAGATGCGGTCAGCGGTGTAGGTAAGGCGTTCACCTTTGAATACATCCGCCTTCCATTCGCCCACTTGAAGATACTCGTGTGGTGCGACATAGATACCAAATCCGTCGCGTTTGCCGTCCTTCCAATGTCCGTCATAGAAACTACCATCGTCGCCATAGAGCTTACCATAACCATTCGGAATGCCCTTCTGGCTCTCACCCTCATATCGTCCACCAGCAATACGAATACCCTTTGCAAGGCTGCCGATAGTTGCCACGTGGGTTTTATAATATGCGTTCAGTGCGTCTATCGCCCCACCCTTTTGCAAACGAGTAATCAAACGAATAGGAGTTCTTTTGCTTTCGGTTTGCAGGAGTACGCAATTATTCTCTTTATCTATCTCCAAGCGGTTGCAATAAGTAGGCTTTCCCTTCTTAGAAGAGGGCTGAATAGCATAGCGATTCTGCTGTCGGATACGCAGCTGAGCAGAAGAAGTTGAAAGCGAATCCAACACCTTTATCATCCGACGAAGCGAATCCATCTGATGCACCACCTCGGTATGATACTCCGCAATCTTATTATATCCGTAATCCTGAACACTGTGTACACGAAGATAATAGCCCATCTCGTTGCGCTTCGTTTGCAGTCCATCCAACTCCGAATCCATCTGAGCAATCGTCTGACGAACAACGTTTTGCACGCCTTTACCCCTTAGATTGACGATTGTAGACGGTTTATAATCCCACCGAATGAGAATACGTCCATGACAAGAAGGCACAACGGGCAATCGATTCACCCAATAACCGCGCTGCGTGATACTGCGTGTATGAATTGAATCCTTATTGACGGAGCCACCCACAAAGGCTGAGTCGGTATAATCGGCAAAGTATGCAAAGGGCTTACCATCAGCCTCTAAGGTGTAATACGCCTCCTGACGAATGGTCACAGCACTCTTATCTACCTCCTCTTGCGAAGGGGGTAGACAACGAAAGACAATATATATGAGTAGAAGGACAAGCAAAATGCCTCCTCCTACATACAGGGTTCGCCTTGAAGGGCGGTAGTTGAACATTAAAATAAATTTAAAATATTTGCAAAGTTACAAATAATTATCTAACTTTGCAGCCAAGTTTATGAGAAAAACGACAGACATATTACTATCCCTTCTATTGTCAACGATGATAGTATGGATTGGTTCGGGCATCATGACAGTGGTGTGCGCACATACTGGCAATGTGTCTGTTGCTAAGATGGAAGATAAAGGTCATTGCAATGATAACGATGTTAAGGATTGCATGAAGATTGAGGTAAAAAGCTTGTCGCCCACAGACATGGCGCACAATGACTTTTATCACATTCAGCCTATACAGCTTTCGCTGCTCCCACAATTCATAAGCAATTGTCAATTATTGCCTTTGCCCGTTCTGACAAAGGCTCCAGAGAGGATGTTGTCGTTGCTCTGGCATAGTCCGCCACGCCAATACCTCCAATTACTTACGACACTTATCATTTGATTTTTTGTTGTTTTCTGTTCCTCATGTTATGGGCTACAGAAGGTTTATCGTACCTGTTACACAAGTGTGTTCGGGTAAAAAAGCGTATCAGTATGTTTCCCATTCTGATACCACACAGGCTTTATAAATTTTAAATAACAACTGAAAATCAAACAAAATGAATAAAATCATATATTTAGCAGGACTGACCTTGCTGTCTGTCCTACCTGCTACCGCACAGGAAACTGCTGTCGACACGACCGCAACCATGAAAGATCAGACATTGGATAACGTGACCGTTACAACACGAAGAGCCTCTGTGCGCTCGTTGGCTGGAGCCATCAACGGCAAAGACATCCTACGTGACGAACTCTTCAAGGCTGCTTGCTGTAACCTTGGTGAGAGCTTTGTCAACAATGCTTCGGTAGATGTAAACTACTCAGATGCGACAACGGGAGCCAAACAAATCAAACTCCTTGGTCTTAGTGGTACGTATGTTCAGATGCTGACCGAGAACCTTCCTAACTTTCGTGGTGCTGCCCTCCCTTACGGTTTAGGCTATGTTCCAGGCAGTTGGATGAAGAGTATGCAGGTGAGTAAGGGTAATACATCCGTCAAGAATGGCTACGAAGCGATGACAGGTCAGATTAATGTAGAATACGTTAAACCTGAAGATCCAACAGGAATGAGTGTCAACCTCTATGGCAGTACGATGGGTAAATTCGAGGCAAATGCGGATGGTAACATTCATATCAATGGCAACAAGAACCTCAGTACGGAAATTCTTGCTCACTTTGAGAACAACTGGCGACACCATGATGGCAATAGCGACGGCTTCCAAGATGCCCCAAAGGTGAGACAATACAACCTGCAGAACCGTTGGTTTTGGAAGCAGGGCGATTATATCTTACATGCTGGTTTGTCGCTGTTGAAGGAAGACCGCGTGAGTGGTCAGACTCCTCATGCTGCTGCAACGAATCCTTATCGCATTGATATCGGCACCGACCGCTACGAGGCTTATATGAAACATGCCTTTGTTCTCAATAAGGAACACGCCACAAACATCGCTTTGATGGGTAATGTATCTATGCACAAGCAGCAGGCGCAATATGGTATTAAGCAGTATGATGTCAACGAGAAGAATGCTTATGCATCACTTATGTTTGAGACAAACTTCACCGATAAGCACAATCTCTCTGCTGGTTTGAGCCTCAACCACGATTATTTGCATCAGAGTCTGACACTCCCAGCAACGGCTGTACCTTCTGATTACGGTAATATCTACCCGCTCACGCGTGGCATTGAGAGTGAGACGACACCGGGCGCATACGTTCAGTACACCTATAATCTGCATAGTCGATTCATCGCTATGGCAGGATTGCGCATCGACCATAGCAACGTCTATGGCACCTTCTTCACTCCTCGCTTCCACTTGAAATGGGTGCCAGCTGACTTCCTGACCCTCCGCCTCTCGGCAGGTAAGGGCTATCGCAGTCCGCACGCATTAGCTGAGAACAACTACCTAATGGCTTCGGGCCGTCGATTCATCATCGACAAGCTCGATCAAGAGGCTGCATGGAACTATGGTGCGAGTCTTAACTTCAACATTCCAATAGGAAGTAAGCTACTGAAAATCAATACTGATTACTATTACACGCACTTCCTTTCACAGATGTTGATTGACTATGATAGCAACCCAGAGGAGCTGCATATCACTAATCTCAATGGTAAAAGCTTCTCGCACACCTTCCAAATCGATGCTTCCTACCCTCTTTTCAAGGGCTTTGAACTGACGGCAGCCTACCGATACAACCTCGTGAAGGCTACTTACGGTGGTCAGCTGAGATGGAAACCATTGCAGAGTCGTTACAAAGGACTCTTAACACTCAGCTATAAAACGCCTTTAGGACTCTGGCAGTTTGATGCTACTGCAGCCTTGAACGGAGGCGGCAGAATGCCTGAAAGCTATGCACTGCCATCGGGCGAACGCTCATGGTCGGGCAGCTATAAGGCTTACGGACAGCTTAGCGGGCAGGTGACACGCTACTTCCGCCACTTCTCTCTTTACATTGGTGGGGAAAACCTTACCAATTACAAGCAGAAGAACCCTATCATCGGCTATCAAAATCCGTGGGCTAACGGCTTCGAACCAACAATGACCTATGGTCCTATTGAGGGCGCAATGGCATACGTTGGTATCCGTCTGAACCTCGGTAAACGACAGTAAACATTGATTCATTCACAACAGAATAACATAAACGACAACACAGAGAGACGTCTTGAAACACGCTTTCGGACGTCTCCCACAAACAAACAACAATTATGAAAAAAGCTATTTTCACAATGCTGATGCTCATGGTAGCCATGATTGCAACAGCCAAAGACATCAAAACAGTTATCTTCACCACTACTCCACAGATGCACTGTGCTAACTGTGAGAACACTATCAAGGGTAACCTTCGCTTTGAAAAGGGTGTGAAGGAGATTAAGACAAGTGTTGAAGAACAGAAGGTATATGTAACCTACGATGCCCAAAAGACCAATGAAGAAAAGCTTCAGAAGGCTTTTGAGAAGTTTGGTTATAAGGCAGAAAAGACTACAAAGGAGGCAAAAATCCCTGTTCATGAGAACGAGGAGTGCGAGAATATGTAATCGCTAACTGTAAAGTCTATAAGTAAGTAATCGACCATTACATGGCTCTCTGTAGCCTATGTGATGGTCGATTCTTCTTTAACCCATATCCTTTACAAAATAAAGAAATGGTATCATAGATTGATACGGAGGTTCCGCACGTTTGGTGCTAAGCGTCCGCACATTTGGTGTTAAGCCTTAGCACGCCTGTAAGAGAGTGTTGAGAGGTGAGAGGATAGGTATTAGCCTCCCTTTTCCTATGCGTTTATACTATTAAACGTCTTTATAGGGAAGCTGCTTATTTCTTCCCCTTTGACATCCTTACCCACAACTGGAACAGTGCAGGAACAAAGATGCAGAGCGAGAAGAACAGACCTCCGTACATCATGCGGTCGTTGCCGTGGAAGAAGTCGATGAGTTTTCCGTCGTTCATCTGTGGCATGAGGTTGAACATAAGATAAGCCACCGTATTATTCACCCAATGAAATACGAAGCCCGGCAGAATACTACCCGTTTTCGAATAGAGCCAACCCAATAGCAGACCTACCAAAAAGGCGTGTAAACCTTGTGCTAAATTGAAATGGATAATACCGAAGATGAGGGCTGAAACGACAATGGCTATCCATCGATTTCGCTCGCCTAATGCGTTTTGTAGTACACGTTGAATAGCTCCACGGAAGACTATCTCTTCGGCTATTGGCACCATGATTCCCAAGGCGACATAACCCCAAGACACCTTCATGATACTTTTAAACATCTCTTCTGTTCCCTCTGGCATCGTTAGGTTAATCTTCTCGGCAAGGAATTCCATAGGGAGTATCGAACCTAAAGCTATGAGGGCTGACCACGTGAGTACTCCCCAAGGACGCGTCTTCAAATAGTTGCCAGATACGGGTGCCCACTTTGTACTGATGAAGAGGATAAAGGTTGCAAGACTACTGATGACTGCTGTTATTGCAAGAATCTCACCATTTTTCGTCAGATAGTCACCATCAGCAGCCCCTACCCCTCCAAGTAGACTTACAAGCTGCTTACCTCCCTCGAAAGAAAGACTTTGTATCAAGATGAAAAGTGAAACAAATAAGATGACATAGAGCGTTGCGCTCAAAGCGTTTTTACTGTTCATTTCTGCAAATCTTAGGGTGTATTAATAATATTCTCTTGTATGTTATAAGCCTCATCAAACAAGCGGTTGATATTGTCCTTGTCTTGCTTCAGCTGTTGCGCTAAGGCTTCTAAAGAATCGAACTTATGCTCGTCTCTTATCTTACTAATGAAGCTTACAAGGAGTTCCTGCCCATAGAGATTGCCTGTGAAATTAAAAAGATTCACCTCCATGGAGGTGGTTGTGCCATTGAAAGTAGGCCGATGCCCAATGTTCATCATCCCTCGCTTCCATCCAACAGAGTCCTTCAAGCGAACCAAAACGGCATAGACGCCAGATGCAGGGAGCAGCTGCTGACAGCTGTTCACATCGAGATTGGCTGTTGGGAAACCCATCTTGCGCCCATTCTGATAGCCGTTGACAATCCGACTCTCAATCGTATAGTCATAGCCCAAAAGTCGATTGGCTGCCTCTATCTTGCCCTCACGCAGATAATTCCTGATAATCGACGAACTCACCTTCTCGTCATTTGGCAGGAAGGCATCGGCACGAATGACCTCAATACCCATCTCCTTGCCATACTGAACATAGTCTTCAAAAGTCTCAGAGCGGTTGTGTCCGAAGCGGTTATCATAACCAATGATGAGTTTCTTTACGTTCAACTGCTTACACAACACCTCTTGCATGAAGTCATGGGCTGAGAGCGCAGCCAGCGAAGCATCAAAATTCAACACGAAACTATTGTCAATACGTGTCTTAGAAAGCAACAGCAGTTTCTCATCAAGTGTTGACAACAGTTGTGGCTGATAGTCAGCCTGCAGCACCTGACGTGGATGTCGGTCGAAGGTAATGACTGCCGACGCCATCCCCGACCGTTCAGCCTCATCAATGACACGACTAATCAAGAACTGATGTCCACGATGCACCCCATCAAAGAACCCGATAGTTGCAACCTGTTCCACCAGTTCATGCGTATCTCCCTGCTTGATATATATTGTATTCAATCCTCTTGTCTTATAGTTCGTTTACTTTCTTGCAAAGGTATTTTCATTTCTCTGCAAAGCGGTATTTACTTCCCTGCAAAGATATGTCACCTCACAACAAGGTAGTGTTTACTTTCTTGCAAAGGTACTCCAAATCACCCACAAACCCACGCTCGTGCAAACAAAATGTGTTAAAACATTAAATTTCCTTACTATCCTTTCTCTTTTCCCAATTTATTTCATTATCTTTGCACCCGAATTTATAAAATTCAGGACTTGTAGCTCAGTTGGTTAGAGCAACAGACTCATAATCTGGAGGTCCCTGGTTCAAGCCCAGGCTGGTCCACAAATAGGTTTCAAAAGGATGTCAAACAATACGTCATTTTAGCCTTCAAAACAAGGATAATCGCTGTAAAATCAAGGTTTTACAGCGATTTTTTGTTTTTATCCATATCCGTTTGACTGCCAAACTATACCTTTTGATAGTCATCATTCGGTCATTTTCTGCTACAGAAATTGCTACACAAAAGCAGAGTCTCAAAAAATGTAGCAATGAATGGAAAATGACTATTAAATTGACGGCATGCAAAACTTTCATTTTCAAGAACTTATGTCGAGCTTTGTAGCCAAAAAGCTACACTAAAATGATGCGTTATGAAAACGACTTTTAAAGTATCCTACTACCTACGTTCCAACTATGAGAACAAAGAAGGAAAATCACCTGTAATGCTCCGAATATATCTCGGTGGCGAAAAGGCAAATCTTGGATTCACTAAAAACACCGCTCTTAGGGTCTTAGGGAGGCTTTTTTTACACTCGAGGAGAGATTAATAAAGCCATTGATTATGTGCAACTCTCGCTCGAAGATGCCAACTTTTACGATACACGTCAGCGCAAAATAGAAATTGGAAACATTCTTCCCATCATCGAACAAGAACACTTAACCATGCTACAACAGCAGCGAAACAGCATGGCTATTGCCGCTTTCGTAGTCATTTGCCTTCTTCTTGGCTTGATATATGGCGTTTGGGTGATTAAAAAGCAAATGAAAAAGCTGCACAAAGCGCAAGAAATTATCGAAGAATAGAATAACAGCTTGGTGCAATCGAATATGAAGTTGAACGAGGCAAACAAGATAAAAGACGAGTATATAGGGTGCTCTTTCTATCTAAATGCAGAGTATATTTCGAAACTCAAAAAGCTTTATAAAGGCATTGAGCGCAAGATTATAAGTAGACAATTCGACTCTTTGCGTCAAAGTGTAAACGAATCGGTGCTCGAAAGCGAGCGAAAGAGTATGTATTCAGACTTCGATGAAACCTTTTTAAAGCTCTTTTCGCACTTTATAGACAGCTATGAGCAACTCTTTGAGCCCACAACTCAACGTCGTTCGATGCTGAATGAGCATCTAACAACAGAGATGCGCATCTTCGCTCTCATTCGTTTAGGCATACAAGACAGCAAAAGAATTGCTAAATTCTTAAACTATTCGGTTCACACCATCAACACTTATAAAACCCGAGTGAAGAACAAGTTGTGGATAGAAAACGATTTGTTTGAACAGAAAATCATGGAGATTTAGTTCTCATTCCAAGCTTTTGCCGTTTCAATTCCTTGGAATAGCTTTCCTCCTTGCCACTATCTTATCCCTTTTTGCTTGCCTGTTGGTGTGCAAAAGGGTAGAGTGTGTGGCCTATTTTTAGAACTTTAAGTAGGTAAAAGCACCGTCCTCATCTATCTTTCTTTCCCCTTTTTCTCTTCAAGTCGTAGCCGTTCCATTGCAATAGATTGGGCATAGCAAAACAATTACATTGCTTTTGCCCTCCAAAAGCAATGCAATTGCACCCTAAAAGCATAACTATTGCAATGTAAAAGCAATGCTTTTATTTTTTAGTTTCATTTAGAACGTATCTCGAAAGCAAAATAACATAGATGCAGTTTCGTATAATCTCTTTGCGTATCTCACAACTATTGGGTATTTGTTTTTATCGGTCGCATTTGTTACCTCAATATCTTTTTCATTTTTTTAATTTTGCATTCGAAATGAATATCAAGGCGTTCATTCTCTCAAATACTATAAATGAAGAATTATCTCTTGAACTTACATAAAGCAATATTTGCCTTTTTAAGTCTTATCTGTTCTTTTGTTGCAGTGCATGCTCAACAAAAAAGCAATTTAAACGACACCGTTATATTATTGGAAGAAGTGTCGGTTAAGCCCAAATTCAGTCTTACTTCACCCGATATGATGCAGGCTTTAGCCTATCAAAGGCGCATTGCAGGCAGCACATCTCTTGTAGAAATACGCCCAGATAATCAGCGAATAGCCACGATAAAAGATGCCTTAAAGATGCAACCAGGCGTTATGATACAAGAATTCTTTGGCTCAAACGATCAGCCCCGCTTAAATATTAGGGGCTCAGGAATACAGAGTAATCCTCAAAGACGAGGTGTTTATCTGCTTCAAGATGGTATTCCTGTGAACTTTTCAGATGGCTCTTATGTGGTAGGTATAATGGATGCGATGACCGCTCGCTATGTAGAAGTATTTAAAGGAGCGAATGCTTTGCGGTTTGGAGCAGGCACATTGGGTGGCGCATTGAACTTTGTTAGTAGAACAGCGCAAACAGATAGCACCACAAGTGTAAAGCTCGAAGGAGGCTCTTACGGCACAATAGGCTTAACATTCACCACAGGAAAGCGTATGGGTGCATGGGATATGTTTGTTGCTTCTACCTATAATGCTCAAAAAGGATACCGTATTTATAACGAAAACAATCGTCTAACCGCTTCTATTAACGTAGGGTGGAAAAACCAAAAGCACACTATCGAGAACCGAACCTTTATGCATTTCACACATCTTTACTTTCAAATGCCAGGTCCATTAACCCTCGATCAGCTTTTAACCAACCCCAAACAAGTGAGCGTAGGCGTTGACCTTCCCTTCTCAATGGGTCCTAATATCTTGAGAGATAAGCCTCATCGCAATGTCGATATGTTTCGAATTTCCAATCAAACAGGTATTGTTCTCAATGCAAAAAGCAATCTTTTAGCATCGGTCTACTATCAATATGCCGACGATAGGTTTGCCTTTCCCATCACCATCTCAATACCTCATTCTTTTAATAACGATCTTGGTGCAACCCTTTATTATAACTATTCCACCTCAAAACTACAGCTTTCGGCAGGCGCTTTAGCCTCTTTAGGTTGGATGAATCGACGCCATTACATCAACAAAGATGGTAAAGAGTCGTTTATGTTTGCATGGGATAAGTTACATTCTGCCAACTTTACCGCCTTTATTGAAGCCGATTATGCCTTGAATAAACAGCTACATGTGGTGTTAGATGTGCATGGAGTGCATAATATTCGCAATAGTAAAGACGTGTTTAGTGATCCAACTCTTCGCCCATGGTACAGCCATATGTCGAGAAAATATCGCTATTTCTATTCAGAAAACAGTACACTAAATCAGCAATTCACTGCCTTTAATCCTCGAATAGGTGTGGTTTACAATCCTATTCAACAAAAAGATATCCAGCTATTTGCCAATATTAGTAATAGTTATGAGCCTCCAACGTTCGACGAATTGGTAGGAACAGAGGTGACATCGAATATCAATACCAGTCCAAAGAAACTCTTTTCTATCGCTTTAAAGAAACAAACAGCCACCACATTTGAGGTTGGTAGCAAGGGACGTTTAACGCAATTGTCTTGGAATGTGGCTTTTTATAATTCGTGGGTAACCAACGAAATACTCGAAATAAAAGACTATGTGCGAGGCTTAAAGCGTACAGAAAACTACCCAAAGACCCTTCATCAGGGCTTAGAAGTAGGGCTTCAGGTGGCAAGTAAGCCCCATGTTTTAGGGCATAATATCGGTAGTTTCACCTTAGGAGCAGTGTATAATTATAGTCGTTTCATCTTTAAAGGTGGCAAATATGATGGAAAGTATCTAGCAGGAGTTCCACAACATTACATCAATAGCTCGCTCGATTATCAACATTCTTGTGGTTTTAATGGTTCTATATCATTAGAACTGAAACCAGGAAACACTCCAATCGACCACACAAACACCATGTTTCAGCCTGCTTATCATGTGTGGAACGCCCGTTTGGGCTATCAGTTCAACTCAAAATGGCATATCTATGTCGAGATGAAAAATATCGCAAATAAACGCTATTCATCAAGTTATGTCATCAGTGATGAGATACATAACCCCGCAATACCATTCCCAAACTTCACCGCAAAGCAACTAACTTTCTTCATTCCAGGGCAACCTCGAAGTGTATTTGCAGGCTTAACGTGGCGTTGGTAGAGGGCAATTTCATAGCAACTAATCAATAAAAACAAGCAACAATAATCGAAACTAAAACGAAAAAACAATGGTAGAGAAACGCATGAACATGGAACAAGGTCACTGGGTACTAGCAAAATTAGGTAAGAAAGTGTTGCGACCAGGTGGCCAAGAGTTAACTCACGAAATGCTAAAAGCAATGAACATCACTTCAAATGATGATGTAATAGAGTTCGCTCCGGGCTTAGGTTACACCGCAAAGCTTGCTCTTTCTCATCAACCTCATAGCTATGTGGCAGTAGAACTTAATGCAGAAGCAGCCAAACGAGTTGAAAATAACGTGCAAAACGATAAAATGCAGATCGTAATAGGAAACGCTTCAGAAACAGGTTTACCTGCAAATAGCGCCTCAAAGGTGTATGGAGAAGCCATGTTAACAATGCAAAGTAAACCACAAAAGCAAGCTATTATAGCCGAAGCAGCACGTTTATTGCGTCCAGGAGGGCTTTATGGCATTCATGAAATAGGTATATATCCCGACAATACATCACAAGAAGTGCGCAAAGAGATAGAGAGTGATCTTGCAAAAGGAATCAAAACCAATGTTCGTCCCTTAACTCTTGTAGAGTGGAAGGACATCTTAGAGGACAATGGTTTCGACATTTCGTATGTCGAAAGCAGACCAATGCACTTGTTAGAGCAGGCTCGTATGATTGCAGATGAAGGCTTTTGGAATTTCATTCGCATTGTATTTAGAATGTTAAAGAATAGCCATGCTCGTAAAAGAGTATTAGAAATGCGACGCATTTTCCGTAAACATGGCAACCACATCAATGCTATTTGCATTGTAGCACGTAAGCGATAGAACCACAAAACAGGCATTATAATGATAAAGAATAACGTTTTTAAGGCAATAACCTCATGGCAGTTAGTAGCAAAAAGCATTTTTATTGGCTTGGTGTTGCTATTGATATCGTGTGAAAAAGAATCGTTTCTATCAGACGATTACGCACGTTATAAAGAGCTATTGCCAAACAAAAAAGAGTATGTTGATGACGATTTAGGCACTCAAGCGTTAGCAAAAGCCATCGAAGGACATTACTCTTCGAAGTTATCTATGATTTATTATGATGCCGAACGCATCAAACCGCTTCTTTATTTCACTGCAGGTAAACATCAAGTGCATTGCACCACTAATGCAAATGGATCGTTACACCTCAGCATAAATAAGTTTCATACCAACTTTATGCCGCTTTATGTGAGTGTAGAAATGGACGTATTATTATCTGAAGGAGTAGGAGATACCATTCGATTGCAAGGTCGTGACGGCATAGTTCGTACGTCGGACGAAGGCAAACAGATTGGACTTGAATTGCCAGAGAGCGATGATGCTGAGCTAGAAGGATATTTCTTGCGTTCTAAAAACGAAGTTTCTGCCCTCATAGATCTTATGTTACCCGTTGCAATGAAGATGCAATGGCAAGGCACTAAGTAATGACTTGAAGACAAATAACATTACAATTAGCATTCAATAACCCCAAAAATAAACCATAACTTAAAGATAAACAATATGTATTTAAAGACAATTCAACAATTAAAAAGTAGCGTTTTATTACTCCTTTTCATGGCTTTTATGGCTGCATCGTGTAGTAATAACAATGAAGAAACAGCCGGTTCGTCTACCGTTGGCGTTGTTACTGGAACCTATCAAGCCACAATAACCCCCACAATGGGCACCAAACAGATGGCTCAAGGACCTCATATCGTTGTTTTAGAAGCCCTTAATAACAATCAACAAGTCCGCTTTCATTTCGAAAAGTTCAATGCTCCTATGTTCGATTCAGATGGAAAATTGAGTGCAACAGCACGCATGCCCTTTGCCGTTTCGGGTGACTTTGTGATGGATGTAAAGCGTCAAAAAGATGGAAGTGTTCAGCTTCAATCAGTAAAAGGCACATTTAAAGCAGAGCCATACGGCGCAAATGAGGTCGATCCTAATAAGATTCCAGAGGGCGTTTTGCCTCCTAATCTAAAAGGATTCGATACAGATAGAGCGCAAGCAAGTGGTGTTTTCAAAGACGGAAAGCTTGACTTAAAGGTGTCACCAAACATCCTTCCTGTTACAATTGTTATCGAAGCCGTTCGCAAGTAAATAGGTATTGAAAGGCGAAAAGTGCAGAATAACAGTGTTTTAACTTAACAACTTATTCAGATTTACTTTATTAATAACATGAATTTTAATATAAAAAGACAACTAAAAAAAACATCTATTGCAACGAATACTATGCTTGTTGCCTTGTGTTTTGTTGCAGTAAGCTGCACAAAAGCAGAGTTAGATGAAAAAGAAAGAGGATTGGTGGCTAAACAAGAATTGGCTGATCGCTTCGACAAACTCTTCTATGAAGGTTTTGAAAACCCTGATGAGACGGAGAAAAAGCTAAGAGAATTTGAACTCAATGATTTGGTTTCAAACGATAAAAACCTGCTGACCGACCAAGATATTCGTGTCGATAAGTCGATGATTGAAATGACTATTCGGTTAAGAAGAATACAAAACACGTTGGAAACTGAGCTTAACAAGGGCACAATCTTCGACGGATTTATTCAGAAAAACAGGGTGTTGCTCAACTGCAAGAGCGTGCTTCAGGAGCTGCCTTATCGTGCAAGGAAGGGCAAAAAGTATGAATATTTGGAAACGAAAGTGGCCGATATAGAACGTCTAATCAATGAAACATTGACCAAGAAAGAAAGAAGTTTAGGGCCAATTCCTAACGAGTTGTTGGGAAAACAATGGAAATGGAAGATAGATTTCGACCCCTATCAGTTCAATTCTGCCGACCTTTATTCGGATATTTTCAAGAAATTGAAAGACTTTAGCTTTGATTTTCATTTCAATAACGACAATACCATCACGGCAAAACGTTTCTTCTTAGCCCCTGTTATCATGGAAGGTTCAGAGAGTTTTGATGCAGCCGGCGACTGGACTCCAGCGTTAATGGGAGATAAAAAGATAGAATGCTATGCATACAATCATAAGCTATTCTTCTATGTTCCGATGATAGACAACGCCGATTTCAATACAGGTCGGGGCAATGTTGCACATGCTTGGTACTATGAATACGATTATAAGGTTGAGGGAAATGAATTGATACTCACGATGAATCGTGTGGGGCTGTACACCATGGTCAATCAGTTTATCACCACAAAGAATGACAATGAAATGGAATATAGTTATGATGCGGCTTTCAAGTCATTCACTTTATCGAGTAATTCGCTATGAATCACGCAGTAAAATCAATGCTATCGTTGTGTGTTTTCATGCTAACGGTTTTTGCAAGTTGCATCAATCGTGAGTTTGATAGTAACGATGAGTTTAAGCATAGCAAATCCATTGCGCTCAATGCAGACAATGATCGGCTGCTCTCTCGCATCTTTATTATCAATGAAAACAAGTCTTATTTGTGGTTTGACCTCAATAATGAGGTGGCAAACTTCTCTAAACCTCAGTTCACTTTGCCTATCATTGAAGGCGGAAAAAATAGTTTTCGCAATTTTCCCTTGCGTGGATTGCTTTATGAATACAAGGCTTCGGAGAATGAACTCACATTTAAGAATGTGCCCGAACAATTCGTTCAGATGGGCAACGACCAACTTTCGTTGACGTTTAAGCTGTCAATGACCGATGGAAAAGAGGTGGTTCTACCCAATAAGAAAGTGGTAGAGACCTCGAAAAAGCAATATCTTCTGACCTTGGTTCGCCTTCAGTTTGCCTCTGATAATGCCACTTTCAATGTGGGAGAGAAGATAAAACGAGGGGGGAGAACCTATGAATTTCTTCCGTTTAAGACCGAACTCACGCTGATAAATTAATGAAAATGAACCATAAACTATATAGATTGATACCATTGTTGTTGTTGATTGGCGTGATTAAAGGTCATGCACAGCAAACACGATTGGACACAACGAAGACGCAACAGATAAAGGAAGTCGTTGTGACGGCCGACAAACACAACAAGAATGTGGGCGAAATCAAACGCACAGCCGAGCAACTTCGGGTGGAGATGCCTGTCGATATGAACGACTTAGTGCGTTATATTCCGTCGGTAGGAGTGTCGGTTTCGAGTTCAAGAGGAGGTATGCGAGGCTTCGCTATACGTGGAGTTGAGGCCAACAGAGTGGCAATTTCCATCGATGGAGTATTGCAACCAGAGATACAAGACAATATAGTTTTTAGCTCGTATGGGCTTTCTAACGCCTCAAGAATAGACTTCGACCCTTATTTTGCATCGTCGGTTGAAATTCAAAAGGGCGCTAACTCGTTTGTAAGTGGAACGGGAGCTTTGGGCGGAACGGTGAACTATTCTACCAAAGAAGCACGTGACTTGATTGAAGGAAACAAGCAATGGGGACTCTTAACTACCATCAATTACAATGGAAAAGAGAACCTTCGAACCTATCTTTTGGGTGGTGCTGTACGCTTAAAGCATTTCGATGCTCTGTTAATGGCGACACATAGAGATGGTAATGAATTGCGAAATTTCTCGCATGGAAAGCTCACTCGCAACATCACTTCTACGCAAATAGACCCTATGGACTTTCATCAGAACACGTGGTTAGGTAAACTTTCCTATGCACCTAACGACAATCATAAGTTTGTTTTGTCGTTTTATGCGATGAATCGCAAGACAAATGCCGATATCTGGACCCTCGAACCGATAGATGCTTTCACTGCCGATGGAAAACCTTATTACTATTCTCATGACCAATCGCTTTGTCGTTCACTCTCGTTTTCCTATCGATACTTGAACGAAAAAGGCTTTGTTCGTAAGCTAATGGCAAAGGCTCATCTGCAAAATTCCTATTTGGATGCTACCACATGGACCGACTTTTATCGTCCAAACTTCGACCTTGTGAACAGTGATATGACTCTCATCTACGAGGGAAAGCACACGAAGTATCGCGGACAAGCTACAAAAGACAAGCTCATTCAATTGAATATAGACAGCAAACGCTTTGATTTGGGCAACTTAGGAAGCCATATTTTTAACCTCTCTACATTGATAATGCAGCGTAACAGCGATGCAAGGAACGTGGATATTGAAACTCCTTTGGCCTCAGATCCAGTCACTGGATACACGGTTAGAATGGGAAAGGTTTATAAATATGGTGAAGCCATGGGGGTGTTTGCTCAAACTTATTCGTTCTTAAACCCCATAACACGATTCAATTGCGGCCTTTCTTTGATGGATGATATAGCGTTTGGTAAGAAGTTCACAATGAAATTGGGTGTGAGATACGACTATTTCTTGACGAAAGACAAGGCAGACGAGGGCGAACAAAACATGGGATATATTCGCTATCTCTTGCAAAACATGCAGGGAGTAGCCATGAATTTCGCCCCCATTCACGACAAAGAATCGGGCTTTTCGTTTTTAACGTCGGTGTCTTATGCCTTCCATCCGCTGCTGAACATATCCTATCGGTTCTCTACAGGCTTTCGAGTTCCGAACACAGAAGAGAAGTATTTCCAATTCTATAGCCTTTGGCCATCGTTTGTTGTGTTATCAAATAGGGGCTTAAAAGCCGAGAAATCTTTCAATCATGAAGTCGAATTAAATGGTCGGGGCAAAGGTTTTGGCTATTTGTTGAGCCTGTATTATAACCAATATTCAGACTTTATAGAGCTGAAACAAGGCACATTGACGATTGAAGAGCCTTTAATGCAGCGGTCAAAAAGCATTTCTTATGCCAAGAATGTCAATCAATCGTCGGCCCATCTGATGGGATTTGATGCCGCCTTGCAGGTATATCCCGGTGAGTGGATAGACAGATTACAAGGCTTTATGCTTTCATCGGCCTTTAGTTATGCCGAAGGAGAGTCGTCATCGGGAATGAGTATGCTTGGCATTCAGCCTTTAACGGGAAACGTCGGCATTGAATATACGTCGCCAAATGGGCGTTGGCAGGCCAATGTTAAAGCCAATTTGTTCTTTGCAAAGCCTGTATCTCAAACTACTTTCTGGGATAAAGACGCCGCAGGAAAAGAGCTTATACGCCGTTATCCGGCTTCATTCATGAGCAATGCCTATACATTTGATGTCTACGGCTATTACAAACTGACACGCAATCTCACGCTAAGGGCAGGCATATATAACCTGTTAAACAATGAGTATCTACGTTGGGATGACTTGCGACAACTAACAAATCCCGCGCTGCTTTCAAACATAAACTACTTCTTTCAGGATGGAAAGAAGTCATTGAGTAGGTTTACTCGTCCTAAGAGATATATCTCTATAGCTCTTGAATACAAACTTTAAACGAAATAAAACAGATATGAAAAGAACATTAATCATTGTCAGTCTGCTCGCAACCCTACTCTTTTCGGCTTGTGATCAGCGCAATACGATAGACGTATATGAAACAAACAGTACGCCAGACCTAAGTAATCCTGTCATACAAAAGCTGACAAATGTCAGTTGGTATAAGGGAGGTAGCTTAGAAAACACAACAGTTTGGACCACCACTAAGTTCAAAGATAAAGCTTCTTCGCCTTTTGAGAGCATGCTTTATTCTATGGCTTGGATAGGAATGGAACTTCATCGGGACGGCACTTCCACGCTATTGTTCCGCCCACCCTTTGGAGAAAGCACTTACATCTTTTGCCAAGGGAAGTGGAAAGTGTCTGAAACCGAGAAGAATACTGTTATCATCGACACGAAGATTCCAGTGGGATATACCAATATTAAGCTTAAAGTGAAGAACATAGAAGCTAAAGATAACGTCAGCATTCTTACCGCTTCATTGGACTTTGGCGACCGAATCTTGATGTTAGACTTTTATAATAACACTTCGATTTATGGCGATGAACCTGATAACTACTATCCCGGTATCGGCAAATCTACAAGTCAAGATTGGTTCTCTACAATGAAAGTGCAGCACGATAAGCTTGCAGAGAGCGACTTTCTCAACACTTCTTGGGAGACCATAGGCTATAAAACAGAGAATAAAGACGAGGTAGATGATAAGTCGGAACTATCTATGCGCACGCTGCATATAGACGATTTGCTGACTAAAACGCCTGCTTTCTTCTTTGGTTTGAAGTTCTCTTTCGCTGAGAATCATAAGGCTTTTATTCAATCTCCAACGCTAATGAAAGACTTATATCATAAGAATTGGAGTGAGATTGAAGAGGAAAAATATCCTGTTGTGACGGCAAATTGGAGAATAGATGGTAGCCGTCTCATCGTTGAAACAGACGAATTGCCTTATACAAGCTTTGGAGAAACGATGTTTAACCTTATCACTGACAAGACACAGGCTGTCTTTTGGCCTTCTAAAACGCCAGATAAGGGAGTGTATTTATGGCGACATTTCTACTATATCTTTGAGGTTATAAAGCATACCGACAAAGGAAACTGGTATCGAATCACGTCACCTGAGGAGACACACTACGTGTTTATGTTGAAGACTTCGATGCCCGATGTCTCTAAATTTGTAGGAGTTAAGAACGCGGTTAGTAAATTAAATTAAGATAATGAAAGGCATATTGAAAATGAAAAAGTATCTATATACGTTGTTGTCCCTATTGTTTGTGGCTACAATTTCATCGTGTGAGAAGGGTGATTTGCTAAACATCATCACGCAAGATATTGACTTAAACGAGAACTCTCAAGAGTATCAACAATATTTAAAGGAGCGAATTGAGTCGTATTTGAAGACTTATCGTTTTGAAGAAGCAAAGAAATTAGTGCCTAAACTCACTGAAGAGGAGGCGCAAAAGCGGTTTTGGGTCTTATATAATAAGTATCATCAAGAAGCTCTAACGCAAGGATGTGGCTATATCTTAGCGTCAGGTGACACGCTGTTTCTAAAGGTAATGAACAAAGACGAGATAGCCCCGAGTCAGTTAAAAGCGTTGACTTCGTTTTATGATTATGTCGAATTGAAGGGCACAAACCAAGAAACAACGCTGTGGGGCTTAGGAAATTATCCTGCATTGGAAACGCTTTCGTTCCCTTCTTGCTTTGTTTCTAAGGTGAAAGATCTTGATAAACTCAAGCAACTTAGAGTCTTTTCGCTCACTGCCGACAAAGAGAAATATGAGTGGTGGTTTACTTCTAAGGCTTTCAAACCTATTGATATGGCGGGTTATGACCTATCAAAGAATGATAAGTTAGATTCACTTCTGTTCGATGGTGTAGACATTTCGAATCTCAAAGTGACTTCAAACACGATGCGGTTATTGTCATTGAAGCACGGCATTTATACTAATGCGAGCCTCAATAACATTCATGTAAGGAACATAGATATAGAGAATTCGGACGCAGCCGATGACGAATTGATTATCAATAACAAGGCCATTCAGCGCCTATCTATTGTGACTAATGCCGACAATAATAAGCCGTTTAAGCTTATAAACGTAGCAAACTCGTCGTTACATAAGCTTTATGTGGTGGAAACTTCAATGGAACAGCGCACACTAAAGAAGGTAATCTTGAACGAAAATATAGATACTTTGACTATCGGTGGCTATATTTCGCGCGGCGATGTGCCACAACAAAGCGTGGAACTCGTTGGACTTTCAAGGCTCAATCGACTCAAACGTTTATCTTACAACCCTGCTTTCAGCCCCATAGCCACTAAGGATATGCCGAAGAACATAGAGGAATTGTATATTGGTGGCTCTGGAAATGTGCCCTATAATGACGGAGATTCGTTTGACTATAGCCACCTTTCAAAGCTTAAAGTCTATTCAAACGGAAAGTTTATTTCGGCAAATATGAAGCTATCTACAGCCATAGATTCGATTTATTTGTTTCCTTCTCAGGTATTTGGTGACTTAAAAGAGCTTGACTTTTCAAGCTTAAAATTCACTAAAGCCGATATTTATATAGGCAGTTTAACGCGAAATGATGTGGAGTTGCCTATGTTTAAGCGCTTCGTTTTCCCTGCAACACTGAAACAACTCAAGTTGAGTAATGCCAAAGCGGAGGTCGTAGATTTGAGTCGTTGCACGCATTTGAAAGACCTTTATGTCCATGATTCAGGTACAGGAGAGAGGGCAATCAAGAAACTGATACTGCCAAAGAATCTCAAGAAGAGTGACTTTAAGCGACAGCATAAGAGCGAGTTTGAAGACGATTATGCCTTTAAGTTGGCGGACATCAATAAGGAAACAGTGATTGAAAATAAACCTTCTTGGTTGGTAAGTGATGGCAATGGCAACTATGTTGTGAGTGAAGATTAAACCCAATTAAACTATAAATTAACATTAAACCATTTTGATTATGAAGAAAATTACATGTAACTTTTTTGTTGTCCTATATCTACTTATAGGCGCAATAAGCATTGTTTCGTGTTCAAAAAACGAAGATTTTCCTGTTGATAAGAAAGAACCTGCAGTGCAGATGACTCTTAATGAGCAGACAAAAACTGCCACTATTAAGGTGAGTGGACTTGCTGCTAAAACCCATTTGCAATTGGTTTATGCCACAGCTCGTGGTCAAGTGTTGGGCGAGGCCTTAGTGAATGCCGACGGAACTCAGCAATTTGAGGTGGATCAGCTTGTGGGATTTGAACAGAATTTGAAGGTGGTTGTGAAAGAGAACGAAACCAAAACGACTTTAAAAGAGTTGAAAGTGCCTGCTGCAACACAAACACTTACACAGCAACAATTGGTGAATATGCTTACAAAACATGCATGGAATTCGGTTGTTCGCACCTCTCGTGTGCTTGTTGCAAATAGCGATAACAAGCCATACGCAATGTTTGTGACTGTGGCACAGAAAACTTTTAAGTTCGAACCCAATAACAAATTCATCTTTACAGTAACCAGTCCACTAAACTATACCTACGAAAATGGCTCATGGACCATCAACAATTCGGTGCTAAACATCAGCACAAGAATACCTATTGGACCATTAGAAATGAAGAATTTGCGTGTTACTAAGATTACAGATAGCGAGCTTTCGCTCTTAGTTGAGATATCAGATGGCTTGTTCTTAATAAGTTTCGAAGCACAAAAATAATCGATAATAAAGGAAGTAGAGAGCGTTTTTCTACTTCCTTTTCTTCTTTTTATACCTCAAAAGGGTAAAAAAATACCTAAAAATAGGTATGGCAAAGAATTGAGAAAGTGTGTATTTTTGCAGACGAAAGTTGGTGGTACACATGAAAAAAACTATTTTTTCGCAACTCGAATCGTCTGCTCTTTTTTCTGGATTAGATGCTAACGACATCGAAAGACACTTGAACACGCTTCGATATAGCGTGAAAAAGGTGCCTGCTAAAACTGTTTTTATATCAGAAAACGACTCTCTTTGCGAAATAATTGTGGTGGTTGAAGGACTTGTTTCAGCTGAAATGAGCACGGCAAAAGGCAAACATTTAATGGTAGATTATTTGAAAGCAGGCACCATGTTGGCTCCTGCTTTTGTGTATTCTGATGAGTGTGAGGTTCCTGTTGAAGTGAAAACGATAGAGAAGAGCGTATTATTTTGTATGTCGAAAGACGACTTTTCACTTCTAATTGGCTTCTGCGAGCCTGTTCGAAACAACTTTATTCATATTCTATCGCATATTAATTTCTTTTTAATTAGCAAGATTCGTATGGTGTATATGAGCTCTATTAAAGAGAAGATTGCCACTTTTTTACTTCGAAAGGCCACCATAATGCATTGCGATTCGGTACCTCTTAGTCTGTCGAGAAGGCAACTTGCCGATGTGTTTGGTATTCAAAAAAGCTCGTTAATACGCACTCTTAACGAACTGGAACACGACAATTTAATTTTTGTTCGAGAGAAAGAGATTGTCATTCTCGACGCACATGGCTTGCAAGAGATATTGAAAGGCTAATCCATCTCATTGCTTTTGCACTCTAATCTCAATGCAATTGCACCCTAAAAGCATAGCTATTGCAATGTAAAAGCAATGCTTTTTTAAGGTTTCTTTTATTTGCTTTGATTACCAACTCATTACAACTCTCACTCTCACCGAAATGTTCTTCTTTATTATAATGTAAGAATGAGGAGGTGAAAAGGAAAAAAATCCGCTCTTAAAAGCAAGGTGGAGGAGGCATGTTGCTCTACATTTTCGTTCAAGCTTCTATCGTAGATCATAAAAAAAGAGGTTCAGTTGAGGCTCTTTTCAATTCTTATTCCCAATAAAATAATTTGCTTTTGGGCTTTTAAACATTCTAAGAATGATATACTATTAGTATAAAATAGATTTATTCTGAAAAACTACTACCCTATAAGCATTCTCCATATAAGTTTGCAATTAATGCCTTGCTGTATCTTTTATAATAATGATTAGGAATTCTTCTTATCATTTACTACTGATGTGTTAATGCTTAGCACGTGTGGTGCTATTGGTAAACACCAATCGTGTTAGGCACTAATAAGATCACAATCTATTACTAAAAGGAAAGTAACATATTGTTAAAAAAAGACTCTTTTACCAAAGGAAATAAATATAAAAGTAATAAAAAGAACCGCTCTTTTTCCTTTACCAAACATCTGAATAACTGCTACTTATAGGCTACTACCATTGACAATATAAGGAAAAGATGTTAAATATATAAGATAAAATAGTGTTAATTCAAATATTATTTATAATTTTGCAACAATTATAGAATTAAAAGGTAAAAAGATTGAATTGCCCAGAGTAACAAAGTGTTGATTCTTGTCATACCAAGAATAAGATTATAAACACATAACCACTCTTTTCTGTCTTATTTTTCACAGCCCACATTAATGCGGGCGAAGCCCATTTTGTCGAAAATGAGAACTGTAAAAATGAAAAAACAAAACTATCTTAGACCGAATATATCGGTTTGTAGTATCATTGAAGAAAGCTTTATTTTAGTAGCAAGTCCTAATGTTCGCCCTGGTGGTGACAATGGTGGAAATGTCCAAGTTATAGACTTAATACCAGATGTTGGTGACAACGATGACGAGTTGGTTGGATAATTAAATTTTGTTAGATAATTAGAAAAGGTAAAAGATAAAACTAAAGAATAATGAAGAAGACATTTTTCTATCAAGCACTTTCTGCTTTGTTCGTAGGCGGTATGGCATTCTCTGCTGTATCTTGTGCGGATGACGAGTTGGGTGAGAACACCAACAATGGCGACACTGAAGCTGTTGTTCGCTTTGACGTAAGCGATTCACAGGAAGACGCACAGACTCGTGGTGCGTTGACACGTGGTGCAATTACTCCAGGTTTGACAGACAAGGACCTTGATGGTCAGAAGTTAGCCGTACAGAGTTCAGAGAATCTCGACGTATGTTTGATTGAAACAACCATCGAAGGTGTTAACCCTGTAAAGCTCGAACCAGGTACACGTGCGAATATCGTTACAACACAAAAGCTTACCGAATTCTCATCAACTGGTGTTCGTGGTACTGCTGCAAATACTATTGACAAAGAGTGGTTCAACGAGGAGAAGACAAGTAGAGATGGTACACTCCATAATACAAGACGTTGGTCATGGTTGCAGCCTCACGGCCGTTTCTATGCTGTCTACCCAGAGAGTACTAACGGCAGTAATGGTATTAAGTTTACTAAGCCAAACGGAACAGCTGCGCCAAGTCTTGAGTTTACTGTAAATCCTGACGTGAGAAAGCAGGTAGACCTTATGACTGCTTGCTCTGACAACGTGCATTATGCTACACGTTTCCAGGCACCAATAACTAATCTTCAGTTCCGTCACGCTTTGACCGCCATTCGTTTTGCTGTTGGTCAGAACCTTTCATTCAATAAGACAATCAAGGACATCACACTCAAGAACGTATTGCTGAAGAGTAAGTACACACTCTCTAACAAGCTTGATGGTACGGGTGCTGCATGGAATCATAGCGGATACAACACACGTGGAAATGTAACGCTCAGCAACGTGAATTATAACACCAATGAGAATGCTAACAGCATTGTAAGAGATAGAAGTAAGTATAGTAATTCAAACGAAACCAACCTTACAAAGTTGGATGACAACTATACATTCTATATGATTCCACAGGACCTTGATGGCAAGGTTGAAGCTGAGATTATCTTTACTGATAACAGCCGCATAAAAGTACCTCTCAAAGGCTCTTGGAAGGAAGGTACAACACGTACTTATAAGTTGAGCGAGAAGAATTCTACATGGACTTATACTATCAATGCGATAGATCCTGCTGCTGTTGCCTACAACGGCACACAGGCTACCTATGGAATTGAGAGCTACCGTCAGGTAAATGGTACCAAGCAGCCTGTTGCTTGGAAGGTTGTTGGATATAGTGTTGACAACGGTGCTTCATGGACTACCACCAAACCATCATGGTTGAAGAGCCTTAGCAAGGAGCAGAGCAATGGTAGTACAATACCAGAACAGCTTACAGCAACCTTGGGTACAGACATTGTAGACCTTGTAGCAGAGCGCAATAAGGGACTTCAGAACGCTGCACCATTGGGTACAGCCGCTGCACCTTACAACCTCTCAAATGAAACTGGTGCTGCAGCCGTACAGAACACAGCTAACAGCTATCTTATCTCTGCACCAGGACATTATATGATTCCATTGGTATATGGTAATGCTATTAAGAATGGTCAGACAAATAGTAGTGCATATCAAAAGGGAAGCGATGCTAATAATACGCTTAGAAATTTTGTTGACCAAGATGGTAATGCAATTACAGACCCTTGGTTAGAAAAGACTAACAATAGAGCTTGCCAGAAAATTGAAGCAGCATCTATCGTATGGTCTGATGAGAAAGACCTTGTTAAATTAGGTGCTAACAATGGTATCTATCGTGATGCTAATGGCAACGCCTATATAAAGTTTGAGGTAACAAAGGAGAATATCAAGAGTGGTAACGCTGTTGTAGCTGTTAAAGGTATTTATCAAATAAAGAGAATTGTAGTAGAAAGAAATCATCGAGGACAAATAATAAGAACTTATGAAGTTCCTGAAAATGTAAACCGCAACCTTTGGTCTTGGCATTTATGGTTTGCACCAAAGAACGCACTCGACAAGATTACAGTTACCAATAAGCAAGGCAACAAGTATGACTTTACCAATGAGGCATTGGGTTGGAAACCTACTGCATGGAAGGGTACACCTTATTCTACTCCACGTACTGTAAAGGTAAAGGTTGAGCAGACACTGGGTAATAACGGTGATAAGCAGTATGCAGTAATTACCATTACACAGAAACCAGCTACTACCACAAGAACTGGTTATACAACATTGTATCAGTGGGGTCGCAAGGATGCTTTCCCTGGTACAACTGCTACACTTGCTGTCAACACTATCAACTGGAATGCAGGAAGCGAAATGTATATGCAAACTATCCTCCAGAACCCACAAAACTATTATACAGCAGGATATAAAGGCAACGTTCTGGATGCTGGAACAGGATTTGCAAAGTACTATACATTCTATAACTTGTGGTCAATGAATAATACTTCAGCGTATGCCGAAAACCAAGCAAACAGCCAGACTGTTGTAAAGACTATTTACGACCCATCTCCTGTTGGCTTCAGTGTGCCAGCTAATGATGCATTCACAGGTTTCACAGAGAACGGTTTGAATGGTGGAAGAATGAATGTGGATGGTACGGATAATGCACAGACATTTAATAATAACTTCGGTCATAACTTCTGGACCAATAGTAGCAAGACAGAAACCATCTTCTTCCCTGCTGCAGGATTTAGAGAAGCAGGAAACGGAAGTTCTTTGAGCTATTATAGTAAGTTTGGTGATTACTGGACAGCTACCCCTAACGACAACCACAACGGTAATGTTATGGGCTTCGATGTCAACTCAGTTTACCCACTTTACCGTAATATCCGTGCGTACGGATTCTCAGTTCGCCCAGTTGCAGAGAAGTAACACAAAGGCTAAATAGCAAGCAGCGCAACGCTGTATTTACTATAGTTTACTTGAGTAGGCTGTATCAAAGTAGGAGCAATCCTATTTTGATACAGCCTTTTTCGTTGTGTGTAATAGTTCATTAGTAATGAATTTTTATGATAAAGACTACTATTTATCCGTATATTCTGTAAGATAGAATTAAACTCACTACCCTTTAACCTTAGATTTTTAGTGTTTATATTTTGATACTTACGCTTTGAAATATCATTACAAAAATATCATGAAAAGACTTAAAAAACAGACTAAAAATAAGCATTTTCACCAGCATCGTAAGTCTTTCGTTATCAATTAGTTGTGGATATGCTTTTTAAAAGATGCTTAATTGGACTTCAAAAGGGCGTTAGTAAGGGTCTTAAAGGGCATCTTTTGCAAGCCTAAAGGGCGTTAATTCGAAGGTTAAAGAGCATCTTTGAAATTTTAGGCGTGACTTTATTCTTACAAAATAGATTGTTAAGATAGAAAGAAGAACCCATATTACGACTACCAAAAAATAATGATTAGACAAATCACCAAAATTAAGTATTGTGCGACCTATATCTTTTATCTACTTTTGTAGTCGTAAATCTTAAAAAATAAAAGTGTAAGGCTGACTTTATTTGTAGACACCTGCATCTTGGTCTTATGCCTGAATAAACCCTTATAGACTCGTTTCCTCCGCTATGAAGGTAGGGGGGAATTGCGTCTATTCATTAAAAACCATTTGTAATCTGAGTATATGAACAAATCAAAAGTGAACTATGAAAGACGGGTAAGATACTACCTATCCGCCATTCTCTTAAGTTCTTTGTTCTTATTCCCACCCACCTACGTTCATGCTACGTCTGCGCATGGGCAGGAGACAGTGGAGGATGAGGACAAAGATGTCAAAACATCCGTAACCGTTCGGGTTGTTTCCGAACTGTCACAAGAGCCGCTCATCGGTGCTGTCGTACGCTGCGAAGGCGTTTCAAATCCTTCGGTGACGGACATCGATGGTAGGTGTACGATTAAACTCAAGCGCACTGCCGACCGCATGAAACTGACGGTTTCCTACGTAGGTTATAAGACGGTGACACGTGTTGTCAGCATCCCCGACAGCCGCATGATAACTTTACAGCTGAAGGATGATTCTAAACAATTAGATAATGTCACTGTCACGGCACTGAAACGACACACGAGTGTCTTGCAACAGTCCTCCGCTATCAGTCAGGAAGCATTGGAAAAAGGTGGTGCTACATCCTTGGCAAAACTCCTTGAAACCATCCCCGGCGTTAGTTCTATCAGTACTGGAAACACGATTGCAAAGCCTGTTATTCAAGGTATGCACAGTAGTCGCATTCTCTTGATGAACAATGGAGTACGATTAGAAAGCCAGAGTTGGGGTGCCGACCACGCACCAGAACTCGACTATACAGGCTCAAGTATGGTTGAAGTGGTGAAAGGTGCCGAGTGTATTCGCTATGGCTTCGGTGCAATGGGTGGTGTGGTACTCTTGAATGATGCACCCCTACCCTACGAAAACAAGAAGATTAAGCTGAATGGAAACGTCAACATGGGTTACGATACCAATGCGCGTGGCTTCAGTGGATCGGGTACTATCGAGACGGGTTATAAGCAGTTTGGTTTGCGCCTGCATGGAATGTACACCAAAGGAGGCGACTATCATACAGCCGACTACGTACTGAACAACACAGGATATAACACCATCAGCTTCTCAGCCTTAGCTGGTTGGCAAGGAAAGAAGCTTACGGCAACCCTCTTCTCAAGTATCTACTATCAGCGAAGTGGAATCTATTACGCCAGTAAGATATCCGACCTATCACAGTTGATAAAGCGATTTGAATACGGACGTCCTGATCCAGAGACCGTTAAACCCTTCTCATACGAAATCAAACCGCCGTTCCAGCAGTCGCAACACGTGACGTTAAAAGGAGAACTGAAATGGGAACTTAATCCTAACCATCACCTCAATTTCACGCTATCCTTCCAAGAGAATCTCCGTCAAGAGTTCGAAAACCGAAAGAAGACACAATGGAGTTGGATTCCAATGCAGGACTTGATGCTGAAAACCTATAAGTTCGACGCACTTTGGCAAGCGAAATGGAAACTATGGAAGATGACGACTGACGCTGGTCTTTCTAATACCTATCAAACGAACTTCAACTATCCGGGTACTAAACAGCCAGCTTTCGTTCCTAACTTTGCAGCCCTGTCGATGGGTGGATATTTCCTTCATAAGGCAGAGTTTGGCAAGTTGCAGTGTGCCCTCGGTATGCGTTACGACTTCCGTGTGTTGTCGGTCAATGGCTATAGCAGCCTCAGCAATTACACCTACTACGACGACTTCAAACTTTATAGTAACTTCACGATGAGTCTTGCCACCCACTATCAGTTTAGTGACAAGTGGGATGCACGTGCGAATATTGGTTGGTCATGGCGTCCACCAGATATCAACGAGCTCTATGCCATTGGCTTGCAAGACGGTTCCTATTGGGTAGTAGGCAACAAGAATCTTGCCAGTGAGCGTGGTTATAAACTTGTGTTAGGTACGAAGTATAGAAACACATGGTTCTCAATAGAGCCAAGTTTCTTCTTCCAGCGTATCAATAGCTATATCTACGACCACATCGGAACAGGTAAGGACCGCTTCCACAACCATCCAAGTGGTAAGTATCCGAAGTTTATCTACGACCAAGACGATGTGAAACTCTATGGTGGTGACATCGAAGCAACCGTGAAGCCACTGCAAGGACTGACCTTTGTCGGCAAGGGAGAATGGATGTTTGCACGCAACTTGACCCATAACGACTGGCTACCTTTCATGCCATCAGATCGTTACGGACTCTCTGCCACCTACGACCTACCGCTCACGAAGAATCATAAATATCATTCATCATTATCACTCTCAGGTATCTATGTGACCAAGCAGACCCGCTTCGATCCCGATAAAGACCTTGTTCCCGACTCGCCACCAGCCTATTTCCTACTGAATGGTACGGCTGAGTTCCGCATCGGACTGCCACAGAATAGAGAGTTGAAGTTTATGATTGTCGGTGATAACATCCTCAACGCACTCTATAAGGAGTACACCGACCGCTTCAGATACTACGCCCATGAGCGCGGATCAAACTTCTCTTTACGCACATTGTTTAAGTTCTAATTAGCTGAAAAAGAATATGAAACTATATAAAGACATACGCCTCATACTTGCCACGGCAGCAGTGGGACTTCTCCTCGGAAGTTGCTCTAACGACCAAGTTGACGATTTCTTCAAAAAGATTATACAAGCCCCTCCTTCCTCTATTGAGCGAGATGTGAAGGGACATGAGCAGATTTATGCCGTTCATGCCATCTTGAGAATGGGCTATAAGGGGGGAATGATTGGTGTTGGACCAGACGGAAACGACTCTATTCGAGCGTATAACACCTATCATCTCGTCAGTGGTTCGACCTCTATCCCAGTCATGCAGGAGATTGATATCGCTAAGGATGACGACGGACAGATGACGATTACGACAGAGCGCGACTGCTTTGATGTGATTGCTTCAGACGATATCTACTATGGATTAGAACTGAAATACTATGACCAAAACGGTATGCTCATCAATCATCAGTTCTCAGGTTATCCCTTCATGAAGGACAAGGACGGCTATAACGTTCCTGATGAAGACAATGCAACACTGCTGGTTCACCAACATTTCTTCGGTATTGGTAATGCATCATTGAACAAAGCGGTGGCAGATAGTAGCTCTGCAGGGCGTGGACAGGAGGTACGTGGATTGCAAATGGCATACCCACGATTGTTGGCTTCACTACCTACTTATTATGACCGATACACCTTCAAGGAGAAAGGTGGAGCACTGGAAGCTGCCACAAAGTTCTCAACTTCTAACATCTATGTGCCTGATGGCTACACATTGGGACAGAATTTAGTGCCGTTCGATAGTGAGTTGGCATGGAAGTCGATTGAGGTATCGGGAAAACCAGAGGCTTTGCAGCCTTATAACTTCGGTGGAAAGACCTATCACCTCTACAAAACTATTGATCCAATGGAGCTAAATAAGATTACTCCAGAGGTCTTTACATACGAGTATCGTGACACGGATCCAGTGGAAGAAGAACTCGGAAAACTTTTTACAGAAGCTTATAACGATGACTTCACCGACCCAGATACTGAGTCGCCACGCCAGCGTTATGGTCATACTGTGGGATTACTGCGTCAGAAACGCAGCTTAGACTTCGGCTCAGACATGGACCGTTTGGGCTTTAAGGGTATCATGCAGTTCCACAAATCAGACATTGCTTTCCAGCTACAAGTGCGTATCTGCCACATTCTTAACAAAGGACAGCAGCACGTGGGAGAGTCGGAAAAGCCTGCAAAGTATTGCAATACGAACAATAGTGAGAATAGCTTCCTATGGGATTTCAACCAGTTACAACCCGGTTGGGATAGCTTTGATATCGACTATCCGCTGTCTGTTCGTGTGATAGCCAATACCAAGGACGGTGAAGACAAGTGTTTTGAGGATGTTAAGCGATTCTATCCTGCTGCCAACAAGGCACAGCTCTGGCGTATGCTGACACAACCACAAGACTTCTTCACACAGTACAGACATAACGTAGTATTGATGTAAAAACGAATTGGGAAGATGAATAAGATATTCAAGAACATTCTTTTATTATCATGCGTTGCCGCACTCTTCGCCTCATGCGACGACTTTGTGTTTGGCAATGTACATGTTGATTATAACGAAAATCCCTTAGAAAGCAAGGGATTAGCACGTAGTGGCGCAGACCGTTATGTAGATAGTCTGTCGAAAGTTAAGGTCTCTGAGCAGGTGAATAACCCCGACCCAGACGGAGCCTTCAATGGTTGGGCTACCTGCTTAGCTATGTTTAAGGAGGGACACTCCCACGGTGACGGTATGATGCATGGTAACTTCGTCTATCATAACGCCCCTTGGAAGCAGGAGGAGTTTGTCATTATCCGCAACAATACGGCAAAATGGCCTACGGTTGAGGTGCAACGCCAGAGTACGGTGACGTATCTTGAACAGAGCGATGGTAAGACTGGACCCGATTACATCCGTATCATCGGTGGGAAACTGAAGCGTTGGGGACTCTGTCTCTACTTCTTCGATAAGGAAGGTAAGCTGATGAACGACAATATTCTCGACCACTCTGATGAGTACCAGATATTCTTCACGGTGAGCGAGGTCGACGATAAGGGTAATCCTTACGAGGTGATGGACTGCCGTGGTACGTGGAAACCTAAGAAGAACAAGTTTGGTGACTGGAAGAAGGGCGGTACAGTCGACACGACACCAGTTCCTTCTCCGCTCTTTGCGAATAAGACGACGTGGAAGGAACGTGCCGAACTGACCCCAAAGATATTTGAATATACCTATCGTGACACGTGGATTCATAACGCAATGGCTGACGGAGCGCGTGAGTTGTTCAACCAACGTCTTCTCCCACCGTTGACCCGTGAGGATGCTGACTGGGCTGTTGCACCTTACGACCAAGACCGTGTAGGACTGAAGGGACACTTCAATTTCGACATTGATGCCGATGAAAACGATGAATTACATCAAGAGTGGCCATTAGAGATTACACGTCGTTTGGACCCAGCAACAGGCGAGGCTGGCCGTTATACACGTCCGTCTTACCTCTTACCAAAGTTCTATCTGTCTGTAAGAGTGATGAAATGCCCGAAAGGAAAGAAGGCATTGATACCGAAGGACGAGTATCTTAATCGCCATTCAACCTATGTCTTCCGCAGTCCGTTCATCTGTTCAGAGGCTTACAACCCTGACGAACCAAAGGAGTATGGGGCTGATTCAGAATGGAAGGAGCTTTTCCGCTTTAATATCCCTATCAAAGTGTTCTGCAGTAGCTTTGATACTGACCCAACAACCATCGACCCGAACGACCCACTCTATTTCTACTTAGGTCACGAAATAGGCTTGTCATCATTAGATGCGTTGGAAGCTTCGCAGAATGTACAGACCCACGGCATTGGTGGTGGCTCTGGTTTCGGAAACTGGTTCTTGTAACATGGACAGAGGGAGAGGACTGTGTCGTCGCTAAGGAAGTATCTATACGTCTGTAACTCACAATCTATTCCTCTCGTGGCAATAGTCCCTCCCACTGCTCACAATGATATAAACATAAATAGAAGAAAACAAATGATGAAAAAGAAGATAACTGCGTACCTGCTTTTTAGCCTTATGCTTTTAGGGCTAAACAGCTGTACGCGTAATGAAATGCCTGTGAAGCAATCCACTTCTAAGACAAAGTTAGACCACTTGATTATCAAGGAAGTGTTCTATGTTGGGCATTATTGGTATCGTGATGTACGTGCTTGGGGTATGAAGAATTTGAACCAGATGTACAATGACGATCAGTATATCGCCATCTTTAACCCTACGGACGAGGTGAAATATCTTGACGGATTAGCGTTGTGTGTCAATGCCATTGAACCAAGCAAAGCCATCCAGTTCGCACCGAAAGACGATTTCGTCAATCGTTATTATGGTGCATCGGGTATCTCTTATTTCCCCGGTAAGGGCAATGACTACCCTGTGAAGCCGGGTCAGACTATCATTGTTGCAAAGTATGCCATCGACCACAAGGCTAAATTTGAGGCTGAGTTAGAGGGCGAGGACCTGAGTATGTATGGCGGATTGAATGCCTTTTTAGACCTGAGTAAGGCTGATTTCGAATGGACAAACAGCAACTACGACCCCGGACGGAAGAACAATCCGAACGTTCCAGACATGAATGCCATCCTAACATCTACCGATGCCAGCGGCAATATTGGTCCTGCTTACGAGTTCTCTCATATCTCTGAGAGCAACGGTATTGCCTTGATAAAATTGCCTTGGACACCAGAGGAATTCAAGAAGAACTATGCTGAGACAAAGGATAGCAAGGGTTATCTGCATTACATCACCGTGACCAGTAGTGCCTTCGGTGACTTCTATGCCATCGAAATACCATTCGAGTGTGTCATCGACTGCATCACCATCTGTCCTCGTCGTATGTTCCAGATGCGACCAAGTAAGTTAGACAGAGGCTACAATGCCGTTACCGACATCTCTTTCTCAGGTTTAAAGCAAAGCGACTACCCCATATCTTCTGGCCTTGCACTGGTAAGAAAGTGGGATGGTAAGAAATTCGTGGATGACAACAACACAACCGCCGACTTTGAAGTAAAAGTCGCATCACTATCAAGAAAGGATGAGAAAGGAAACGCAATAAAGTAACAAATAAGAAACGGCTGTAAGGTATTAGAAGCGACTAAAGGTAAAAAGATGAAAAGGATAATAAGGCTGTGTCAAAGTAGGAGTAATCTATTTTGATGCAGCCTTTTGCATTGTGTATAAGAAGCAAGTTCTATATTCAAAGGTCAAACATCAAGTTCAAGGTTAATTCTTCAAACCTCAAAGGTCAAAGTTAACAGATCAAACCTCAAAGGTCAAAGTTCAAACATCAAAAGTCAAAGTTAACAGATCAAACCTCAAAGGTCAAAATTCAAACATCAAAAGTCAAAGTTCAAAGTTAAAGGCTTTCCTTTTTGTAAATAAAATTCAAAGACTGAAAATTAAAAGGGCGTTAATTGGCTTTCAGTTAACGCCCTTTTGGCTTGCAAAAGATGCCCTTTAAGACCCTTACTAACGCCCTTTTGAAGTCTAAGTAAGCACCTTTTCGAAGACAAGGCTGCAAGTGTTTGATAACATGTTAGTTACAAATGCGAGTGAAAAGGCGTTTTTTCGCTCTTTTAAGGCATAAAACACGAAAGGAAATGTAAAGGAATTTCGAAACGAAAGGGCAGCAATAAGCAAGCGAGATGGGGAGAGAGGGAACAGATAATTATCTGATGATTGGTCGATATTTTATGTTATCTTAAATAAATTATAGTCCAAATTACACGGATATCCAAATTAATTCGTATATTTGCGACCATCTTTTGAGTGACTTGCTGCCTTGATATAGCAGCACAGAGGTAAACAAGTTGCTCGCAATGACAAAAAACCTAAACTAAACATTGTCAATCAAATATTTATAAAATGTTACGTCTAAAAGTGCTGCTGAACTAAAAAACCTAATATGAACAACCGATTTCTACACGGTGTGCTTACTGCACTTGCCTTAACGGCATCGGCTACGAGCTTTGCTCAGACCAATACCGTTATGACCCTTAAGACGCAAATCGCTCCCAATGCGGAGAACGAACCACGTCCAGTGTTCCCTGTACCCACTGACCGTCAGTGGAAATGGCAGCAGACAGAGTTCTATGCCTTCTTCCATTATGGTATGAATACCTATACAGGTAAGGAATGGGGTAATGGTGATGAAGATGTAAACCGCTTCGCTCCAACCGCAAAGCCAGACCCACGACAGTGGTTAGAGGCTGTGAAAGAGGCTGGTATGACGGGCGGTATTGCTGTTGTGAAGCATCACGATGGTTTCTGCTTGTGGCCTACGGAGACTACGGATCATAAAAGTTCGAACTCATCAAGCCCTAATGCACAGGTGAACATCGCTGAGCTCTTTGCTAAGGCAGCACAGGATTTGAAGATGAAATATGGCTTCTACGTGTCTCCTTGGGACCGAAATAGTGGTCTTTACGGTACGGACAGCTATGTGAAGGACGTCTTCTTGAAGCAGTGTGCGGAGCTTGCAAAGTATGGCTCTGACCAGTTTGAGATGTGGTTTGACGGTGCAAATGGTGGCGATGGCTACTATGGTGGTAAGTACACAAAAATCAATATTGACCGTGCAACCTACTACGACGTACCTAACCTCCGCGATTCTATCCATAAGCTCAGCCCAAATATCATCCTTTGGGGTGTCGGTGGTGAGGCACGTTGGATTGGTAACGAGGACGGTTGGGCAGGCGAAACCAACTGGTGTAATGAGAATCGTGGTACTGCTCCAGAGCGCAATGGTATGTATGGCACAGAGAATGGTTGGTTCTGGCTCCCTGGAGAGAGCGATGCTAAGTTTACAGACAAAGGTTGGTTCTGGCATCCCGGTTGTCAACCAATGTCGGCAGAACGTACCTTCCAGATGTACTTAGAGACCGTTGGTCGCAATGCAACACTCATCCTTAACTGCCCTCCAGACCAAAGTGGTAAGATTCCAGAGAACCAAGTAAAACGTTTGAAGGAGTTTGGTACTATGTTGAAAGAGCGTTTCAAGACCAATCTTGCCAAGACTGCTACTGTTGAAGCTACCAGCACACGCAGCAACGGAGCGACACGTACTTACGTTGTTAACAACCTCATTGATGAGAATCCAGATACTTATTGGGCAGCAGAGGACGACGTAAAGGATGTTACCCTTACTTTCAAATGGAACAGCCCACAGACTGTTCGCTACGTAACCTTGCAGGAGTATGTAAGACTTGGACAGCGTGTAAAGGGTTTCTCAATCGAATATACCACTGATGGCAGCACATGGAAGCCACTGGCTAACAAAGTAAAGCAAACCACTATTGGCTATAAGCGTATCATTCCGCTCAACGGAAGTACCGCTAACAGCTATGGTTCAGGCTTTGATGCTAAGGCTATCCGCGTTCATATCAAGGACGCTAAGGCTTGTCCTGTAATGAGTGAGATTGCAATTTATTAATCGTTTGACTTGAGAAACAATATGAAAAAGAATATATTAGCTACCTGTGGTTTGTTGTTCTGCACCTCTTTGCTTCATGCACAGACCACAGAAGAGGTTAGAATAGATTTTGAAAATCAGAACTATAAGTCGTTAGGTGTCTACGACACTTGGCATAAGTCGCCTTTCCGCAGCCAAAACAAACAAGCTGCTGTATTGGAAGGAAACGTGCAAGTAGTAAGCAATATCGATAAAAACTACGATGAGATACTGAAGGCTACACCAAATGCTTCTGACAATGTGTTGGGCTTCCAGCGTTCACGCTTTGGCTCAAACACTTTCGGTGCACGCATCGATCTTAAGCAACCATTCGCTTTAACCAAAGAGACAAAGTATGTACACGTGATGATTCACAAGCCAAAGGCGGGTCGTACGATGCTTATCGGACTCGGAAAGCGTACGGATCGTAAGGGTCAGAGCGTTGACACAGAGCAGTTCTGGGAGCTTTCAACACGAGAGGTTGAGCCAAACAAGTGGGTAGATGCCGTTTTCCCAGTTAAGGGAGCAGGTGGCATCGAAATCCATAGTCTTGTAGTTGTTGTCGATTGTGAGGACACCAACGGTATGAAAGATGACTTCCTTGCTTATATCGACAATATCGTCGTAAACAACGAGGCTTTCACAACAACCAATCGTGAGGACTATCCGATGAATTATAGCAAGGATGCAAAGTGCTCACGCAGTGATCGTGGACTCAAGGGTATCAGCCTTGGCGACCAGACATTCAACCTCTATAGCGACATTACCACATCAACTCCAGCTTACACTTACCTCAGCAAGCAGTCGTTCTTAGCTAAACCGGGCGAGACACTCAACCCAGCTGTTCAGTACAAGGGCGTATGGATGCACAGCTATGTTTATCTTGACTTGAACAACAATGGCCGTTTTGAGCCAAAGGTAGAGGGCGGTCAGATTGTTCCAAACGCTGGCAACGAGTTGTTGGCTTACTCTTTCCTCGGTGGAGAGGATGAAAACTCTGGCTTTAACAGTGCAGGAACAGAGATTACTGGTAATGGTCGTAACACCCTCGTTATGCCTGAATTTACCCTTCCAAGTGACCTTCAGCACGGTTTCTATCGTATGCGTTACAAGGTAGATTGGAACTCTGCAGACGCAGGAGGTAGCATCGAGAACAACAACCACATCCTTAACAATGGTGGTGGTGCCATCGATGTGCGCCTGAATGTTCATGGCGACAATGTGAAGATTTATCAAGGTGCACTCAATGGTAAGGTTGTTGCAGAAGATGGTACTGAGCTGAACGGTATCTCTATCCCATTCGGTAAGCCTTACACAGTCAAGATGAAGCCTGAACATGGCTTTAACTTCAGCGGTCTGAAGGTGCGCCACGGCTACAACCTCACTGGCGATAGCATCAGCCACGGCACCTATCAGTATGTTGACGAGCTGATTCCACGCGAGCGTTTCAATGCTGATGGAACCTTCACCCTCCCTGCTGAGATGATTGATGGTGACGTTTCACTTGAGGGTATCTTCATTGATGCAAAGACATCTTTGACCTACGAGGTTTATTTCAACAATGAGTTTGTCTATTCAACCGTTGTCAATGGTGCCAAGACTGGTGCTGTGACGATTCCTGAAGGACTTGCAAGAGATTACGTTGAACTGACAGCTGACAAGCAGACAATCACAAGTCTCCCTGCTACAGTACGTATTAATGCTACATGGACAGCCCCAATGAAGGTGGCTACACCAGCCGACACTACTTGGTATAACCTCAAGGTGAGCAACCAGCCAAGATGGGTTTCGTCAGGAAACTATACACCTAACGTTTACTTCATTGACGAGACTTACATCACTACTGATTATGCGCTTTGGGCATTGACAGGTAATCCTTACAGCGGTTTCCGCCTCATCAACAAGGCAATGGGCCCTACAATGGTCCTCGCTTCGGCTTCTCCAAAGGGCTCAGCTAAGGCTGGTGGTAACACTTACGCTACCCTTCTGCCTGCTGATAACCTACCTGCTGGATACACCAGTGATTGGACTGTGACAATAAGTCCAAATGATGAAGAGGGCTTCTATATCTGTAATCCAGAGGGCTTCGGCTTGAACTATCGTGCTGACGGCAACCTTGCTTACTGGACAGGTGGTAAGGATGCTGGCTCAACCTTTGTTCCTACAGAGGTTAAGAAGACTTCTACTGGCATCCACGCGCTTATCTTCCAGAACGATTCAGCTACTACTTACGACCTCGCTGGCAAGACTGTTAGCAAGAGCCATAAGGGTGTTGTTATCCGCAATGGCAAGAAGATGCTCGTGAAGTGATTGCAAGTTGACGAGTGGACAGGTTAACGAGTGGATAGGTTAACAAGTTGCTTGTGAAAAAGACAAAGTAACAGAGGAACATGTTTTAGGTAACAAGTTGACAAGTTAACGAGTTGCTTGTAAAGAAGACAAAGTAACAGAGGAACATGTTTTAGGTAACAAGTGGACGAGTGAACAAGTTGCTTGTAAAGAAGACAAAGTAACATAAGAACAAAAAAGGCAGAGTAACAGGGAAAACTTGTTACTCTGTCTTTTTTTATGCTTCTTACTTATTCGCTCTCTTTGTTCCTCTATTACGCTGTCACTCTGTACTTTCTCCCTCTGTCATTGTATACATTATGCCCTCTTCCACCATTCAGTCCCTTTTGTCTTTTTGTCATTCTGTCTTCTTCCGACATTCTGCATTGTAAAGATAATTCAAAGATTAAAAAATAAAAGGGCGTTAATTGGCTTTCAATTAACGCCCTTTTGGCTTGCAAAAGGTGCCTTTTTGAGGTCTTACTAACGCCCTTTTGAAGTCCAATTAAGCACCTTTTGAGATTGGCTCTCACAACTATTTGATAATAAACTACTTATGTTGACATTAAAAATACTTGTTTTTAGCTCTTTTTCTCGCCTTTTTATCGGATGATTTGTAATAATATTTCAAATCTCGGTATTCAAAGTTTTAAGCTTAAAGTTGCGGTGCATTCTCTCACAGAACTCACAGATAAACAGATGACACAGAAACCTCCCCCAACCCCTCCAAAGGAGGGGGCTGCCTAACGGATAGTGGGTAAACTAAATCAACTAACCTGCAATAGCTTTACACTTCATATCATAATTATGACGTACTGATGAGAACTCAGTTCGAATAATTTTGACTTATGAATTCTGAATTACAATAGTAATCATGAGTATGGATTATGAACTCTGAATTACAATAGTAATCATAATCATGAATTATGAACTCTGAATTACAATAGTAATCATAATTATGAATTATGGATTATGAATTTTGAATTACAATAGTAATCATAATCATGAATTATGAACTCTGAATTACAATAGTAATCATAATTATGAATTGTGAATTATGAATTGTGAATTACAATAGTAATCATAATTATGAATTATGGATTATGAATTTTGAATTACAATAGTAATCATAATTATGAATTGTGAATTATGAATTATGAATTACCTCCAATCATAATTATGAATTGTGAATTATAAATTATGAATTAAAAGTATTATCTTTGCACCTGCTAAAAATTATATATTAATGAACAAACATTTCTTATTGGCTACCTTATGCCTATGCCCTTTGGGTTTATACGCGCATAAGGCCACTGATTCTAAGGCTACTACTTTGAGAAGTAACACGCCTGTACAAAGAGTAATTCGGGGTATTGATGAGGACAAAACACGACAGCGTTTTACACTCAGTGGATATGTGAAAGACCGCAATGGTGAACCCCTTATCAATGCAACAATCTACGATCTCACTACACGACAAGGTACCATGACCAATGCCTACGGACATTTCTCGCTCACATTAGGTGAGGGACGGCACGAAATTAGATGTAGCTACGTAGGTTATAAGACGCTTGTCGAAACCATAGAACTTACTGCCAATCAAAATCATGACATCATCTTGCAGAACGAAGCACAGTTGGATGAGGTAGTGATAACGACCGACCTTAACTCGCCTTTGCTGAAAACACAGACTGGTAAAATTTCTCTCTCACCAAAGGATATTAAAACGGAATACGCATTGTTGAGTAGTCCGGACGTTATCAAGACCTTGCAGCGCACGAGTGGTGTGTCAGACGGTATGGAACTTGCCAGCGGACTCTATGTACATGGTGGAAACAGCGACGAAAACCTCTTCCTCCTCGATGGTACACCGCTCTATCATACCAACCACACCTTAGGTCTTTTCTCCTCGTTCAATGCGGACGTTGTGAAGAATGTCGACTTCTATAAGAGTGGATTCCCAGCACGCTATGGCGGTCGTTTGTCGAGTGTCATCGACGTGCGTACGGCTGATGGCGACCTTTATAACACCCATGGCAGCTATCGTATCGGTCTGCTCGATGGTGCCTTCCATATCGAAGGACCAATCAGAAAGGGCAAGACATCCTATAACTTCGGCTTGCGTCGTAGCTGGTTAGACCTCTTGACACGTCCTGCCTTTGCGCTAATGAACAGTGGAAACAATAATGACGAAAAGATAAATATGTCTTATTTCTTCCACGACTTGAACTTTAAGCTGACCAATATCTTCAACGACCGCTCACGTATGTCGCTGAGTGTTTATTCAGGTGAAGACCGATTAGATGCAAAAGACGAGTCGTATTACAAAAGTAGTAGCAGCTATGAAGATAAAGACATCTATACAAATCGATTCCATTGGGGCAACTTCAATGCTGCACTCGACTGGAATTACCAGTTCTCACCAAAGCTCTTTGCTAACTTCACAGCCGTTTATACGCACAATCGTTCAACGGTATCGAGCTCAGATGAATGGAAGGTGATGAAAGATGGACAGGTAGACCGATTGGCGATTACCTCACATGGCTATCGTTCTTCTATCGATGACCTTGGCTATCGAGCAGCTTTCGACTTCCGTCCAAACCCACGTCATCACATTCGCTTCGGTCATGACTATACTTATCACCGCTTCCAGCCACAGACCAACAGCCGTTTTGACAGCTATCAGGGCGAAGGTATGGCAAAGACTGACACCATTGCGAGCCACAGTCATAACAAGAATGTGGCGCATCAACTGACCTTCTATGCCGAAGACGAAATGATGCTAAACGAGAAGTGGAGCCTCAACGGCGGTGTGAATGCAGATATCTTCAGTATCAGCGGTAAGACCTTCTCAACGCTGAGTCCACGTCTGGCAATGAAGTTCCAGCCTAACGACCGTCTTTCTTTCAAGGCAAGCTACACGTTGATGAGCCAGTTTGTACATAAGATTGCCAACTCGTTCCTCGATCTTCCAACCGACTATTGGGTGCCAACGACAGCTCGTCTACATCCAATGCGCTCTTGGCAGGTGGCAGCAGGTGCCTATATGAAACCAAACAAACACTGGTTGCTCTCATTAGAAGCCTATTACAAGCATTCAAGCCATATCCTGCAATATTCAAGTTGGGTAGGACTGGAGCCACCAGCAGCCAATTGGGACTATTTCGTTATGGAGGGCGAAGGCCGCTCGTATGGTGTTGAGTTGGATGCTGATTACAACATTGCCAACCTCAACCTGCATGGTTCTTACACGCTGTCGTGGACAGAGAAGAAGTTTGATGACTTCTACGATGGATGGTACTATGATAAGTTTGACAACCGTCATAAGTTCACCTTCACTGGTCGTTGGAACATCACGAAGAAGATTGCAGCCTTTGCCGCATGGACCTTCCGCACCGGTAACCGCATGACCATCCCAACACAGTATATCGGATTGCCAAATGTACCAGACCAGTCTGCCGAAGCCTTGAACTTCACTTGGAATAGTGACGGTGGCTTGAACTTTGCTTACGAAAAGCCAAACAACATCATCTTGCCAGCTTATCATCGTCTTGACATCGGCTTCGACTTCCGTCATACGACCAAGAAGGGCAATGAGCGCATCTGGAACCTCAGTTTCTATAATGCTTATTGCCACCTGAACTCTATGTGGGTACGTGTGAAAATCGACGATAAAAAACAGATGAAGATAAAGAACATGGCGTTCATCCCTGTTATTCCATCGTTCAGTTATACATTTAAATTCTAAGCTTCGAGTATGAAAAAGATATTATTTTTCCTCTTCCTTGCCCTGTCGGTAATGAGTTGCAAGGATGAATTCAACGTCAGCAACCTGCCTGAGGCAAAGGCAAAGTTGGTTGTCTATTGTATGCCTTCTACTGCTGACACCACTTATATCACAGTGTCACGTAGCATACCTTTGAAACAATATAACGCAACACAGAAGAATGTGCTAATTGACGATGCAACTATCAGCTATCAGTTGAACGGACAAACCATGCCGGTGACAGCCTTAGGCAATGGTCGCTATCGTGTTGTGGGAAAGCAGAAAGCAGGCGATAAAGTGCAGTTGCGTGTTGAAGCACAAGGCTTAGAGGCTGTTGAGGCATCTACAGAGATTCCACAAGCCATTGGTATAAGCCACCTTGCGACGCGCATGGTGCGTATGAAGGAAGACCCTTCGTCAAGTGTAAAAGACTTCCTACAGCTGCAAGCAACCTTCACCGACCCTACTGAGACACACGACTACTATGCTGTATGTGTGAGAAGGAAGATGTTGCGCAATTTTCATGTGGCTTGCTACCGTAATATGGGAGGAGAAATGCAGGTAGTAAGAGTCTACTACGATTACGACGAATATTTAGAGACGAGCAAATATCAACAATGGGATAGCACCTCTATCGAATATCAGTACGATAACTTCTATGTGCCTATTACTACGGCAAGTGAACCATTGCTGAATCCACTGTCTGATATAGACGACGATTTCGACTTTAGTAGTGACTTCTATCAGAACTTCTATATCTTTGATGATGCTACCATCAACGGCAAGACCTATACCCTTCATCTGAACATTGAGCCGTTTGTACGTGCCGCAAATATGTCTGATAAGGCAGCGAAGGAGTTAAAGAGATTGTATAATATTGAGGAAGGTGTGGAGGTAGAACTCTATCATATCACCCCTGCTTACTATCGTTTCTTGCAGGCGTTGAACGATGTTTCAAACAACTCTCTTGCCCAAGCAGGTCTCTCCAATATCCGTACTACTTACAGCAACGTGCGGAATGGTATGGGTATTTGTGCTGGGTTTAATGTGCAAAAGAGGTAATAAAAAAGCAAACTAACAAACTAACAACTGGCCCCTCCCCCTTACCCCTCCCCCAAAGGGAGGGGAGTGATTAGCGAGGTTCCCCTTGTGAGAAGTTGATGAGTTGCGTGTATATCGCTTCTTCACTTTGTTTCTCCTATCGCATCCGCTACTTTATTTTGTAAAGAAAAATCAAAGACTGAAAAATAAAAGGGCGTTAATTGGCTTTCAATTAACGCCCTTTTCGCTTGCAAAAGATGCCCTTTAAGACCCTTACTAACGCCCTTTTGAAGTCTTATTAAGCACCTTTTGAAAAGCACCCTTGCAACTATTTGATAACAAACGACTTACCACGATATTGAAAACACTCGTTTTTAGCTCTTTGCCTCGCCTTTTTGTTAGGAGAAATGTAATAATATTTCAAAAGCCAAACATCAAAAATCAAAGGTTAAACGTCAAAGGTCAAACCACGTTCTTCTGTTACTTTGTCTTCTAATACTCTGTCTCTGTTTCCCCCTATCGCTATTAACTCGTTAACTTGTCCACTCGTTAACTCGTCAACACGAAAAAAGGATACTGCCGAAGCAATACCCTTTTTCTTTTGAGAATTTATTTAGCAAAGTTTGTGGGACACACGAGGCGTGCGTCCCAGATGTTCTCAATTTGATTACAATGAACCGTTGTTTGCCTGACGAATCATCTCTGATGAAGCATAGAGGTAAACCTCTACACGGCGGTTAGCCTGACTAACAGTCTTGTTCTCGATAGGGTTTGCACTACCAAAACCCTGTACTGAACGAATCTGACGGCTGCTTACGCCACGGCCCTTGAGATAAGATGATACAGCCTCTGCACGACGCTGTGACAATGGCAGATTGATGTTATCATTACCAGAAGCATCGGTGTAACCCTGTATAGCAACGTCACAGTCAGAGTTGCGCTGCATCAAAGAAGCGAACTTTGTGAGGTCGTTCTTAGCAGCTGCGCTGAGGTTTGAACCGTTCAATGGGAAGAGAATACCAGAGTCGAAGGTTACCTTCACACAGTCTAAACCATTAGCATCTGTCACCTTATCGACACGTGCGTTAGGCAACTGCTGTGCAGCCTCACGTGCTACCTTGTCCATGTGACGACCAATGAGGGCACCAGCACCAGCACCAACAGCACCACCAATAGCTGCACCGATAGCTGTACTCTTACCATTACGACCTATAATCTGACCAACGATGCCGCCCAATGCTGCACCAGCACCGCCACCGATTAATGCACCTGTACCTTGCTTTGTCTGACAACTTACAACAGTGAGGAAACACATTCCTGCTGCTATCATTTTCATATTCTTCATAATCAAACGTATTAATTGATTAATATCTTTTACCTTTCGGCTTGGCTTTCAGCCGCACCTTAATTCATTTTAATTCGTGCAAAGTTAAACAAATATATGCCATTGGGCACACATTGCCAACATTTTTTTGTATTTTTGCAAAAAATAAAGCCAACTCGGCAAATCGAAGCAAGTTTCATTTGCACTCATTTGCATTCTTTTTTGCAAAAGATAGGCTGGTATTAGCAAGTAGGAATTAGATTCTTTCCGTCTTCGCTTCTCAGCTGTATCTGTGTGCAAAGTTAGTGTTTCGGAATATAACCGCAAAGGGGAAATACCTACAACAACATGGGAAATCCCCTAAACATGCAAAATAAGAAAACAGAATAATATATTTATGGCAAAAGAACTGAAAGAAATGACCAAGAGAGCAGACAACTACTCTCAGTGGTACAATGACTTGGTAATAAAGGCAGACTTAATTGAGCAGTCTGCTGTTCGTGGTTGTATGGTTATCAAGCCATACGGCTATGCTATCTGGGAGAAGATTCAGGCACAGCTTGACAAGATGTTTAAGGAGACGGGTGTACAGAATGCTTACTTCCCAATGCTGATTCCTAAGAGCTTCCTCTCTCGTGAGGCTGAGCACGTAAAGGGATTTGCCAAGGAGTGTGCCGTGGTTACTCACTACCGCTTGAAGGCTACAGAAGATGGTAATGCTGTTGAGGTTGACCCTAATGCAAGACTGGAGGAGGAGCTTATTATCCGTCCTACCAGTGAGACAATCATCTGGAACACTTATAAAAACTGGATTCACTCTTGGCGCGATCTGCCATTGATGTGCAACCAGTGGTGTAACGTTATGCGTTGGGAGATGCGTACTCGTCCTTTCCTCCGCACATCTGAGTTCCTCTGGCAGGAGGGTCACACTGCTCACGCTACACGTGAGGAAGCAGAGAAGGAGGCACAGACCATGTTGCGTGTTTACGCTGACTTCGCTGAGAAGTGGCTCGCTGTACCAGTCGTACAGGGTGTAAAGAGTGAGACTGAACGTTTCGCTGGTGCGTTGGATACCTATACGATTGAGGCAATGATGCAGGACGGTAAGGCTCTTCAGAGCGGTACATCTCACTTCTTAGGTCAGAACTTTGCAAAGTCATTCGACGTTACCTTCCTTAACAAGGAGAACAAGCCAGAGTATGTATGGGCTACCTCTTGGGGTGTTAGTACTCGTCTTATCGGTGCGCTCATCATGACCCACTCTGACGATAACGGTCTTGTTCTTCCTCCAAAGATTGCCCCTATTCAGGTGGTTATCGTACCAATCTTCAAGGGTGAGGAGCAGTTGAAGGAACTCACAGACAAGTTGCAGCCAGTTATCGATCAGCTTCGTGCGTTGGGAATCACCGTTAAGTATGACGATGCCGACAACAAGCGTCCGGGCTTTAAGTTCGCTGACTACGAGTTGAAGGGTGTGCCAGTACGCCTCGCTATGGGTGGTCGTGACTTGGAGAACAACACTATCGAGGTGATGCGTCGTGACACCTTGGAGAAGGAGAGCGTAAGTTTCGACGGTATTGTTGAGCGCATCAAGAACCTTCTCGACGAGATTCAGGACAACATCTTCAAGAAGGCTAAGGACTTCCGTGATGCTCATATCTACGAGTGTGAGAACTATGAGGAGTTCAAGGAGAAGGTGAAGGACGGTGGTTTCTTCCTCTGCCACTGGGATGGAACAGAGGAGACTGAGGCGAAGATTAAGGAAGACACGCAGGCAACCATCCGTTGTGTCCCTTATATGTTCGAGCAGACACCGGGCGTTGACATGGTAAGCGGCAAACCTGCTAAGTATCGTGTCCTCATCGCAAGATCATACTAATAGTTAACAATACTCACAGATTTAACGGCTTCAGGATATTTATAAAGGCAGGACTAACAACGAATGCTTATAAATTCTGGAGCCGTTAATCTTTTTATTCTTAAGCCTAAAATACTAATTAAATAATATTTGCCTTATGAAAAAATCACTTCTTTCTTTCGTTTTACTCCTCGCTGTAACAGCGTTGAACGCCCAGACCTTAATCAAGGCTAACTTCCAAAAAGGCGACCAAGTTACCTATGAGAGCGTAGCTGATATTAAAGTCAGTGTTCCCATGGCTGGAAACTCTGAAAGCATAAAGACAAACAGCCAAACAAAGATTACCGTAAAAGATGCTACTGCAGATGGTTACGTCATTGAAATGATGACAACCAATATCAAGATGGAAGGCAGTCAGGAGGTTGCACAGCAGACAGGAAACATGCTGAACCAATACCTCAGTAATGTACCAATGCTCCTAAAGACAGATGCTAACGGAAAGGTGAAGGACCTCTTGAACTATACTGAAGTTCAAACAAAGGTTAGCAAATTAGCAATGGTATCCATTGACTCGCTCTATAAAGCCAAACCTGAAATGGAGAAGACACTGCCTAAGTATAAGATGGCTATGTCTATCAACAGCCTACTCACCAAAGAAGCTTTCATCGAGTCTGCTGAAAACAATTCTTTCTTTATCCTTTTTGGTAAGACACTCAAGACGGGTTACAAAGAAGATATGAATATGCAAGGCATCAAAACCTCTGTAACCTATGAGGTAAACAAGGAACCAAACGCACTCAATATCATTGGTAAGATTAAGGGCAATATGACCGAAGACGATGTCAAAGCCTTCTTTATTGACAAGATGAAACAGATGGGTGCTGACGAAGCTATGGTTTCACAGCTCGATGCTAACTGGGGACAGATGCAGAAGATGGGTATGGCAAAAATGGATCTCGACGGTACTTCTACTACCAAACTCCTCAACACGGGTTGGGCTACGGAATACAGTACGAACGTGAAAACAAAGATGATGGGAATGGAAATGACCATCAACACTGTTACTAAATTAGTAGAACATAGCTGGAAATAATTGATATTTCGATATGAAGAAACTACTTCTTACCCTTGCTTTCGCCCTCACGGTAACAGCGTTGAACGCCCAAACCTTAATCAAAGCTAAGTTCCAAGAAGGCGAAAGGGCTGTTTATGAAACCGTGACAAACATTGAAGGAAAGTCTGCTGCGGCTGGTTCTGAAGCGGTAAAGATAACCAGACAGACGAAGATAACCGTACAAGAGATTCTCCGTGATGGGTATATTATCGAAATGCTTACTAAAGGCATAGCGGTAGATGGAAATCAAGCGTTTCTAAGACAGACGGGAGATATGATTATTCAAAGCCTTAACAATGTCCCTATGCTTCTAAGGACAGACGCAAACGGAAAGATTACTGACATCTTAAACTATGACGAGGTGCAGCGCAAAGCTTGGAAGTTTGCACTCACAGAACTCGACTCTCTCTACAATAATAATCCGAACGTAGAGAAAAGTATGCCGAAGATGAAGGCTATGATGAGCATAACAAAAGAGGTTGCTAAAGACGTTCTTATTGCGAATATCAATAATAACACCTTCTTTTATCTCTTCGGTAAATCCCTGAAGACTGGCTACACAGAGGATAGATATATAAAGGATATCAAGGCTGCCGTTACCTACACGCTTACCAAGAAGGGGATAACGACGAACATTGTTGAGAAGATTAGCAATAATATGACCGAAGCCGAGGTGAAAGCTTTCATCATTGACAAGATGAAGGGAGTCGGTGCTGACGAAAACCTTGAGCTGATGATAGCACAGCTTGAGGCCCACTGGGACAGAATGAAGGAAATTGGTATGGCAACAATGGATATTAACGGAACAACTAACTTTCAACTCCTCAAAAATGGTTGGCCTACCGAATACAGCTCGAAGATAAAAGCGAATAGGATGGGCGTGGATATAACCATCAACTCTGTGACGAAGTTAGTGCAGAAGAATTGGAAGTAATCTTAGCATATTTATAAGATATAAAGGTGGTGTAGGCAATCCTAACACCACCTTTTCTTTTCCTCCTCTCACGCAAAAAATCCCTTCTTACTTCCTTTTATATGCTTATGAATCCTATTGACAAGTATTGACAAAACAGAACACGCACCTATATTAACTTCGTGCGGATGCTTAGCACCATCTGTGCAAGGCATCCGCACCATCTGTGCGGAGCGTCCGCACATCAATTAAAGAGAGGGAAAAAAGAGTCTTTCGTTTATGTCATAATTCATTACAAGGCATTGTTTATTTACCCACAAGAGGACGGATTTAATGCACAACACATTAATTATATCTACAAAAACAGCCTCATGCAACGTGTAATCGTATAAAAAAACATAAAAATACACAATCAAACGCATCTAAATTTGGTTATTCACATAATTATATGTACCTTTGCAAGCCGTATCAATTTTGGATAACGGAAATTAGCTATATTTTAGGAGGAAATAGTAAACAATTCATGAGACAACTTAAGATTTCAAAAAGTATCACCAACCGATCAAGTGAGGCACTGGATAAGTATCTCGTTGAGATTGGTCGTGAGCCGATGATTACCGTTGACGAAGAGATTGAGCTGGCGCAGGAAATCCACAAAGGCGGTCGCAAGGGCGAGCGTGCGAAGGAGAAACTGATTAAGGCTAACCTCCGTTTCGTCGTTTCTGTGGCTAAACAGTATCAGCACCAAGGTCTCTCTCTGACCGACCTTATCGACGAGGGAAACATTGGTTTGGTAAAAGCAGCTGAGAAATTCGATGAGACTCGTGGTTTTAAGTTTATCTCATACGCCGTTTGGTGGATTCGTCAAAGTATTCTGCAAGCTATCGCTGAGCAGAGCCGTATCGTGCGTCTTCCACTGAATCAGGTGGGCGCTATCTCAAAGATTAATCAGGTAACGAACGAGTTTGTACAGAAGCACAACCGTCGTCCATCTATCCATGAGTTGGCAGAACTGACTGGTATCGATGAGGCTCGCATCCGTCAGAGCCAAAGTGCAGACAACCATCACATGAGTATCGACGCGCCATTTAGCGATGATGACGACAACTCAATGAGTGATATGCTGTCTTCAGGTGACGACTCACGTACCGACCGTGGCGTTGATTTCGAGTCAATGTCAGACGACCTTCGTGCTGTTCTTCAGAACACTTTGAAGGATCGTGAGATAAAGATTGTCACCGAGTGTTTCGGTATCGGTTGCCAAGAGAAGGGTTTGGAGGAGATTGGAACAGAGATGGGTCTTACCCGTGAGCGTGTTCGCCAGATTCGTGAGAAGGCTATCGAGAAGATTCGCGAGAGCGGAAATGCACGCGTACTCATGAAGTACTTGGGATAAGAAAGCAAGATTAAGATGATAAATAATAAAGAGGATGTGTAAGAAAACACATCCTCTTTTCTCTCTATAAAGTCCCAAAATCTTTTGTTGCAGGGCTTTTAGCTTTTGTTTCATACGACATTTGAAACCATAAGGTTTCACTTCATTGTCGCAAGTAAGTTCGTCTTGAAACGCTTATCACATTTTATGAGTAAGTTCTTCAGCATAAGATAGTTGAGTATCTTTCCCCGATAGGAAGTCATCAACCTTCATTGGTACAAGGTGGTGGGGCTTAATGCCTTCGCCTTCTAATGGGAATCCCTTCGGAGAATGAGTAAAAGAATGACCGATTGGAAACCAGTAGTACAATCCATGCGTGGTCTTAAACAAACGAGGATTACCACCAGTATCACCCGCAGAAGGCGTACCAACCACGACAGCATCACCACTCTCCTTCATCGTTATTAGGAAGCTCTCAGCGGCAGAAACCGTAACAGGTCCCGAAAGAACAATCACCTTTCCCTTATATCTATCTGGAGAAGGCGACAAAGTTGTGCCGTTCCAAATTGTTCGTTTGCCTTTTATCAGGTGCTGTGCTATAAAATCTCCGACACTACTATCCCCTCCTCCATTATTGCGAAGGTCCACTATAAGGAATGGCAGTTGTTTTAAAGACGTCAAAGCTTTGCTGAACTGCTTGTCAACTCCATCCAACATACTTCTCAAATCAATATATCCAACCTTTGAAGAGAGTTTCTTCCATGTCACATCTTGTTCTTTATTCTTTTCAGGGATATACTTAGATTGCAGATGAACGGTGAGCGTTAGAGGTTTGCCTTGTCGGATAATGTCCAACTTCTTCACCGAATCCGTATAGCTACATAATATACTCTTTGCTGCTCTAAAGTAACGATCGGCATCTGTAGAAGCCGAAACATACTTGGTATAATCAGTTACCCATTTATTCACTGGCACACCATCAACCGCGACAATCTCGTCTTTATCCAGCAAACCAGCCTTTACAGCGAAGTCAGAAGGTTTGTCAACAAACACCCGATCATCAATCACTGTGATATGAGCACCTTGTATAAACCAAGGTTCCTCTATGGATACATTATTTGCGTGAGCACATTTCAGGTTACTAAAAAGCTCCTTTATCAGCAATGAATAAGCCACCTTCGACCGCATTGTGTCAAGACGTTGAAGGCAGGCGGTATGAATTGAGTCGAGATTCAAATGCTTCGTATCTTTATATACATACTCATCTTTGATAACCTTAAACATCTCTTCAAAATCACTTTGAAAATCTTTTGGTTCAACAGGTATCTTATCAGCATTATACGCTTGTACATCTTCCCATTTTAAAGACGTACGCTCCTGATTCCAAACATAAAGAACAAAGGCTGTAAGTAACAGTCCTAAAAACACAAAGGTAAATAAAATAAGTTTCTTCATAATATCTTAATTGGTAATAAATTGTTCTTCGCAAAGATATAAAATATCCTTTACAAAACAAATAGAAATATATAAATTAGACCAATAATTGCAATTATTCCCTCGCTGAATGTGCGAGAACAGCTTTACAATAAGTCTTTCTATTCTAAGTAACTGGGAAAGACAATAAAACAGTATCACCAACGTTATATAATGTATGAAACGTAAGAATATTCAGAAATACATATTACTTCTATTGTTCATGCTGACAGCCCAGTTAGCATTTGCACAATCGTTCACCCTTCAAGGTAAGGTTTCCGACAAGGATGGCAACCCTATTGAATTGGCTTCTGTCATGGTGGTTACGCAAGGAAAACTGTCGATGACTAACCTAAAGGGCGAGTTCAATATGCAATTGCAGAGTGAAGACTCTGTGAAGGTGCGCTTTTCAATGATCGGCTATAAGACCAAGACGAGGGTTCTTGTGCGCCCAAAGGGAAAGCAGACACTGCTCATTCAGTTAGCTGACGACAACGCATTGGAGGAGGTTGTAGTGCAAGGTAAAGCCAAACAGCACGGAACAACAGAAGAATTGGATATTCAAAAAACCAAACAAGGACCATCGACTTCGGGCAATGCTGTCGAAGAAATGGTACAGACTCAGGCGGGTGTTTCAACCCACTCGGAGCTATCTTCACAATATAACGTTCGTGGTGGTACGTTCGATGAGAACTCTGTCTATATCAATAACATAGAAGTATTCCGCCCCTTCCTTGTGCGAAGCGGACAGCAAGAGGGTCTTTCGATTATCAATCCTGACATGGTTGAGGGCGTTGGTTTCTCAACCGGTGGATTCGAAGCGAAATATGGTGACAAGATGAGTTCGGCTTTGGACATCACCTATAAGCGTCCAAAGAAGACGGAAGCATCCATCTCAGCCTCTCTCTTAGGTGCCAGTGCCTACCTCGGATTAGCTACGAAGAAGTTGACATGGACCAATGGCGTGCGCTATAAAACCAATCGTTACCTCCTTGGTTCACTCCAAACAAAGGGCGAATATCGTCCGTCATTCCTTGATTATCAGACTTATCTCTCATGGCAACCCAACAAACGTTGGCAGGTAGATTTCATCGGTAACATCTCTGAAAACCGCTATAACTTCGAGCCAGAAGACCGTGAGACAAACTTCGGAACGCTGCAGAACGTGAAGAAGTTCCGTGTCTACTTCGATGGACAGGAGAAAGATCTCTTCCGTACCTTCTTCGGTTCGTTGGCTATCACACGCCATTTGAGTTCACGCACAGACCTCTCCCTCCTCGCATCGGCTTTCACAACGAAGGAGCAGGAGCGTTATGACATTCAAGGACAGTACTGGCTGACACAGACTGAGACGTCTGAAAACCTCGGTGTGGGTACGTTTATGCAACATTCTCGCGACTATCTCAACGCTAACGTGAAGAGTTTGAAGTTGATGATGCAGCATCGTGCTGGCAAACATAAGATTGAGGGTGCTGTGACCTATAAGCTTGAGAATATCAAGGAGAACTCTGCTGAATACGAATATCGTGATTCTGCGGGTTATAACGTGCCTCACACAGGGCGTGACTTGAAGATGATTTACTCGCTCCGTGCCCGCAATGAACTCAAGGCGAAACGCTTTGAAAGCTATTTGCAGGACACATGGAACTTCCAGACTCGTGACTCTGTGCCAACGCTTTTCACACTGAATTATGGCGTACGCTTCGCGCATTGGGACTTCAACGGTGAGAGCCTATTCTCCCCACGTGCATCGCTGACGATCACACCGGGCAGAAACCGCAACCTTAGTTTCCGCATCGCAGGTGGTATCTACTATCAGGCACCCTTCTATAAGGAGCTTCGCGACACGTCAATCGTCAATGGTGTCACCTATGCAACGCTCAATCAAAAGATTCGTGCACAGCAGTCTATCCACGCATTGGCAGGCATGACCTACCGCTTTGAGATGTTAGGTCGTCCGTTTAAGTTTACTGCGGAGGCTTATTACAAGGCTCTCTCACGCCTCGTTCCATACTCTGTTGACAATGTAAAGGTGACCTACTATGGTGAGAACACAGCCACAGGACACGCAACGGGTCTCGACCTTAAACTCTTCGGTGAGTTCGTTCCGGGTGCTGACTCATGGCTGACGCTGAGTGTGATGAACACGAGTATGAAGTTGAATGGTAAGAGTATTCCGCTCCCAACCGACCAGCGTTATGCGCTCAACCTCTATTTCACGGACTTCTTCCCCGGCACAACACGTTGGCGTATGTCGCTGAAGTTGGCATACGCAGACGGTTTGCCTTTCTCTGCTCCACATCAGGAATTAGAGAATAACACCTTCCGAGCACCCGCTTACAAGCGTGCCGACATCGGTATGAGCTACCGCCTATTAGACAACAATGACGGTCATCGCAATACTATCTTTAAGAACATCTGGCTCGGTCTTGACTGTTTAAACCTCTTTGGTATCAACAACGTCAACTCTTATTATTGGGTGACAGACATCGCCGGACAGCAGTATGCCGTTCCAAACTATCTCACTGGCCGACAAATTAATGGTAGGGTGACGGTGGAGTTTTAGACCTCACCCCCAGCCCCTCTCCGAATGGAGAGGGGAGTAGATAGCGAGATACCCCTATTGGTTAGGGAAAACTTTTAGTCATTTCTAAGCAAACGGTTCCCAGCACTCCCCCTCTCTGTAGGAGAGGGGGTTGGGGGGTGAGGCTTTTCTTTCCCATCAGAGGAGGATGAGGGGGGGACTTTTCTTTCCGTTTTTACAAACAACTTATTCTAATTCTAATTGATTTTTGTAAACTATTTTCGTGTGTATCAAAATCAATACATGCTCTTTAAGCTTTTAAAAGACGCCTAATTGACTTGCAAAAGATGCCCTTTAAGCCCCTTACTAACGCCCTTTTGAAGTCTTATTAAGCACCTTTTTATATGCAATGTTTCAAGTGTTTGATAACAAGTAACTTACACGAGGCGTGAAATTTGCTAATTTATCGTCATTTCTTAGCCTACAAACGGGATTATTTGTAATGAAATTTCAAAAATCAAAAGAGGATATATCAGACGAGCTGACATATCCTCCTTAGAGCTTATTACCCATATCGGCATTAGAACCTGAACAGATTTTAGAATATTGTGGTCTAATGGTCGATTAGGGTTTAATAGAAAGTATTGTTCGAACTTACTTCTTCAAGATGTTCTCCTTATTGCGGATAGGGTCATCATACTGCACCTGCAGCTGGAGGAGTTGCTTCTTCAAGTTCTTTGTGAGCTTCTCTGTGCCTGGCTTACCATAGATATTGTGCATCTGTTCTGGATCTTTCTTTAAGTCGTAAAGCTCCCAAGAGTCAATATCATTGTAGAAGTGCATGAGTGAATAACGCTTCGTACGGATACCATAGTGACGGCAAACAGAGTGCTCGGCTGGGTATTCGTGGTAGTGATAGTAGAGCGACTGACGCCAGTCAGCTGGCTTCTTACCCTCAAGGAGTGGGAGGAAAGAACGGCCCTGAATGTCAGAAGGAACCTTTGCTCCAGCTACCTCGAGGAAGGTTGGTGCATAGTCGATGTTCTGTACCATCTGACTAACAACGCCATGCTTACCACCCGGGAGATAAACCAAGAGTGGTGTGCGGAACGACTCCTCATACATGAAACGCTTATCGAACCATCCATGCTCACCCATATAGAAACCTTGGTCAGAGGTGTAGACAATCATTGTATTCTCAAGGAGTCCATGCTGGCGAAGATACTCAATGACACGGCCCACGTTGCGGTCGACAGAATGAATCACACGCATGTAGTCGTGCATGTAACGCTGGTACTTCCATTCAGCGAGAGCCTTACCAGAGAGTTTGTCTTCCTTAAACTTCTTGATGATTGGATCATAGTAGCTATCCCACTGTGCACGCTGTGAAGGCGTCATACGTTTGTAGTTACCACGTCCCCACTGCTCAAGACCAGTAGTGGTATGAATCTCATTCTCCTTGTCAGCCATCTTGTTGTCATAGATGAGGTCCATATCCTTCATGATATTCATTTCCTGCTTCTGAGCAGCAAGACGACCAGAGTAGTCATCATAGAAAGTCTTTGGCAATGGATAGGTTACGTCATCATAGAGGCGAAGATCGCAGGTATCAGGGTTCCACACACGGTGTGGCGCCTTGTTGTGCATCAACAAACAGAAAGGCTTGTCCTTGTCACGTTTGTTCTCCATCCAGTCTATCGCCATGTCGGCAATGATGTTAGTAACGTATCCCGGACGGCGCACCTTCTTACCATTACTGAGGAAGTCAGGGTTATAATAGTCGCCCTGTCCGATAAGGATGTCCCAATAGTTGAAGCCTGTTGGCAGTGAGGTAAGGTGCCACTTACCAATCATAGCCGTCTGATAGCCCTGCTTTTGGAGCAACTTAGGGAAGGTTTGCTGACCACCATCAAAGGTCTTAGAGTTATCCGTGAATCCATTTGCATGACTGTGCTTACCAGTAAGCATACAAGCACGTGATGGACCGCTGAGCGAGTTAGCAACGAAGCTCTCTTGGAACTTCACACCATTGTCTGCTAACCAGTCGATGTTTGGTGTGTTGATGAAACGCTTATCATAAGCACTGATAGTCTGGTAAGAGTGGTCATCGCTCATGATAAAGACGATATTCATCGGTTTCTTCTGCGCTTGGGCAGGAACGACTGCACCCATTGCAATCGCTCCTGTCAAGCCATATAATACTTTATTTTGCATATATAATAAATTGGTTTATCGCAATTATTTATCCCATCCAGGGTTCTGCTTCCACAGATTGTTAGTCAGTGTGAGCATACGTGTTTCGAAAGGAAGGAGATAATCGCGCTTTGGATTAAACTTCCAACCAGTCTCATAACCTGATGGATTCACTGGCAATACGTAACGCTGAGCGTCACCTGGCTTGCCAGAGAGGTAGATGTTGTTGCCTGATGGCTTGTCATAAACGAGGCTTGTACCATACTTTGCATGATGCTCAAGGTTGCTACCAATAAACAATGCACCGTGTGCACGCTTTCCAACGATCAGCTCATCGGCTGCTGCCCAACGGAAGATATCATCCAATCGACGGCCTTCACAAGCCTGTTCAACACGACGTTCGCGGCGAACAGCCTGCAAATACTTGTCGAGATTGCGGAAAGGATAGTCTGCCTCGGTGTTATACTCTCTGTCGAAGTCGACTGCTGGCATACCAACACGGTCGCGCAAAGGCTTCAAGATAGTAATAATCTGACTTGCGTTAGCAGCACCATCAAGCTCAGCCAAAGCCTCAGCATAGTTTAAGAGGATGTCAGCATAGCGATACTGAATAGCTGGTGTGCTGCCTTTTCCTTCCTGATCAAGGCTTCCCTTATAGTCAATCTGCACGTGCTTCAACATTGAATAACCTGTTTCATTCTTGTTGTAGCCTGAACCATTGAGTGGAGGAACTACATAACCGCCTTGGTCTGGACGAAGAATCTGGCCCGGCATACAAACTGTCTGACACAGACGTGGGTCGCGAACGGTTGGCTTCAGTTCGTCGCCAAAGGTAGCCTTTGCGGTCAACACGGCTGGTCCTACAAATGGTTTGCCATCGATGGTGAGGTAGTCATCCACCAACGATGCGGTAACACCACTACTACCACCACCTTGGTTGAGGTAACGATCAACGCTGTTACCAACGTTCACGCCGTCATAACGCTTGAACCATAACACCTCAGAGTTGTTGCTTAGGTCCTCTGTCTGGAAGATAACGCGGTAGTCATTCAGTGTGTTACCAGTCGTATAGATTTTCCAAACACCTCTGTCTACAACGTCCTTACAAGCCTCAACGCACTGATCTAAGTAAGACTTAATCTTCGCATCAGTAACGGTAGGGTCGAAGAAGGCGTCGTTCTTTGCCTTATGATACTTCTCCCATGTAGCCTCATAGAGTGCCACCTCGCTCTTGAAAGCACGTGCCACGTCCTTGTGGATACGCATTGTAGCACTACTGTTCTGCAAGTTAAGGTTGGCAATAGCCTTATCGAGGTCGGCAAGAATACTATCGGCAATTACCGTTCTTTCCTGCTGCGGCTGGTTCATCTCCTCCTCCTGTGGTTCGAGAGGGCGGTTCACCCAAGCGATTTTACCATAGTTCTTGAACAACTGGAAGTAGAACCATGCACGGAAATAGTAAGCCTCGCCCACGCATTGTTTGTAGGCAGCAGAGTTCTTATCCTTGAAGTTGAGATTATTCAAGAAGAAGTTGACGTTGCGAATATTGTAGTAATGAGAGAGTTTGCCTGCGTTAGCAAGGGTCAAACCACCATTAAGGCGGGTATTAACAGAGCCACTTGCCATGTTATCGCTGTTCATATCGATACCAGCAATACCACCGCTACCCCATGAGTTAAAGTCCTGAGCCTTCACACCAGTCTGATAGAACTGGTCGAGATAGCTGTTCATCTCACCCAAGGAGGTGAAAGGATTGACCGTTGAAAGCACTCCCTCAGGAGACTTATCTAAGTCAAAGCAACTTGTAAGTGTTGTTGCACTCAAGAGTGCTAAACATATATATTTAAGTTTCATAGTTTTATTCTTTTAAGTGATTAGAGATTAACCATAAGTCCAAATGACAGAACCTTGTTCATTGGATAGTTCTTACCGCCTTCACCAGTGTAGCCGTTTGCAGTGAAGATAACCTCTGGGTCGAGCATCTTCTTTAGCTTTGTGAAGGTAAGGAGGTTCTCACCAGAGAAGAACACCTTAACCTGCTGGAGTTTCATCTTCTGTGTCCATGTCTGTGGGAGGACGTAACTCAAGGTCAAGTTCTTCAAACGACAGTAAGCCGCACTCTGCAAATACTGGTCAGTAGGCTGGCTCTTTGTCTTCGCAGCGTATGGACGAACGCCACCTGCTGAGTTGATATAAGGCTTTGGATAGTAGGCATTAGGATTGCTCTCTGACCAATAGTCAAGATGCTCCTTGAAGATAGTTACCTGTGCGTAAGGACCTGTTCCCCAGAAGTAAACACTGTTTGTTGGGTCCCAATCACGCTTGCCTACGCCTTGGAACATGAAGCTCAAGCTAAGTCCCTTCCAGCTAACCATACCGTTGATAGTATATTGATAACGAGGAGAGGTGTTACCGATAATGGTCATATCGCCCATATCGTCGAGTTTATTCTTACCATTGTTCACATAGCCATCATTGTTAAGATCGCGGAAAGCAACGTCACCCGGAGTCCACTTTAAGGTAGAGAAGAAGGTGTTGTTGTGTGTAGCATTGTAGGCATCAGCCTGTTCCTGTGTCTGCAACAAGCCGTCAGTACGATAGCCCCAGATTTCTCCAACGCGTCTACCTCTATACCAGTTGCTTGCTGGAGCAGTACCAGTTGGGTTAGCATAGTCTGTTACGATAGAGGTATAGTCTGCCAAAGAACCACCGATGCTATAGTCGATATCCTTGCCAATCTTACCACGATAATTCAGCGTGAGTTCCCAACCACGATCGCGCAAAGAGGCGTTATTGGTCTGCGGAGCATTAGCACCGAAGAAGTCTGGGAAGTCCACACCAGGACCCAACATATCCTTTGTCTTACGCTCATAGACGTCAAGACTACCCGTAAGGGCATTGTTCATAAAGCCGAAGTCTAAACCGATATTCTTGCTGCTCACCTTCTCCCATGTTGTTGCTGGGTTTACAACGCCCGGCGCAAGGAGGTAAGCATGACGACCATCAGCAAAGATATAGCTTCCCAATCCACTGCTGAGATTCATCGTTGATGCGAAGGTATAGAGGCCTGCACCAGCCTGATTACCCAACTTACCGTATGACATACGCAACTTCAACTGCGATACCTTCTGGCTGAGTGGCTCCATAAACTTCTCACGGCTGATGTTCCAACCGAGTGATACTGATGGGAAGAAGCCCCAACGATGGTCGCGTGCAAAGCGTGAAGAACCGTCATAACGGCCGTTTACTTCGAGCAGATAACGACCCTGATAGTCGTAGTTGATACGGCCGAAGAAGCCACGTGTAGCCCATCCATTGCGGATATCATCTGGCTGTTTGTCGCCTGTTCCCATTGCAGTGTTTGGATTGTGCATTGAGTAAAGTCCAGAGATACCGTTCTTCAAGTAGTCTACCTTATTGTTTTCCTCCTGATAACCAGCCATCAAAACGATGTTATGATCCTCTGCAAGAGTCAATGAGTAGTTACCATAAAGACTAATATTCTGATAGTGGATGTTATAGTTTGAACGCTGATACTTGCCATCAGGACTTGCATCCAACTCACCACGAACACCCTTTGAAGTCGTCACACCATCAGCTGCATAGATGTCTGGCGCAACATTCAAAGCCTCGTAAGAGGTTGTGATAAACTTATTAGTATAATCGGCATTGATAATCAATCCCTTTACTGGATTAACCTCAAAGCCTAAGGTGATGTCATAATGATTGCGCTTTGTGCGGGTGAAAGTGCCACTCTGCAAGTAAGGAATCATTGACAACTCTGTGAAATGACCATGAGGATCAACCACTGAAATCGTTGGACGGAAGCGTGCTAATGAGTGATAGAAGCCTTCGCTCAAACCGCCTGCACCAAATGGAGTATTGTCGACAGAGTGAACATACTTCAAGTTAAGTTTCATCTTCATCCATGAGGTAAGACGAGAAGTGAGGTTTGAAGCGAGGTTCATACGCTCAAAGTTCATCTTCGCATAACGCAAGATACCGTCTTCCTTGAAGTAACCTCCTGATACATAATACTGTGCCTGCTTACCGCCACCGCTCAAACTAACGTTGTGCTGCTGCTTAAAGGCATAGTCCTTATAATGTAATTTGAAGTAATCAACGTTACCAATACCCTTCTCTGTATTCTCAAAGGCAGGGTTCATCGAAGCGTTGGCAGGGAGTTCTTGCCATGGATTCACACTTGATGGGTCGTTCATATACTGCTCTAAGAGCTTAATCTTTTCATCGCTGTAAAGACGAGAAGAGTTGGCATTCGTAACACCAGCATTCCACATCTTTGCAAACTCTACGGCATTTGCCATCTCAGGCAGTACGGTAGGACGGTTCCAACCCATACTTCCCTGATAGTTTACGTGCATCTTGCCTTCCTCACCACGTTTCGTTGTTACCAAGATAACACCGTATGCTGCGCGTGCACCATAGATAGAACAAGCAGAAGCATCTTTCAATACAGAGATTGACTCGATATCGTTCGGATTGACATCGGCAAGACTCATCTCGATACCATCTACCAAAACGTAAGGATGACCAGTACCAGAGAGGTTACCCTGACCACGTAATGACAAGGCTGCAGTAGCACCCGGACGACCAGAGCTACCATTTGATACCATCAAACCGGGTACCAAACCTTGAAGACTCTGCGACGCGTCGGTTACTGGGCGCATCTCAAGTGCATCGCCCTTAACAGATGATACAGAACCCGTGAGGTTCACCTTCTTTTGTACACCATAACCTACGACAACCACTTCGTTCAATGCTTGGTTGTCATCTTGCAGACTAACGGCATAATTAGTCATACCTGCCTTGACGGTTACGGACTGAGGCTTAAAGCCCACATAACTTACTTGTAGTACAGCACCCGGTGCTGCTGAAAGAGAGAAGTTACCATCAACATCAGTAACAGCCATTGCGACTCCATTAACCATAACAGAGGCACCGATAACTGGATCACCGTGGGTATCTTTCACAACACCCTTGATAGTTTGTTTTTGTTGTTGCGTACTTTCAAGTGTTTTTATATTTCCACTTGTAGAACTAAACGCAGGGGTAGCAGCCAATAAACTCAAACACAAAGAGAGTGCCACCCTACTCGTAGCGAATGGGGGGTGCTTCCTCATACCAAGGAAGACAGTAGTAGATTTAGACATAATTACATTGATTTAGGTTTACGGGTGCAAATATAACACTTTTTTTATGAATTCAAAATTAATAATCCATAATCCTCTATTAATTCATAATTCATAATTCAAAATGCATAATTATGATTACTATTGTAATTCATAATGCACAATTCATAATCCATAATTATGATTACTATTGTAATTCAGAGTTCATAATTCATGATTATGATTACTATTGTAATTCAAAATTCATAAGCCAAAATTATTCGAACTGAGTTCTCATCAGTACGTCATAATTATGATATGAAGTGTAAAGCTATTGCAGGTTAGTTGATTTAGTTTACCCACTATCCGTTAGGCAGCCCCCTCCTTTGGAGGGGTTGGGGGAGGTTTCTGTGTCATCTGTTTATCTGTGAGTTCTGTGAGAGAATGTACCGCAACTTTAAGCTTAAAACTTTGAATACCGAGATTTGAAATATTATTACAAATCATCCGATAAAAAGACGAGAAAAAGAGCTAAAAACAAGCATTTTTAATGTCAATATAAGTAGTTTATTATCAAATAGTTGTGAGAGTGCAATTCAAAAGGTGCTTACTTCGACTTCAAAAGGGCGTTAGTAAGAGCTCAAAAGGGCATCTTTTGCAAGCTAAAAGGGCGTTAATTGAAAGCCAATTAACGCCCTTTTATTTTTTAATCTTTGAATTATCTTTACAACACAGAGTGTCGGAAGAAGACGGAGTGACATAAAAAACAAAAGAGACAGAATAAAAAACAGACCCTACCCACAACCCCATTGGTCAGGGCTTACTTACCGATACATATCTATCGCTTAGTGAAAGCTTTTAAAGTGATTTACAATAGCCCCAAAAAACTCTCCATTCTTAGCTCTTTATCAGCCTTTTTATTTAATAATTTGTAAGGGATTTTCATAACGTTGGGTGCTGCATTTTCTCACAGATGACGCAGAGGAACTGAAAGAACAGATTTCCTTTTTACACACTAAAACACTCAGAGACCTAAAGGTCGAGGAAAGCACAGATTTATAGTGAACGAGTTGACGAGTTGCTTGTGCTGATTTTGTGTTTTAACGCTCTGTGTTATCAATAACCTTTAGGTTTCTGTGCGTCCTATGGACTCTGTTCTTCTGTGCTATCTGTGAGAAAATAAAGAAATAGCTACTCTATCACAGCATTCTCTCACAGATGACACAGATGAACAGAAAGAACAGATTTCCTTTTTGCACACTCAAACGCTCAGAGACCTAAAGGTCGGGGAACTCACAGAGTTATAGTGGACGAGTTACGAGTAAACGAGTTGACGAGTTGCTTGTGCTGAATTTTTGTTTTAACGCTCTGTGTTATCCATAACCTTTAGGTTTCTGTGCGTCCTATGGACTCTGTTCTTCTGTGCTATCTGTGAGAAAATAAAGAAATAGCTACTCTATCACAGCATTCTCTCACAGATGACACAGATGAACAGAAAGAACAGATTTCCTTTTTGCACACTCAAACGCTCAGAGACCTAAAGGTCGGGGAACTCACAGAGTTATAGTGGACGAGTTACGAGTAAACGAGTTGACGAGTTGCTTGTGCTGAATTTTTGTTTTAACGCTCTGTGTTATCCATAACCTTTAGGTTTCTGTGCGTCCTATGGACTCTGTTCTTCTGTGCTATCTGTGAGAAAATAAAGAAACAGCGACTCTATCACAGCATTCTCTCACAGATGACACAGAGGAACAGAAAGAACTGATTTTCTTTTTAGCACACTCAAACGCTCAGAGACCTAAAAGTCGGAGAAATCACAGAGAGTTACTTGTGCTGACGAACCCTCCTATCTTTCCATAAAAAAACAAGTTGATAAGTTTTTTACAACTCATCAACTTGCTATGATTTAATTTAACTTGTAAACTCGATTATTTACCCTTCTTGGTTTGCTGAGTATTTGCACTGCTGCTAACACAGATTGGGCGAATGCTATACATGATACACTTAGGATTGTTACCATTTGAATAGCCATTAACAGTACCTGGGTAGAGGCAGCCATTATTTTCGTAGTAAGCTGTGAATGCTGTTGCCTGTGTATAGTTACAAGGGTTCGCATTAGAAGTCCAGTAGAAAGCCTGACCGCCTGGACGCTGAAGACGTGGTGCACCATCATTGTACTCAGTGTAAGCACCAGCGAATGGGAAGAACACACCCTTATCAATATCCTCCTTAGAGAACTTCTTCATACGTGTGTTACGTTCGTAGTACTTACCCACATAGATAGCATTTGAGTGGTTTGTTCTGCCGATAATGTGACCGTTCTTGTCGAGTACCCTACCCTTCTTGCAAGCAGGAACGGTTGGGTCGAAGAGCACTCCAACGATGATGTTGCAGCCCTCTTGATAATAACCAACATACTCACCCGTCTTTGCCATCAGCTTATCAAAATCAGCCTTTGTAGGCAACATAAACTTACCATTAGAAGCATAGTAAGCAAGGTCGCCGTAGCATCTATTCTCAATCACACCCTGAAGATTGCCCATGTGGTATGAGTAATAACGTGAATAATCGTGGCTGTAATTGTTTGCTGCTGCAATGCTACCCCAACGGAAGTGGTCGAAAGCAGAGGTACTGAAAGCACGTGGGAGAAAGTCTGGATAGAGGTTGAATGGGTCTGAATTAGTATAGAAATAATCCCAAGCCTGCTTAGCAAGTCTATAACCTGGAGCCCAGCCCTCTAATTTAGTAGAAGGCTCATACTGCAAGTTATATCTACCCCACTTTGTTCCGTCGATGTCAATACATGGATTACAAGAAACTAAAACGTTCTCGAAATAGTATCTTGCACGCTGAAGGTCATAAGTAGTTCTATCACCAGAAGTATACTTCTCACCATCTACTGTTTCAACAATGAACTTTGGAGAAAAATGTGTATCAGGGAAAAGCAACACATAGAATGTATCCAATGGAACCTCAGCATTTATAGTCATCTCACCCTTTGGCTCATATTTCATTTTGCCTGTAGCGAGGTCAAACTCTGCCTTGGTATAGACATTCTGAAGTGTCAAACTCTTAATCTTCTTCAGAGGTTGACCTTTATACTGCATTGTCACTCCTAAAACAGAGTACTGCTTTTCAAAGGCAACATCAGCCAATGTATTAACACCTTCAGACGAAATATTCTTTACTTTATTCCAAGAGTAATCGAAGAATCTAAAGTTCTCAACGGTACCATTCTGATGCCCCTTTACAACTTCGCCATTATCATAAACTTTATTCTCATCCAATCCTAAATTAACAACACCCAGACGTGTATCAGCCGCATCATATCTGTAAGGATAGAAAACTGCTAACTCATCGCCATCTTTCCAATGAACATTACCTACAAACTTAGAGAAAAATCCGCTCTCTGCAATAGACAGATAATCGTAATCCTTACGTGGAGAGGTAATGTTGTAAGCAATGAGACGATCGCCTTTATTCCATGTGATAGCCTTTACAAGCGACACATTCGTACGTGTCATAGGTGCCTGCACCTCTCTAACAGTAAATGAACGAGTAGCCGAACCTGCCACACCAGATTGTTCATCAGTCACTTCAGTAGAACAAGAAGCAAGTATTAAAGTGGTTGCACTTAGTAATAATGTGTAAAAACTTTTAATGGTCATGATTTTAAGTTTTTAGTTATTTGTTAAATGTTAGAACGTTAATCTTCAAAATTGGTGAAGTAATCCTCTTTTGCTGCAGGAGAAGGAGTGCCTGCCTTTACAGAGCCCCAACTATCTTTAGTCTGACCAATAGGAGGGTTGTTAGGAGGACAAGGAGCTTTTCTGCCAGCTGGTGTAAGACCTCCATTATGTCCACCACCGGTTCCTGCTAACAAGTAACCTTCACTCTCAACTGTTGTACACGCTGTGTACGGTTTCAAATAACTTTTCATATTCATTCTTATTTTTGGGTTATTTCAATTTAATTTTAGGAATTATAGGTTCTATATATATGCATTTTTTTCGAGCCAAGTTTTACCTGAAAATGTAACCAGATTTTACAAGTTAACTTACGATAAATCTCTCCTTATATATAAGAGGTATTATACGCAAAATCCAGATATACTATACGCATTTTTTTAAGTGTAACATAAAGTTTGACGAAGCAAAGATATACAAAAAACATATACACAATTAGATTTCTATTGATAAAAATAACTAATAAAGTTTTACGAATCTGACATTCTTAAATTACGTAAATTTTCGTGTTAAAGAGGCTTTCAAAACTCCAAAATCTAACTAAAATAAACAATCAAAACACAACATAAGTTAAGCAAAAAAGTAAGACTTAACTCCTTTAATCCTAATAAGGTTACGTGATAAGTGTAAAAAATATACCTTTCGAGTACTTTTTAAGGTAAAAACCTGATTAAAAAAGAGATATAAAAAACTCACCTTTCAACTCTAAAAGATAGTATTAAAAAGGCGCAAGTATTACACATTATAAAAATACAGTTTTTGCAATTAGCATTAACTTATTTTCTTCTATCTTAAAATCTTAGTAACAGAATTAGACTAACAAATAAACAAGTCGACAAGTTGACACATTTCATGTTAAAAAGCATATAACTTACCTGCTTTTTTAGACACAACTCAAAAAACTTATTAATATCAAATATGTAAGTTTATGCATATAACTTGTATTTTTAATCTACAATCTAATTAAGACGTTTGAAACAGCTTTACTACTCAAACACCTTCATTACTTACTAATCACTCATCACATTACAAGCCCCTCACCAGCGACTCTATGACCAGATTAATCCTTGAATACGTCACAAACATTTCTTTGCTCTACCTTTATATTATATACAAGGTGATACTATCTTCATAGAATGAGTAAATAAAACATCGCATATTAAATTCGTAAATGCGAATACTCGCAGTAGGAAAGATATTGACAAAATGGTTAAAGAAAAGACAAGGAAAAGGGCTAAAAACAAACACTTTTAGCACCCTTATAAGTCTTTTGCTATCAAGTAGTTGCAAAGGTGGCTTTCAAAAGGTGCTTAATTGGACTTCAAAAGGGCGTTAGTAAGAGCTCAAAAGAGCATCTTTTGCAAGCTAAAAGGGCGTTAATTAGAAGCCAATTAACGCCCTTTTATTTCCCTTAATTTGAATTTCCTTTACAATACAGAGTAAGAACAAGAGACATAATGTAAACAATAAATAGAGGAAGAAAGTACATAAGACACAGCAACAGAGGAACAAAGTTCTTTCGAGTAACAAGTAGACATGTAGACAAGTTGACCTGTTGCTTGATTGATAGATAAAAAATAAACCAGTTGATAGAAAACAAATCATATAACTTGTTTACTTATCAACTGGTTTACTCGTCTACTAAAAACTTGTTAACTAAAAACTTGTTCTTATGTTACTCTGTCTTTACATACCCTGTCTACAAGCAACTTATCTACATGTCAACTTGTTACTCGAAAGAACTTTGTTCCTATGTTACTATGTCTACAATTACCCTGTCTACAAGCAACTTATCTACATGTCAACTTGTTACTCGAAAGAACTTTGTTCCTATGTTACTATGTCTACAATTACCCTGTCTACAAGCAACTTGTCAACTACTTCTCTGGGTAAATGAGGTTAGCGTCAGTGATGTTATTGAGCACCTCAGTGAGGAACTTACGTGACTCCCACTTCGCCATAGGCAGGTCGTGGAGCAGGTAGTTACCACAGTCGCGTGGAGCAGCACCAGGGATTTCACCCTCGAAGTCGGCAACGAATTGGAAGGTGCGGCGCATGAGATCGACAACATCTTTCGACTCAAGGTCGCCACGAAGGATAAGATAGTTACCTGTGAGGCAGCCCATTGGACCCCAATAGATAACACGATCTTTCCACTCCTCATCGTTACGAAGATAAGTAGCAGCCAAGTGTTCGATGGCGTGAATGGCACCCACGTGCAACACTGGCTCACGATTCGGTTCTTTCATACGGACATCGAAGGTGGTAACGGTCTCGCCACCCACTTCGTCCTTACGACTTACATAAATGCCACGCAGCAAACGCTCGTGGTCAATGGTAAAGGAAGGAATCTTGTTTAATTCAGAATTCATAATTCAAAATCCGTTATTAATTCATAATTCACAATTCACAATTCATAATTATGATTACTATTATAATTCAAAATTCAAAATTCATAATTCAAAATTCATAATTCAAAATTCATAATTATGATTACTATTATAATTCAAAATTCATAATTCAAAATTCATAATTCAAAATTCATAATTATGATTACCGCGGTTAGCTTCAGTTTTATCCATAACCTTTAAGCTTTTGTTAGCTAAAAAGAAATCTGTATATCTTTAGTTCCGTGATAGAATCAAGCGGACAAGTAAACAAATTATTTATTCTATAAACTCTGCCCACATCGGTAATCATAATTATGAATTCTGAATTATGAATTCTGAATTAAATTAATAAAGTGTTTCGTCACCTCAAAACTGCCGTTAGCAATGCGCTCCCAGAAGTCGTAGTACTGGCTGGCTTTGTTGTCTTTGAGTGGAACATCGCTGATGACACGGAAGGAAACGAAAGGCGTTTGATAGATATGGCAGACCTGCGCTATCGAACAACTCTCCATATCGACGGCTGTTGCCTCAGGGAAGTGGTTCATTATCTCTTGCATCTTCTCGCGTGAGTTGACAAACCATTCGCCACTGACGGTCAGTCCTGCCTTGACGTGTAAGTCCTTACAATCAGGCAAGTTGTTTAGTGACAGTGCCTTTTCAATCAACTCAGTAGGAGCCTTGAAGCGAGCAGGCATACCGATAATCTGACCGAAAGCCACCTCATCGCCACAGTAGGCATCGTGGTAAGCACACTCTGTTGCCACCACCACATCGGTAACCTCCAATGAAGTGTCAGCACCACCCGCACAACCACTTGAGATAACAAGGTCGGGATGGTAATGGTTTATCATCTCCACCGCACCGATAGTAGAGTTAACCTTACCGATACCGCACTGCTGCAAGATGATGTCCTTCTCTCCCAACTGTCCCGTAACGAAGTCTTTATGATTGAAATGCTCCGTCTCGGTATTGGAAAGAATTGCTTTAAGTTGCTCGAACTCTTTGTCCATTGCAACGATGATTCCTATTTTCATACTGCAAAGGTACGAAAAAGTTACAAGTTGGATATTGTAAGTTCTTAGTTTTTTGTAACTTTGCAGAGATTAATCCATAAGTCAGACAAAAGCAAAATAAATAATAATGAAAACTTGGAAAAGATTTCTACCCGATGTAGTGGTAGTCGTGTTGTTTGCGGTCATCTCGTTCGCTTACTTCTTCGTACCCGTCACTCAGGGTAAGATTCTCTATCGCCACGATGCCTCAGCAGGTGTCGGTTCGGCACAGGAAATGACAGAGTACCAGAACCGTACAGGTGAGGCAACACGCTGGACAAACGCCATCTTCGGTGGTATGCCTACCTATCAGATGTCGCCATCGTATCAGTCAACAGACGGACTTTCGCAGGTGATGAACGCTTATCACCTTTGGTTGCCTGAGAATGTATGGTTCCTTTTTGTCTATCTCTTAGGTTTCTATATTCTGCTGCGAGCCTTCGACTTCCGACAGTCGTTGGCAGCCTTGGGTAGTATCATGTGGGCGTTCTCGTCCTACTTCCTCATCATCATTGCTGCTGGTCACCTCTGGAAGGTAATGGCGTTGGCTTATCTTCCACCGATGATTGCCGGTGTTGTCTTGGCTTATCGTGGGCGTTATCTGTCCGGATTCATTGTGACAGCCATCTTCACAGCCTTTGAAGTAAAGGCCAACCACGTGCAGATGACCTATTACTATCTGTTTATCATCCTCTTTATGGTCATTGGCTATCTCGTGCAAGCCGTTCGTGAGAAGCAACTTGCAGGCTTCCTCAAGGCTACGGGCGTATTGGCTGTAGCGGCATTGATTGGTGTTTTAATCAATCTCTCAAGCCTTTACCACACATGGCAGTATCAGAAAGAGAGTATGCGTGGCAAGAGCGAGTTGCTGAAAGCTGATGGTGCAAACCAGACAAGTTCAGGACTTGATCGCGACTATATCACTCAGTGGAGTTATGGTATTGATGAGACAATGACCTTACTCGTGCCTGATGCAAAGGGTGGAGCGAGTGTTCCATTGAGCCAAAGCAGTACGGCTATGTCGAAGGTTGACCCACAGATACAGTCAATGATTCCACAGCTCTACGACGCTTTCCCACAGTATTTCGGCACACAGCCGGGTACGAGCGGGCCTGTTTACGTCGGTGCATTCGTTCTCTTCCTCTTCATCTTAGGCCTTTTCATCGTGAAGGGTACAACGAAGTGGGCATTGTTGGCAGCTACAATACTATCCATTCTCCTCTCATGGGGCCATAACTTCATGGGCTTCACCAACTTCTTCCTCGATTACATCCCAATGTATGCGAAGTTCCGAACGGTGGCAAGTATCCTTGTTATCGCTGAGTTCACCATCCCTCTCTTGGCTGCTCTGACCTTAAAGCGCCTTGTTGAGGAGCCAGAACTCTTAGGACAGAAGATGAAGTATGCTTATATCAGCCTCGCTTTGACAGCGGGTGTGGCAGTCTTAGTGGCTGTATTCCCAGACATGATGGGTCCGTTTGTCAACGATCAGGAACGCCAGATGATTAATAGCATTCAGGGCATGGACGGCAATACGGCTGGAACAATCCTCGCTAATATCTCCGCTATGCGTGCTGCAATGGTCAGCTCTGATGCTTGGCGTTCGGTTATCGTTATCCTCATCGGCTTCGCTCTACTCTTTGTTTACAAGATGAAGAAGTTGCGTGCCGACTATATGGTGGCTGGTCTTTTGGTACTTTGCCTTGTTGATATGTGGCAGGTGGACAAGCGTTACCTCAATGACGAGATGTTCGTACCAAAGAGTGAGCGTGATATGCCACAGCAACCAACGGCAGCCGACCTTGAGATTAATAAGGACAAGAGCCTCGACTATCGTGTATTGAACTTTGCTTCAAACACTTTCAACGAGAACGAGACTTCTTACTTCCATAAGAGTATTGGTGGTTATCACCCTGCTAAGCTCCGTCGTTATCAGGAGATGATCGATGCTTACATCGCTCCAGAAATGCAGAAGACGATGCAGGCGATTGCTGCTGCAGGTGGTAATATGCAGGCTGTGGATGGTGCTAAGACCTTCCCAGTGCTGAACATGCTTAACACGAAGTACTTTATCCTTCCACTGCAGGGTGGCACAACGGCACCAATACAGAACCCTTACGCACAGGGTAACGGCTGGTTTGTTAATAAACTCACCTATGTCAACGATGCCAACGCAGAGTATGCAGAGGTGGGTAAGATTGACGTGCGCCATGAAGCCGTAGCCGACAAGAAGTTTGAAGCTGCTTTGGGTCAGGCAAAGGCGAACGACTCAACAGCAACTGTGAAGCTCGACAAGTATGAGCCTAACAACCTGCAATACACCGTTAACTCAAAGAATGGTGGTGTGGTAGTCTTCTCTGAGGTCTACTATCCGGGTTGGACAGCCACTATCGATGGTCAGCCAGCAGAGCTTGGACGTGTGAACTACATCCTCCGTGCCGTAAGCGTGAAGCCGGGTAAGCACACGGTAGTACTCGACTTCCACCCAACAAGTATCTCTACTACTGAGACTATTGCTTACATCTCTATCGTTATCCTCCTCTTGGCGATTGCAGGAGCAGGGTATATGGAGTGGAAGAAGAAGTAGAAGCCCCACCCCATCCCTCCCCGAAAGGGGAGGGCGTAGAATGCGCGATACCCCTTAGTATTTCTGAACTTGTAGTAACTGCCAGAAGGGAAGTTAGGGGAAAGGACGAGGAAATTCCCCATAAAGGATGAAAGCTGGAAGATAAAAAAGGATAAGACTGAATCCCCCTCGCAAGTATATTGGCTTACGAGGGTATTCCGTTTAAATCGAAGAGTGTTTAGAACATAGGCTTTATATGCTTTTATTATACAAGGCTTATAGCGTTCCTCACCTTTTATATATATTGTAAAACAAGATAACAAGAAAATTATGAGACAACGAGTTGAAGAGAAACTGAATCAATATTTGATACTACCGATAAAGCTGTTTATGGGTAGGGAGAAGTCGGGAGGTATCGTTCTGCTTTTCAGTGTAGCCTTGGCAATGGTGTTGGCAAACACCAACTTAGCAACAAGCTACTATCATTTCTTTGAGCAGGAGGTAGGCTTTATCATCAACGGAGAGCCTTATCTGAATTATAGTTTACACCACTGGATTAACGATGGACTGATGGCGATGTTCTTCTTTGTAGTAGGCTTAGAACTAAAAAGGGAATTCATCGGTGGCGAACTCGCTGACATCAGAAACACAATTCTGCCCATAGGTGCAGCAATAGGCGGTATGATCGTACCTGCCGTGATATTTCTAAGTCTTAATATAGGAACGGCAGAAGCAAAGGGATGGGGTATACCAATGGCAACAGACATCGCCTTTGCCTTAGGAGTGATCTATCTCTTAGGAGATAAAGTACCTGCCTCGGCAAAGCTTTTCCTGACAACACTTGCCATAGTAGACGACCTTGGGGCCGTTCTCGTTATCGCCTTCTTCTATACCTCCGAACTCTCTATCGTGAGTTTGCTCTTTGGCTTCGCCTTCCTTGCCGTGATGTTTATAGGCAACAGACTCGGTATCAAGAGCCTATTCTTCTATGCCGTACTTGGTATCGGTGGTGTATGGGTAACCTTCTTGCTATCAGGAATCCACGCAACAATCGCAGCCGTACTCGCCGCCTTCATGATTCCAGCCGATGCAAAGATTAACGAGTCAGTCTATCTCAAGCGTATTAAGAGACTGACAAGACGTTTTGAGAAAGAGGAAGCAAACGAGGTTAGAACCTTGGAAGAGGGGCAGGTTGACGTGCTGACACATATACAGCATGACACTACTATTGCAATCCCCTTGTTGCAACAGCTTGAACATAAGATGGCACCTATCGTTACCTTCTTAATTATGCCTATCTTTGCGATTGCCAATGCAGGTATCAGTTTCACGGATTTAAGTCTATCTGACATCTTCTCTACCCACGTAGCACTCGGTGTGACACTCGGCTTGTTCTTAGGAAAACCAATTGGCATTGTCAGTGCAATCTTTTTAATGGTAAAAATGCGTTGGGCAACACTTCCAAGTGCCATCACTCCTCGCACACTGCTGGGCTTAGGTATGCTTGCCTCCATCGGCTTCACAATGTCGATGTTCATCTCTACCCTCGCTTTCACCGATGAGCTATTAATGACACAAGCAAAGTTGGGTATCTTCCTCGCCTCCATCTTAGGTGGAATAGGTGGGTATGTACTGCTGAATAAGAAAAGTAAGTAAAAACAAGCAGCCCCACCCCATCCCTCCCCGAAAGGGGAGGGCGTGAAATGTAATGAAGGCAACCAGCCCACCCCCAACCCCTCCCCAAAAGGGGAGGGGCGTAGAATGTAACGAAGGCAAACAGCCCCTCCCCCGTCCCCTCCCCCATAGGGAGGGGCGTGATTAGCGTGATACCCCTATGGTTGGAAAAGCTGTTTAGTCATTTTAAAGCAAACGGTGCGCTGCACTCCCCCTCTCCCTTCGGAGAGGGGGTTGGGGGGTGAGGTTTCTTTTGTCATAATTTTTCTCATTTCCTTTTTCAATAGATGCTCTTTTAGCTTTCAATTAACGCCCTTTTGGCTTGCAAAAGATGCCCTTTAAGGCTCTTACTAACGCCCTTTTGAAGTTCAACTAAGCACCTTTTGAAAACCACTTCTGCAACCATCTGATAATAAAAGATTTATGAGGATGTTCAAAATACTCTTTTTTAGCCCTTTTCTTCGCCTTTTCTTCGAATATTTTGTAATTATATTTCGTAATGTTAGGTGAATAAATTCTCTCACAGATGGCACAGATAAACAGAGTCCATAGGACGCACAGAAACCTAAAGGTTATGGATGACACAGAGCGTTAAAACAAAAATCCAACACAAGCGACTCATCCACTCGCTCACTCGTAACTCGTCCACTATAAATCTGTGAGTTCCCCGACCTTTAGGTCTCTGAGCCTTTCAGTGTGCAAAAAGGAAATCTGTTCTTTCTGTTCATCTGTGTCATCTGTGAGAGAATGCTTTGATAGAGTAGCTGTTTCTTTATTTTCTCACAGATAGCACAGATAAACAGAGTCCATAGGACGCACAGAAACCTAAAGGTTATTGATAACACAGAACATTAAAACACAAATCCAGCACAAGCAACTCATCCACTCGTTCACTATAAATCTGTGCTTTCCTCGACCTTTAGGTCTCTGAGCCTTTCAGTGTGCAAAAAGGAAATCTGTTCTTTCTGTTCATCTGTGTCATCTGTGAGAGAATGCTATGATAGAGTGGCTGTTTCTTTATTTTCTCACAGATAGCACAGAAGAACAGAAACAACAGATGCAATAGAGACCTAAAGGTCGGAGAATGCACAGATTCTTAGCTGATGAGGAAGACTAAAAGCAGAATAGAGATAAAAGACAAAAAGGACAAATGAGAGGAAACAAAAAGACAGAGTAACAAATAAACATGCTACTCTGTCTTTTAATTTCTTTATAGGGGTAGCCCGCTAATCCCTCCCCTCTCCATAATATCCTTTCTGTCAATGACCAATAGTTTGGAGAGAATTTAGGGTTATCTCGCATTTCACGCCCCTCCCTATGGGGGAGGGGTTGGGGGTGGGGCCAGTTGGTAGGCTGTTGGTTGTTTGTCCTTTACTCCTCCATCAACTTTCTATATCTACCCTTCTTAATCTCCTCATTGCCAAGACGGCGTGCCTTATTGATTTCGTAATCAGAGAAGCCACCTTCGAAGTAGACAACTTCACCATTACCCTCAAAGGCGAGGATGTGGGTACAGATACGATCGAGGAACCAACGGTCGTGGCTGATGACAACCGCACAACCTGCGAATGCCTCAAGACCTTCCTCCAATGCACGGAGTGTGTTTACGTCGATATCGTTGGTAGGCTCATCGAGGAGGAGGACGTTGCCTTCCTGCTTTAATGCCATAGCCAACTGAAGACGGTTACGCTCACCACCAGAGAGTACTGAACAGAGCTTACTCTGGTCGGTACCTGAGAAGTTGAAACGTGAGAGATAAGCACGTGAGTTGATGTCACGTCCACCCATACGAATCGTCTCGTTGCCCTGTGACACTACATCATATACTGTCTTATTAGGGTCGATATCCTTATGCTGCTGGTCAACGTAAGCGAGCTTAACGGTCTCACCCACCTCGAACGTACCGCCATCTGCCTGCTCCAAGCCCATGATAAGGCGGAAGAGCGTTGTCTTACCTGCTCCGTTAGGACCGATAACACCTACGATGCCGTTAGGAGGCAACATGAAGTTGAGGTCGTTGAAGAGTACCTTCTCGCCGAAAGCCTTCTTTACGTGCTGCGCTTCGATAACCTTATTACCCAAACGTGGACCGTTAGGAATAAAGATTTCGAGCTTCTCCTCACGCTGCTTCTGCTCCTCGTTGAGCATCTGCTCGTAAGAGTTCAGACGAGCCTTACCCTTTGCCTGACGAGCCTTCGGTGCCATACGTACCCACTCCAACTCACGCTCCAATGTCTTGCGACGCTTAGAAGCCGACTTCTCTTCCTGCTCCATGCGCTTTGTCTTCTGATCGAGCCATGAAGAGTAGTTGCCCTTCCATGGAATACCCTCACCACGGTCGAGTTCAAGAATCCACTCGCTCACATCGTCCAAGAAGTAACGGTCGTGGGTAACAGCGATGACCGTACCCTCATACTGCTGCAAGTGCTGCTCCAACCAGTCGATACTCTCAGCGTCAAGGTGGTTGGTAGGCTCATCGAGCAACAATACGTCTGGCTTCTGAAGGAGCAGACGGCAGAGTGCAACACGACGACGCTCACCTCCAGAGAGGTTGGTCACTGGCAAATCACCCTTAGGACAACGCAATGCATCCATCGCACGCTCCAAGCGTGAATCAATGTTCCAAGCGTCTGTTGCATCAATGATATCCTGCAACTCAGCCTGACGCTGCATCAACTTATCCATCTTGTCAGCATCAGAGTAATACTCCTCTAAGCCGAACTTTACGTTGATATCGTCATATTCCTTCAGTGCATCATAGATATGCTGCACACCCTCCATAACATTCTCCTTCACGGTCTTCGCCTCATCGAGTGGTGGATCCTGTGGGAGATAACCCACAGAGTAGCCCGGACTCCATACCACTTCGCCCTGTGTTGGTTCCACAAGACCAGCGATAATCTTCATCAGCGTAGACTTACCTGCGCCGTTGAGACCAATAATACCTATCTTTGCACCATAGAAGAACGAGAGGTAAATGTTCTTCAGAATCTGTTTCTGGTTCTGTGGGATAATCTTCGATACACCCACCATTGAGAAGATAATCTTCTTGTCGTCTACTGTTGCCATTAATTCTTTCGTTTGTTTTGTAGGCAAAGATAACGAAAATAATTCATATTGGCAAATAAAGACAGAAGGACGAGTGCCGTTATATGCTTAATGAAAAGACAGAATGACATAATGAACAGAAGACAAAATGTAAAAAGGAACAGAAGAAGAAGGAGAAGAAATAGACAAAGTAACAGGTTAATATTTAACCTTTTCTTTTTTCAATGATGTTACAGAGAAACAGATTGTGTATTAGCTGGTAAGAATCCTAAAACTCATTGGGATCAAAGAACGCTTATCCGCTTGTTGGGTAGTAAAACAAATGCTATGCAACTTTTCATTTTTTCAATGTGTAGTGACATTTTGGATAATTACTACAACCCCAGAATTTACCATATCTACCCACTCTGTAAACAAGAGAACCACCACAACGAGGACACTGCCCTCTCTGAATAGCCTTTTTCCATGATGTCATGTTAGCCGTTACCTGAGCTTTATGAAGTGACGATGTCTCACTTGTTTCAAAACTTGAATAGGTGAGTTTGTTAATTGCTGTTGCCAAAACGTCTTCTGTAAATACAACATTCTGATAGGCTTCAATCGTACTAATAAGTTCACTTACATTAATAACATTATGATTAGGATAATTACCCTTTATCTTGGCTGCATTTGTAAACACAACTATTGGAATGAAATATTGCGAAGGAAAGCCAAATAAAGATTGTAAGCCTTTGACATGACTATAGTTTTGTAATAAAGGATTATAGAACTGATACTTTGTTCCATACATGTTTTTAATCCAGTATTGATCTTTTTCATTACCATAAATCCAACCTCTGTAATTCTTTGTTTCAATAACAAAAATACCATGTAGAGATAAAACAACATGATCTATCTGTGAACTCTTACCATTTTCCAAAATATATACATCATTGAATATTGTATATCCATCTGGTAAGCGCATCAGTCTTTTTGCTACTTGTCTTTCACCATGTTTACCCTTAAGCTTTGCATAGTTATAACGTATGATTAAGCGAACAAGGTAAAGAATGACTACCGCAGTAAAGAAAATTATTATGTATATTATATTCATTTGTTTTATAGATGAGGTACAAAGATAACATAAAAACACGAGACAAAAAGCCTAAATAGCAAAAGATTGCGCTAAAACCTTAAAGATAATCACTGCCGTTATCAAATTATTTAGGTTCTTCCGTTAAATGGATAAATATATCCCATTAGGTATATAAAAGGGATAAACTACAAGATATAATGTAGAAAAGGCAAATAAAAATGTCTATCCATTAGCATGTCTTTCTGTCTTCTACAAACTGCTTATTCCCTTATTAATCGACACTTGTAAACTATTTTCACGCAACTCAAAACCAACACATGCTCTTTTGGCTTCTAAAAGACGCCTAATTGACTTGCAAAAGAGGCCCTTTGGGAGTGTTACTAACGCCCTTTTGAAGTCCAATTAAGCACCTTTTCTTGCACGACTTTATAACTAATTGATTTTCTGTTAGTTGTAAACTTGCTTTTTACACGTGTTTTTGCCTTCATTTATAGATATTTTATTCGAATTTATGTAATGATTTTTCGGGGTTTTATCTACATTTTTGAAGTATTAAAATGAAAAAAAATGATGACGTTAGAGGGTAATAATAGAATAGACTATTGACAGTCTTGACAATATTTTTATTTAATGAATAACCTCGGTTTTACCGTTAAAGCTATACGAAAAGCATCCACGCATTTAACGGAAGAACCAGAATAATAAGGTCCTTGTCTTGTCAGCTTACTTTATTCAGTGCATACTGGGCGGATATTATACATATTACTTATATTTTAGTTATAACCTAACAAAGACAGTTGAATAAGCTTTTCTGCTCAAACAATTTGTTTCTTCGTTAACTATACACTACGCTACAGACCCTTCTGATAGCAATGCTGTGGCCATATTAAGTCTTGAATAGTCTTACAAATATAGTGTCGTACAAATGAGTCTTTCAATATAAAGACAAAATAATAAGCTTCAAATTCTTTCCAATCTTGCAAATATTGGAAAGAATTTGCAAGATTTTAATCTTAAAATGGCTACTATTAGATAAGAACACAGCTAATCTTACAATACTGCTATCTGATAAGCCTTAGATAGCACACCCTCTTATACTATCAATCTTTTAAAGAGGTAACACATTATTTTATAAAGGAAAGAATGATGTTAACTACTCAGCACAATCAGTGCTTACCAACAACACAAGACGTGCTTACCAACAACACAAGACGTACGAAGCAACAACACGGTACAAGTTGACGAGTAGACAAGTGAACAAGTTGCTTGTAAAGAAGACAGAGTAACAAGGTTAACAAGTTGATAAGGTAATTGTGAGAAGAAATGGTTATTAGCTGAGTAAGGTAAAAAAAACGAGTGAACAAGTTAAAAACTTGTTCACTCGTCAGCTTGTTAGTTAACTTATCAACTAAAATATGTTCATCTGTTACTTTGTCTTTTATTTACTTTGTCTACAAGCAACTCGTTAACTTGTCTACTCGTTAACCTGTCTACTTAAAAAACTACTTGCGTGTAATTCTTGGCTGTACGTAGACCTCACCGATACCACGGTAGGCACCCATGACTGGTTTAGAGTCAGAGAAGCGGTTCCAGCCGTAAGAAGAGAAGGTTTGCTCAGAGGCAAGCTTCTGTGCTTCTTGGAAGACAAGGTTGCCAGCATCATCAATCGCCAGCATAATGCTCTCCTGCGTACCATTGATAGCCGTCTCGTGCTCCTTACTGAAGTCGTCGGCAACGACTACAGAGATAAGGTATTCGTAAACACCTGTCTGCACCTCGTTCTTCGCAACCACCTTACCGTTGGTCATCTTGAAGCCCTTACCGGGGATAAAGTCTACTGACCATGTGTACTTGTTGTCAACGATGAAGTTAGCCTTGTTAGTACCAGCTGCAGCCTCGATGCGGACATCAGAGGTTCTCTCAGACAATGTACGATCAGCGTTACGCATCTTTGCTGTCTGCTTGTATTCGCCAACGAAGTCAGCCAATGAAGCCTGAACCACCTTCAGTGAGTCAACCAAGCCCACCGCCTTAGCGATAACCCAACCAACACGTGCCTTACCCGTTGTGTTCTCAGCCACCTTTACGCCAACTTCGTTGCCGTTCTGCTCAACGGTAATCCAGTCGCCCGTAGTGACATAGGTAACAGGAACGTTAGCGGTAGCAATCAGCGTCTTCTGTACAGCCTTATCGTCGGTGAAGATGTCCTCACCAGCAGGCAAACCGAAGGTGATACCCTCCTGCTGAACGTTAAGGGTGATAGAGTCGCCCTGTTGGTTTTTGATAACGAGGAGCGTGTTACGTGACTGTGGGCTGGTATTAGTAGCAGCAGTCAACATAAGTGTCTCAGCCTTCTTCGTAACCGTCAGCCACGCGTCCTGCGCATAAGCCTGAGCAGGTTCAGAAGCCATCTTCACCTCGTTGGTACCACCGACTACGTTAAACGCTGTCTGCGCCTTTACGACGTTCAATCCCGCAGCGTATTCAGGCAGTTCGTTATCGTTGCTGCTGCATGCCGTTCCAAGAACGGCAGCTGCAACGAGCATGAATATTGAAATATACTTCTTCATAATTAATTAATTTTCTTCATGTACTGGATATTCGGCAATGTGAAGGCAAATACGTAGTTGCCATCAGCATCGGTAACAGGCTGCAAGTCTTCGCCGTATGCTACACCGAAGAAGGAGTCAACGGTGTGACCTGTAATCTGTCCACTGTCTTCAGCTGTAGCTTGCTCCATGTCATCATCCCATGTGAAGAACAAGCTACCCTGACCTTCACCGAAGAGTTTACCCTCCTTCTGAGATGCTGGAATCAACAAGATACCTGCTGGATACTTATAGGTTGGGTCGGTCACTGGCTGTCCTGGGAGTTCCAGACGTCCCGTTGCTGGGTCGTAAGTCAGGAGCAACTCATAGTTGACATTATTAATATTCAACTTACCCTTCAGTGTGTTGGCAACAGAACCCATCTCCAAGGTAAGCTTGATGCGCTTACGCAAGTTCGTCTTCAACTGCCATTCGCCAACCCAGAAGTCGATACTCTTATGAGTCTTTGGCAAGAACTGAATGATTTTAAGGTCGCCTTCTGTCAACGAGTGATCAGCATCATTCCATGTGAAGTGCTGATACTGCTTGTTACCGATGACGATAGGCTCACGGAGTACAATACCGGTATTGGTTGTACAATAAGGCATCTCCCACTTCTTATCGTCCAAGGTAACAGTAAGGCGTCTCACCTCTTGTGTGAGTGTTCCCTGTCCTAAGGTGTCATTACCCAAGACGAAGTCGTAGGTCTCAACATTCATACCTTCCATTACCGTCACAAGGCCGAGCATATACTCTTCCCAGTTAGTACCCTTTGGCAGACGAGTGAGCACCATCTCATTCTGCCACTTACGTCCTTTCAAGAAGATACTATCGTTAGTAGCACGGAGGATAGAGAACTCATAGTCGCCCTGCGCACCGTCAGGACTACCCAACCAAGTCTCAGCCAATGGGTGAATCACGGCGTTATACTCATTGAACGACAAGGTAGGACCCAAGTCTTTCACTACATCGTAGCCCGAAGTAGCCTTTGCCTCAACATCCTTCACGTCGCCCATAGCGGTAACATGACCGTTCTTGAACTTCAACAACAGTGTGTAACCACCGTAGCTATAGTTCTTTCCCGTATAATACTGCATTACCCAACCATCCTCTGACGACTCTAAAAGTGCCTTATAGTCAGCAACCTTCTTCTCTATTCGTTCAGCCGCAGGGAGGTCGAAAGTGGTCTTATCGTCATGCAGACACGATTGCAAAGAAAGTGTCAGTACGATAGACATGAATAGCAAATATACCTTTTTCATTTGCGTACTTATTTACTTTTATAAGGTTCTGAGCTTAGTACGTGAGTAATGCTCAGCCTAAGTCAAAAGCCCTTGTTTATTTTATTTATTGATAATATGCACACTCACGGCTCTGTTAGTTGAGCGTGTTCAAATCGAGTGTACCAATCTTTCCACCTCTTCTGAGGATTGCAGTGCGCAACACTTCGATATCAACATTCCAAGAGTTACGCATATATTCGCGAATCATCTTGAGCTTTCTGTTGATAATGCTACCGCCCTTGCTGCCTGCATTCTTCATGATTGTGTTCCAATCCTCTGGCGTACTGGTCACATAGATAGAATAAGCCTCAGCAAAGTCCTCAGCAGGATTCTCCATAGAGTAAGCCGAAACGAAACCCATGCTCTGTGCCTTCTTGTCTGGAGTAGAAGTCCAGTTACCACTTACGTAGTCAGAGCGTGAGATATTATCATACGACTCATCGTAAGGTTTCTTCTGATTAAGAATGTGCATGAACTCATGGTGCATCGTGTGGAAGTAGTAGTTATTCATACTGCCATAGTCCTTCAGCTGGTCATCGGTAAGGGCATTTACCTTACCTAATCTTACCTTATAGCCACCCTCAGCACTACCGATTACCTCCGTACGATAACGTGTGTAACCCGGAGTACCTGTCACTAAGATGATACGTGGGGCATTCTCCTTGATGAAGTCAAGTCCGACGGTCTCTGCATAAGCATCAAACCACATATACTTTGTGAGGATAGCAAGCTTAACCGTCTTTGCAGAGTCGGCAGGAACGAAGTTGTAAGCCTGCTCGGTCTCCTCTGTCTTCAGACGATACTGGAACTCTATATTATAAGGCATGGTGTAGTTCTTATACAACCACTGGTCGAAGGCATTGCGCTCCACAGCCTTTGTAGAGAATATAGAGTCACCGCTTATCTTGTCATCACTACATGAAGACAAGATTGCGCCACAGCTGACGATAGCGATTGCAACCAAATATAAATACTTTTTCATAACGTCTCGTTTTAATTATTACGTGGATTAGGTGTCACCCCGGCTGATATTACGTCCTGTGGCAACTGAATAGCTAAGCGTGGGTCGCCAACCTTCATAGAGTCAGTTACGGCAGTAACAGCCGACTGCACATCAACCTTTCTACGATACATTGTGATACCATAACGTTTAACATCCTGCAAACGGAAACCTTCATGGATGGTTACCAATCGCTTTAACTGTAAGAGACACTGCAAGAGAGGTTCCTGCGTAGTAGCCTCAACTGCAAACAATGGATTCAGCTTCTTCTTTGGTGTTGGCTTTGTTGATGTGTAGTAAGCCATCGAACCATAGAAGTCCTGAATGTCTGTCATTGTGAGTTGCTTTCTGTTCTTAGAGAAGACGGTCAACTCGGTGTTGATGTCTTTCAATGCCTTGTCATACTGACCTAAGAGGGCGTAAGCCTCAGCACGCTCAAGCAGTGTGATGTCTGTGCTGAACACAGCATACTCACCGTAAGGAATACCAATCTCTGCTGTTGCATCAATCACCTTAGGTACGTAAGGGAGTTTGCGCAAGCAGTACTTTGATACACCATTATTATAAAGGACGGTATAGTTAAGCGTTGAACCGCTGTCACCCCATGGACCCGGAGCCTGCAAGGTTTCGTTCTTGCTAATCAATTCGCCATGCGCATACTTGCTACCTGCCTGAATAGGAATACTGATAACACCCCACTGTGAAGGAACTGGCAACAACATGATGTTTGCCGTGTTGCTTGCATTCACAAAGGCATTTGGCTGTACATTACCACTTGGACCCAAGCGGTTCCATTCTGCCCAGTTGCGGAGGATGTCTGCTGGCTGATCGCCCAATACCATGTTAGCATACTTCACAGCCTTGTCATACTTCTGTGCATAGAGATAGAAGCGCGTTGCGAAAGCGTAAGCTGCCTGCTTGGTGAAGTGGAACTTTGGTTTTGCATACTTTGTACCGACAAGGGCAATACCCTTCAGCATATCTGCCTCAATCTTCTGATAAAGCTCAGCCAATGTGCCACGCTCCATCAATCGACCAACAACCTTCTCTGGCTCTGTTGGATAAGGCAACCCCAACTCTTTGGCAGCCGTAGTCTTGTCGTAAGCCTGACAGAAGACCGTTGACAACTGGAACATTGAGAACGCTCTGCAGAGCAAAGCCTCGCCCAACTGCTCTTCATACTCCTCTGGGTTAGAAACAGTATTCATGTAAGCAATCGCCTCATTACAAGCTGAGATAGCCGCATAATGCGCTGACCAAAGCTGATAAGGGGTTTCCGTATTGCTTACGTCGTCAATATCTTTCCACTGATAAGCCTGCTCTTGGAATCTGTCGAAGGCACTCCATGTACTATGGAGTTGCTCGTCAGTATTGTCCGAATACATTTCAGTGAGGTAAGCTGGGTGTGCTTGTGGATAAGCGCTTACCAACAACTGGCTCACCTCCGTAGGGTTCTTGAGGTCCATGCGGCTGTCCGGATACTTGTTAAGGAAATCGTTACACGAAGTAAGTGCAAGCGAAATCGCAGCCACTGGCAAGTATATAATATATTTTTTGACTTTCATCTTCGTATGTTTTAAAGTCCGAGTTTTACTGTTAGCGTAAATTGTTTTGGCATTGGCGATGCAACACCACCCACGTTATAGAACTCTGGGTCCTGACCATTGAGTCGCTTGTCAGCATAGAGAAGGAAGAGGTTGGTAGCCTGAAGCTTCAACGACGCATTCTTAATCATGCTTTTCTGGAACATCTGTGCAGGGAAGTCATAGCCCAAAGAAATCTCTTTGAGACGGATGAAGTCGCCCTTTGCTATACGTGTATCGCTGTAGTTATAGGCGTTGTAGCCCAAGCGAACATTGGTGTTTGCCATGTACTGGCTCTTAGAAAGAATACCGGGAACATTGGTTTCTTTCTCCTCACCTGCTGCCATCCAACGGTTCTTGAATGCGTTAGTCATTGAAACGAGGTCGTTATAACGTGCACGGAACTTAGGATCAAGGCGTACTACGTTGCCGAAGGCATAAGTGAAGAATACATTCAGACGGAAACCATGATAGCTAAACATATTGCCCACAGAACCCGTATGGGTTGGATCGGTAGGGCCTTCATACTTCAAGAAGTCGGTCTTTGTACGCTCTTGGAAGTTGATATCATCGGTTGTCACCTGTCCCTTCTCATTGAGAACCATTGGCATACCCTCGCTGTTCAAGCCTACGAATGGGATTGAGAACAAGGCACGAGCAGGATAACCCTTCTTTGCAAAACCATTACCGCTTACAAGACTCATCACGTTTCCTTGGTTGAAAAGCTTTGTAATCTCGGTTGTTGCGTATGAATAGATGAAGCTGGTGGTCCAAGAGAAGTTCTTCTTCTTGATGTTAACAGAAGAGATACTCAACTCAAGACCATTAGAATTCATCTCGGCAACATTGGCAGCACGGATAATCTCACCACCCAAACCAGCGGTAATCATCGGACCGATTTCGTCGAAGTTTCTACGTGTATAATAGTCGAAGGTAACACCTAAGCGATTATTCCACAATGAAGCATCGAAACCAAGGTTCAACTCGTTCTTCTTCTCGTAGGTAAGGGTTGAGTTTGCTAACTCGCTAAGCTCAAGCTGTGGCTCCTGATCTTCTGCAAAGAGACGGAAAGGAGTTGAAGCGGTGATGATAGCGGTTGAGTTGCTATAAGAAGCGTCTGGAGGTGTACCCGTAAGACTGTAAGAGGCGCGGAGTGTAAGCTTATTCAATGGAGAGAGCTTGTTAAACCAGTTCTCCTCATGCACGTTCCATGCACCAGACACGTTCCATGTTGGCATCCAGCGTGCGCTTGAGTTACGACCCATCTGGTTTGAACCCTCATAACGAAGTGTACCATTGAAGACGTAACGACCCTGATAGCTGTAAGTTGTATTACCATAGAAAGCTACACTGCGTGAGTTAGTTGGGTTAATGGTATAATAAGTATTACCCGACTCTACGGCACGCTTGAAATACTGATAGATATAGAATGGCACCATACCTGCATCATAACGCAGACCAGCTCCCTCAAAGGCATTGCGCTGACGCTCAATACTCTTCAACTCCATACCACCAAAGAGGTTCATAATATGCTTCTCGGCAAAGGTGCGACTATAGTTAGCGGTTGCACGAATATCGTAATCGCTCATGCGGTTGTCGCCCTTATGATACAAACCACCGTATGGTAACACGGTCATTGGCAATACGTAAGGGTTATTTGGGTCTTTATAAAGATACTTGTTGGCATCACGGATAATTCCGTTTGACATAGCACGATAAGCCAATGCCTGATTAGAATTGTCCTTTACAAAATGCTCCTGTGTAGAAGTCATATATTTGAATGCACCCAAGAGTGACAGTTCAAGACCCTTGATAGGCTTATACTTCAATTCCAATTGGAAACGAGCATCAAGCGTATTGAGGTCGATGTAGTTGTTATTCAACTCATTGAAGATGTTGAATGGTGCATAATTCGCTACGTAGGTTGCTGATGGATCCAACACACGTGAGGTGTTGCTTGCGTAAGAGTAAGGGTTGATATCGAAGTCACGCTTCACCTCACCACCTACTACGTCAACGTCCTGACCAAGTGTTCCCGGTGCACGCTGCTTACGATAAGCCGCACCACCAATGAGGTTCAACGACAGTTTGTCTGTCAAGTGCTGTGTGAGGTTTACGTTGAGGGTATAACGATTTACGTTACTCTGCTTATACCATCCCGGGTCTAACAATGCACTGAACGATGCATAGTAGTTTGACTTCTGTGTACCACCGCTCAAACTGATAGAGTGACTCTGCATAATATTAGATGAGAACAACTCCTTAAACCAGTTAGTATTGCGGAACTCTGCACGCTGGAGATAGCGGTTGCGTGCCTCTGTGGTGTTCTCCAAAGCAAACTGACCAGTGTTAGCATTGTACTTGTTTATCAACTCGTACATCTTACCATACACACCATACTCGCTACCATTAAGCACGTCAGAGAAGTTCAACCAGCCCTTATCTGCCAACTCTCTATAAATACCCATCTGTTCCTTTGAGTCGAGGATATCGAAGTTGCTGTAAGAGGGAACAAGACGAGTAGTGAACTCACCGGTATAGCTGATGTGTGCCTGTCCCTGCTTACCTTTCTTGGTAGTAACGACAATCACACCTGCCATCGCACGTGCACCATAGATAGAGGTTGCCGAACCGTCCTTCAAAATCTGAAAGCTCTCGATATCATCGGCATTAAGACCTGCAATTGCTGAAGATATAAGCGTTTCTGGATTACCCGATGCCAAGTCGTCTGCACCTACATTGGCTGCATCTTCCATGATGACACCATCGACAACCCAAAGCGGCTTACTGCTACCATAGATAGAGGTGGCACCACGAATACGAATCTTTGGTGACGTACCGAAGGTTCCGCTGACATTCTGAACAGACACACCCGCAGCCTGACCTTCAAGCGAACGGCTGATATCTGCCACACCACTCAGGCGTGCCTTCTCAGCATCAACCTTGTCCGTTGCACCCGTAAACAAACGACGGTCGGTGCGGGTAAGACCCGTCACAACAACCTCGTTCAGCGTCTGAGTGCTTGACTTTAGCACCACCTTCATGTCGGTAGTTCCCTTCAGTGTCTGCGACGCCATACCGATGTAACCAACGGTAATCAGAGGGTTAGCGACGTCAGTGGTAAGCGAAAACTTACCATCAACATCGGTTACTGCACCCGACTTGGTGCCCACTACCATAATGGTAGCACCGATAACGGGTTCGTTATCTTCGGCAGCCACTACGGTACCCGAGATTTTAGTTTGTGCCAATGCTGCGTTTATACACATAAACAGCATGGCAAAACACATTAGTAACTTTTTACTCATAAACTTTTTGTTATATTTAGTCTGATATTATTTAATGCGGTTATTAAAACTCTTTTCTATCCTATTAAAGGACAAACGAAAACGCTCTCTTGCGTCTTTCACTCTTAGCCATTATACAAAGTCATAGTATGAAACATCTATAATTTTAACAAACTTACAATACATACATATTATATTAAGTTGCAAATTTAGCAAAAAATATTCAAAAAACCAGTTATTACAACATTTATGACACATTTGCACATAATTAACAGTGGGGGGGGGGGAGAGTACGCCACACGGAGAAAAGGAGAGTACGAAGGCTGATTAATTTCTTTATCCTCTCACAGATAGCACAGATAAACGGAGTCCATAGGACACACAGAAACCTAAAGGTTATTGATAACACAGAACGTTAAAACACAAATTCAGCACAAGCAACTTGTAAACTCGTAACTCGTCAACTATAAATCTGTGAGTTCTCCGACCTTTAGGTCTCTGAGCCTTTCAGTGTGCAAAAAGGAAATCTGTTCTTTCTGTTCATCTGTGTCATCTGTGAGAGAATACTGTGAGAAAATGCTGTGAGAGAGTCGCTATTTCTTTATCTTCTCACAGATAGCACAGATAAACAGAGTCCATAGGACGCACAGAAACCTAAAGGTTATTGATAACACAGAACGTTAAAACACAAATCCAGCAGAAGCAACTTGTCAACTCGTTTACTCGTAACTCGTTCACTATAACTCTGTGAGTTCTCCGACCTTTAGGTCTCTGAGCCTTTCAGTGTGCAAAAAGGAAATCTGTCCTTTCTGTTCATCTGTGTCATCTGTGAGAGAATGCTGTGATAAAGTCCCTGTTTCTTTATTTTCTCACAGATAGCACAGATAGACAGAGTCCATAGGACGCACAGAAACCTAAAGGTTATGGATGACACAGAGCGTTAAAACACAAATCCAGCACACACCTCGTTTACTTGTTTACTCGTCCACTATAATTCTGTGCTTTCCTCGACCTTTAGATCTCTGAGCGTTTGAGTGTGCTAAAAAGGAAATCTGTTCTTTCTGTTCATCTGTGTCATCTGTGAGAGAATGCTGTGAGAGAATACTTTGATAGAATGCCGTGATAGAGTCGCTGTTTCTTTATCTTCTCACAGATAGCACAGATAAACAGAGTCCATAGGACGCACAGAAACCTAAAGGTTATGGATGACACAGAACGTTAAAACACAAATCCAGCACACACCTCGTTTACTTGCTAACTTGTTACTCAAAAGAACTTTGTTCATCTGTTACTTTGTCTTTCTATTATCCTGTCTTTCTTAGCAAGCAACTCGTTAACTCGTCAACTTAAAAGTTCACTTATCTACTAAATACGCTCATCAGTGGTATCAATATTCTTTCCTGCAAAGCTTTTCGGTCAATAGCGGGGCGCATCTCGTCGCCTATGATTTTAAATGATGGGGTAATACAAAGGGTATAGACTCTGCCGTTTATAAAATATGGAACAGCATACAAGGGTGCCTCGCATTCTTCTATCATGAAATACTCTTTATTGAAGGTAGTAAGACTCCATCCCACCTCTGCTGACTCCAAGGCAATGATTGTTACTACTTCTTTTCGTAGGCTGTCTTTAAGCAAGCTCACCTCCTTTGTTGTAATCGAAAGAGGATGCTTGAGCCATTTGGCATCCAAGCCTTTCACCACTGCCTTGATAAGCCATGTATTTGCTTTGTCTTTGTGGACACCTGTAAAAGCCTTACCCGTCCATCGTAGTTTATAAGTGTTCTCTACAGATATAATGCTGTAAGTTGGTGTAGCCTCCTGCCCTTTGGCGTTTTGTTGCAGTTGCTTATTCTGATTTTGTAGTGTATTATCTTTTACCAACGATGAAACTGTTTGCGCTGTACAATTACAAAGTATGCAAACCAGACCTGCGAAATATAATGCTAATCTCTTCATATTACTGTTATATTTTAACCCAAATCAGTCATTAGAGCCTAAACATAAGTACTTCATAAGTTATTGGTGTTAAATTATTATTTAAGCGTAAAGATAGTCTTTCTCCTGCATACAACATATTTTTGTGCATTAATTATTCTTAATTGTCTGTTTTCTTGAGGATTTGAAAAAGAATAAACCAGTTGATAGTAAACAAAGCATATAACAGGTTTACTTATCAACTGGTTTACTTGTTAACTAAAAACTTGTTCATCTGTTACTCTGTCTTTTATTTACCCCATCTACAAGCAACTCGTTTACTTGTCCACTTGTTAACTCGTCAACTATAAATCTGTGCTTTCCTCGACCTTTAGGTCTCTGAGCGTTTCAGTGTGCAAAAAGGAAATCTGTTCTTTCAGTTCATCTGTGTCATCTGTGAGAGAATGATGTGATAGAGTAGCTATTTATTTTCTCACAGATAGCACAGATAAACAGAGTCCATAGGACACACAGAAACCTAAAGGTTATTGATAACACAGAACGTTAAAACAGAAATTCAGCACACACCTCGTTTACTTGTTTACTCGTCCACTATAATTCTGTGATTTCTCCGACCTTTAGGTCTCTGAGCGTTTCAGTGTGCAAAAAGGAAATCTGTTCTTTCAGTTCATCTGTGTCATCTGTGAGAGAATGATGTGATAGAGTAGCTATTTATTTTCTCACAGATAGCACAGATAAACAGAGTCCATAGGACGCACAGAAACCTAAAGGTTATGGATGACACAGAACGTTAAAACACAAATCCAGCACACCTCCTCGTTTACTTGCTAACTTGTTACCCAAAAGAACTTTGTTCATCTGTTACTTTGTCTTTCTATTATCCTGTCTTCTACAAACAACTTATTCCCCCCATTAGTTGAAATTTGTAAACTATTTTCATGTGTTTCAAAACCAACACATGCTCTTTTGGCTTCTAAAAGACGCCCAATTGACTTGCAAAAGGTGCCCTTTAAGACCCTTACTAACGCCCTTTTGAAGTCCAATTAAGCACCTTTTATTTTACTACTTATTAACTACCTGATTCTCTGTCGATTGCATACCTACTTCTTATATGTGTTTTTGGCGTTATTTATAGATATTTTCTTTGAAATTATGTAATAATTTTTCAAGCTCTTGTCTACAAGTTTTCAAAGTCTTAAAATGAAAAGGTTTTCAATGAAAGAGGATGATAATAGGATAGAATATTGACTGTCTTAGCCATATTTTTGTTTAATGAGCAACCTCGGCTCTTACGTTAAAGCAATACGAAAAGCGTCCACACATTTAACGGAAGAGCCTTTTTTATCCCGTCCGACAACTCTCATAATTCACCTGTTTGGATAGATTGATGTAAAGACACCTCAAACAGAAAGAACTTGCCCCACTAATACGGAGCAAGTCCTTTTATACCTCACGACTTTTTCCTAAATACTCATGCCGCCTCTTCTCAATGCGCAGATGCCGCTGAAAAGAGATTGAGAACGACTACTCCTGCAACGATGAGTGCAACGCCGATGCCTGCCACAAAATCGAATTTTTGCCCGAAAAATACAACGGAAATAATATTACCCAATACAATTCCCAGCCCAGTCCACACTGCATAGGCAATTCCTAACGGAATAGTTTTCAAGGACAACGAGAGGAAATAGAAACAAGCAATATAAGCAAGGCAGGTCCCCACTACCGGTAGCGGCTTTGTGAAGCCATCAGAGAGTTTCATACACACCGTTCCTGCTGTTTCTAAAATAATGGCAAGTGCAAGAAATAAGTAAGCCATAGTAAAAATAATAAAGTAAGAGCCGAGTGTACGCCGTCGCCCTTCTGCGTTTTCGTCTGCAAAGGTACAATTTTTATTTGAGATTGCCAAAAAGTCTATGATTGCATACCATGAGGTTATTGTTCCTTCGGTTCTTTCAACCATACCCCATCTTTCTTAAGATAAACGATTGGCTCTACATCAAATTTGAAACCCTCAATGGGGGTACGTTCTTCCCAAATGTCAGTTATTTCACTTTCTTTTACATCCAAATGAGGATCATATCCATGCATAGCATGGTCTCCCGACATGGTTTGATATTCCATAGATGGATCTAATGTTATAATCCTGTCATCTGTAAGTCCTAAACACTGGCATTTATAACCTTTATAATTACAAAAACAACTTTTCCTATAGGCGGAATAATCATAATTGTCTCCGTAAGGTAAATATAAACCAAAATAATCATCCTCTTCTTTGTGAAAACCAAGATCTAAAAATTTAGTATTCTGAGTATAAAGATGCCAACATGGATTATTAAACATATAACTAACATTTATATTTATCCATTCATTAGCAATATATACATATTCACCAGTCTGAAAATAATCACACTTTTGCCTTTCCATATACTGTTATTTTATTATTACGATTTTACCACTTCTGTATATAGCTCTGACTTCTTCAGTACCATCATTAAATATTTCCTATATCTCAGTACCTTCTTGAATATCTATTCTACTTTGGAAATGCCATTCTGGAACACCTAATCTCCCATTATTACTTGATGTAAAACCATGTGCTGTAAATGGATAATCCGTATCTTCTGAAGTAGGGATGACAAGTATCTGTGAGGCATCTTCTTATTTAAATCGGATTACTATTATTCATTTGCGCTTTATTTGATGTTTCTCTTATACCATGCACCATGCAGATTCTCTTCAATATATGAATTATCTTTGAACAGATAGACTAATGGTTCTACATCAAAAACAAAATCAGAAATAGGTGTTCGCTCTTCCCAAATAATTGGAGATGAAGCTATGAATTCCTCATAAGGAACTTCTATTCGGCTATCATCACGATCATTTAACTTTAAGTATCTTCTCGTCTTACGTTCGTTTGGATATAGTATGAATAATCCATGCCATATATCCTCAACATCATACTTGTATCCCAAGTAAATGCAATACATGCGACTTTCATAGGCGGGATAAGGATATTTCCTTTTTTGAGGAAACGATAGGGTGTATAAACCTCCTTGCTCTTTAAAGCCCCTTTCTATTAAAAAAGGATTCTCTCCTATTATTTTCCAAAACCAGATATCGTTATCATCACAATATTCTGTTAAGAACATATCTTCTCCTTCAAAAAGAATGCGACTTCCACTTGGTGCTTTTATTTTCATTGATCAACTATTTTAAAAGTTTTATTTTCGAATACTGCATATAAAGTTTGTCTACCATCACGTGTGATTTTCCAAATTTCAGTTCCATCTTTAATAGAAACTCCAAGACCTCTTGGTATTGTAAATTCTGGCACCTCAATTCTTCCTTTTATTCCAGCTGTAAAACTATGTGAAGTGAAAGGATAATCCTAATCATCAAAAGTACCACCTTTGGGGATAACAATATTTTCAGGAATATCTTTTGATTTGAATCTTATGACCACACAACTATTTTTTGAAAGATGCAACTTAATGTCCTTGTTTTACTCCTCTACCAACCATACCCCATCTTTCTTAATATAAACAATTGGCTCTACATCAAATTTGAAGCCCTTTATTGGAGTACGTTCCTCCCAAATGTCAGTTACTTCATTCACAAAAAGTTCATAAGGTAAATGAATTCTTCTATCATCATAAAAATGTAATCCTATTTTTTTCTTTGTCTCTAATTCAGGAGATAATATAATGTCATTATTTTTTAAAATGATATTTTCTAAATAATACTTTCCATCCTGATAGTTACAATAATTCTCCCTCTGAAAAGCACTTTGTATCTGTTCAGCGGACAGAGTTATGAAAACTTTATCTGATAAAAACTCATTTGTTTTGCAATTTTCATATCTTTTGAATCCAATACTCAATAGACTTTCTTTAAAAGAGGTTTGAAGACGATATAAGTTTTCTTCTACTTTCCAAAACCGACATTCTATACCTTTAAAAAAGGCATAGTTATCATTTTTTATTTTCAACATAACACATCATTTTATGATAATAAGATTTTCATCTTCTTTACTGTTGATTGCCCTTAAAATTTCTTTGCCATCATTAGACACCTCTCAGGTAGATTCAAGTACCAAGTGCGAATTTACTTAATCTTTTTGTTAAAAACAAATTCTGGGGGTCTACATTTCAATTTTTATCTTTATCCTGTGATTTCGATACTTCAATTGAAATCGACAATATTAATAGAGTTTGCTCCTTCTGACCTTATCGCGACAAGCGTTTGGTGCTGTCCTTAAAAGTGAGTAAGCTATTTTTAAGTAGACGGGTGGACAGGTGAACAAGTTGTTTGTAGACAGGGTAAATAAAAGACAGAGTAACAAATGAACATGTTTTAAGTGGACGAGTTAGTCAGTTGCTTGTCCACTTGTTAACGAGGCTTTAGGTATTTTTTAAAGCTCTACCAACCATACGCCATCTTTCTTAAGATAAACAATTGGCTCTACATCAAATTCGAAACCCTCAATGGGGGTACGTTCTTCCCAAATGTCAGAAATTTCCTCTTCTATCGCCTCATATATTGGGTCATATCCGTGTCTTGGAAAATCTTTGAAATATTTCATTGCTTCTTCTAATGGACGAAGTATAAATTTGCCTTCTGAAGAATTTTCTACAAAGAAATTAAACCCCATATATTTAACAAAGGTTTTTGTATTAAAGGCGCTTGAAATCTCTTCTTTTGAAACATATTTATAGCTTATTATATTATTTTGTTGCAAGAAACCTATTTTGCTCAACTTTTCATATTGGCACTTTCTATCTATTAATTCAAACATATCAGGATTATCTGTTTTATAAAAATGATACTCTTGTGATAGATAGATAGCAAAATTTCCTCGTTTGTATGTTCTCATAAAATTACTTTATAGATATAAATTTATTTTCTTTCTCGCTAAATATTGCTTTTAATATCTCTCTGCCATCGCTAAAAACTTCGTATAACTCTACTCCGTCATATAGTTCGGCATAAAATTGGTTTCTAAATTTAAATTGGTAGATTCAAGTACCAAGTGCGAATTTACTTAATCTTTTTGTTAAAAACAAATTCTGGGGCTCTACATTTCAATTATTATCTTTATCCTGTGATTTCGATACTTCAATTGCTAACATGGTAAGTGGACAAGTCAACGAGTGGACAAGTGAACAAGTTGCTTGCGAAGATAGACAAAGTAACATAGGAACAAGTTTGTTTTTTATAACAAGTAACTTGTTCACTTGTCCACTCGTAAACTTGTTACTCGAAAGAACTTTGTTCCCATGTTACTTTGTCTTCAATTACCCTGTCTACAAGCAACTCGTTTACTTGTCCACTTGTTTACTCGTCCACTATAAATCTGTGCTTTCTCCGACCTTTAGGTCTCTGAGCGTTTCAGTGTGCAAAAAGGAAATCTGTTCTTTCTGTTCATCTGTGTCATCTGTGAGAGAATGCTGTGATAGAGTAGCTATTTATTTTCTCACAGATAGCACAGATGAACAGAGTCCATAGGACGCACAGAAACCTAAAGGTTATGGATAACACAGAACGTTAAAACACAAATCCAGCACACACCTCGTTCACTTGCTAACTTGTTACCAAAAAGAACTTTGTTCATCTGTTACTCTGTCTTTTATTTACCCTGTCTACAAGCAACTCGTTTACTTGTCAACTTACCATGTTACTCTGTCTTTTATTATTCTGTCTTTTTTTGTTTCAAATATGTTGTAAATCTAAAAAAAACATTATCTTTGTCACGGAAATAGTTTTAGTTTTATGCTGACACTAAGGCTGTAATGCTTTGTCTGGCAGGAAACAACTACTAAGCTTGACTATGAGTTATCTTATTTTCGAACCTAAATATTTATATTAAAAACTATGAATCGTTATTTTCTTTTGGCAGTATCGCTATTCATGTTTCTAACGTTGACACCTTGTAATGCGCAACGCAATGAGAAACTTTGCTGTGGTCATAAACCTGACCCAGCTGTAATCGAGTTACACAACCAGGCGGTAGACGCATATACATATCACTCGAACTCACCTGACTCTGTGAAGAAGGCGATGACCCTGCTTGATCGTGCTATCGAGAAGGACCCCGACTATCAGCTTGCTTACGCTCACAAGGCGGAATATCTCAAAAATCAAGGTGATTTGACACAGGCGTTAGAGACCCTAAATGCTTATCTCAAGCGTAACCCAACAGAGCCTTACACACTTCTTGGTGCTGGTATGTTCTATGAGAAGTTGGGAAACAAGAAGGAAGCAATGGACTACTACAAGCGTGCTGAAGAAAACTTCAAGAGACTCTATGAGAAAGATAATGATAGTGCACACGAGATAAACCGATATTTTGCCATCAGGTTAATGGAGGGACCTGAAAAGGCAAAGGCACTGTATGAGGCTGAGAGAGACCGACTTGCCTCAAACGAAGAGCGACGCAAAGTGAATGATGTCCTTGTGATGTCTATCCTTGAAACTCCACGTGAGCAGTTTTTAAAATGACAGAGTGAACGGGTAGACAGGTGACCGAGTTGCTTGTAGACAGGGTAAATAAAAGACAAAGTAACAGAGGAACAAAGTTCTTTTTGGTAACAAGTTAGCAAGTAAACGAGTCGCTTGTCTGAATTTGTGTTTTAACGTTCTGTGTTATCAATAACCTTTAGGTTTCTGTGTGTCCTATGGACTCTGTTCATCTGTGCTATCTGTGAGAAAATAAAGAAACAGCCACTCTATCAAAGCATTCTCTCACAGATGACACAGAGGAACAGAAAGAACAGATTCCCTTTTTGCACACTGAAAGGCTCAGAGACCTAAAGGTCGGAGAACTCACAGAGTTATAGTTGACGAGTTGCTTGTGCTGAATTTGTGTTTTAAGGTTCTGTGTCATCCATAACCTTTAGGTTTCTGTGTGTCCTATGGACTCTGTTTATCTGTGCTATCTGTGAGAAAATAAAGAGCTACTCTATCAAAGCATTCTCTCACAGATGACACAGAGGAACAGAAAGAACAGATTTCCTTTTTGCACACTCAAACGCTCAGAGACCTAAAGGTCGGAGAAAGCACAGATTTATAGTTAACGAGTAAACAAGTGGACGAGTAAACGAACTGCTTGTAGACAGGGTATGTAAAGACAGAGTAACAGAGGAACAAAGTTCTTTTGAGTAACAAATTTACAAGTGGACAAGTTGACACGTGAACAAGTAAACGAGTTGACATGTTACTTGATAGATAAATAAAATAAACCAGTTGATAGCAAACAAAGCATATAACTTGTTTACTTATCAACTGGTTTACTCGTTGACTAAAAACTTGTTAACTAAAAAACTTGTTAACTAAAAAACTTGTTCATCTGTTACTCTGTCTTTACATACCCTGTCTACAAGCAACTGGTTAACTCGTCCACCCGTTAACTCGTCTACTTCGAAGCCCTCTTGACCATGAATGAACCTAACATGAAGGACTTTTTCTTATGGTTGTAAACCTTGAGAGAATACATACCATCGGACAAGGAGCCAATATATAACTGATTGTTTCTTAAGGATTTAGCACTCACGATGCGGAGGATAACACCCTGCAAAGAGAGGATTACGTAATGATCGGCATCCGTAAGCTTTGCTGATGCAGGGAGTGTAAGGTTTTGACCATCATTCTGTAACAATACAGCATGAGTAGAAGGGAGGGTTGACGACTTCATATTCTCCTGCAAAGCAGGCGTCTCATGACCATAACGGTCCATACCCCTAACGGCAAAATAGAGGTTAGGATTGACGTTCTTCAGTCGGAGTGATTGACCAGTATAACGTGCGATGAGCAAGTTGCGAGCATCTTCTGTATCAACTGGATAGCTGTGACTGGCGTAAATATTATAATAAGGTGTGACTGCCTTCCATGCCAATGTCACCGACTTATCCTCTCGACGTTCTACCAACGAGGATTTGACTGGGTATGGAGTGGCTGCCGTTGACACAACACCCTGTATCGCAGGAGGGAGAGCAAGAACGGCATTAAATTGCTTCTCAAAGTCGTAAACACCCTGCTTATTAGCCGTGAGGAAGTAAGAACGGAAGTGAGCATGTCCCACTCCGAGGTCACGACTGACATACATCTGGCGAGTCAGTTCGCCCAACGTCCAATTACCCTCACGTGGATCGAGGAAGTAAGTACCTAAACCCGTCACAATCTCACGCTTATAAGCATTCTCCACCCAGTCGGCAACGAAGGGATAATAGTTATCGCCACGGAAGTATTGCATCGGATAGAGCTGGTCCATCAGTCCTAATCTCATCCACTCCTGCGCCTCTTGTGAAACACGGTCGTGCGCATTGAAATTCTTTGAACTATAACGACTGAGGTCGGCATGCTTACCGATTGGTGAGCACGACATCTTCACCCACGGTTTGATAGCTTTCACCTCGTCATGAATAGCACGAACAATGGCTGTGATATTGCTGCGACGCTCATCGGGCGTGTCGCCATCACGATAAGAAGGGCGTGGCCATCCGTCAGGGTAACGGATATAATCGAGGTTGATACCATCGACATCATACTTCCTTACAATCTCTCCACAGATAGAGGCAAGATAAGGTGCAACTCTCGAATCGGCAGGGTCGAGATAAGAACCCGTTGAGAAGTTTCTAATTCGGAAACCCTTTTGCATCAGTCTTCTACAGCCCAAAGAGCTCTTTGCACCCACCGGAATCGTCGCAATCCATGCGTGAATCTCCATGCCACGTTTGTGACACTCCTCCACGGCAAAGCTGAGTGGGTCGTAGCCATAGCCCGGTGCCCTACCCTCAACGCCAGTGATACACTGGTCCCATGGCTCAATATCCGACGGATAAATCGTTGCCGCACGCACACGCGCCTGCAAGAGTACGGTGTTGATATTTGCCTTCTGATATTTATCGAGGATATCAATGAGTTCCTGCTTTTGCTGCTCAATACTCTCCTCCGACCGTGCATAGATCTTTGGCCAGTCAAGACTGGCAAGTGTCGTCAGCCACACGGCACGCGTCTCTCGCTTCGGCATCCGCTTCGTGAGATAGTCAGAAAGATTCGTCTGTGCTTGTGCAGTAATCGTTATTACGCAAAGGAGCGTAAATAAAAAAAGCTTCTTCATATATGAATTAATAATGTACGTGAATTTGAGCGACTAACTAACCTGATTTTAATGGGGTATAAGTATCTGAAAATTCAGTGATTAATGCAATTCTACCCCTTATCATGTGCTCTCTAAAGAACTACAAACAGAAACCACAATAGTCACCGAGGACAAAATTACGAAATTATTTCGTATGGCAGACGACTTCTGTTCGTTTTTTAATATAATGTGACGAAATACACGTTAAAATTCACTCTAAAAAGAGGTTTATGAGAAATAAGGAGTCATAAAATCTGCTCTCTTCATTGAAATTACCCCTCTTTCGTTCCGATGAATATGCGGTTTTTCTCTCCTTGTGATCAAAGTCTCTTTGAAACTTTGCCACTTGAATTATTCGAATTTTCTTTACAAAACAAGCTGAAAAAAGTCCGATAACAAGGCTAAAAACGAGCCTCAGCAATACTCGCGTAAACTGTTCGTTATCAAGCGTTTGTGAAACTGCATTTCAAAAGGTGCTTAGTAAGGGTTCAAAAGGGCGTTAGTAAGAACCTTAAAGGGCATCTTTTGCAAGCCAAAAGAGCATCTTTTAGAACCTTAAAGAGCATGTACTGCGTTTGAAGTGCGCAAAAATAGTTTACAAATACAAATAAAGAAGAAAACAAAATCTACTATATTCATATTTCAATTTACCTTTTTCAATGATTTTCAAAGATTTACTCTAAAGACTTGCAAGATTAAAACAAAAGAACTATCTTTGTCGTGACAGTTTCCACCACGCCTCTTTTGAATGCGTACCAGGGTGGAACTTTTGCTTTTATTACCCTTATGAGTAAGCAAATAGCTTGATAAAAGAACCAATAAATAATACATGGACTAAGAAACTATAGACCCTTCAACACATTCGACTGAATCGCTTAAAATACGAAGCGGTAAGAAAGCAGGCGCAATTTATAATACAATCTAAAATTAAATTAACAAGAATGACAAATCTAAAAACAGGAGAAGTCATAACCTTCAAATAACACATGAGTTATGAAACGTAGTAGATTATTATTAATAATAATAAATTATATTTATCACGATAATATTTATTTGATGTCTCCAATTGTTGATTGGAATTTATTAGATGTGCTAAATAAAAATATTCGAAATAATTATGAAAGAATTAGACCCATTTTGTTAAAATGGCAGGAAAATGGATATATAAAATTAATAGAAGATAACGAGATTGCTTTTTCTTTTATTCCAGAGAAATTACCATCAAAAGAAAAACTAATAGAAGAGAGCCTGAATTTCAAATAATGATTGATGAGAATGGTGAACTTGAAAACAGGTAGAACAATAACATTAAAATAATATGAAGAGAATAAAAATTATTCGTGTATTGGCAACTTATATTTGTCATGATCCATTTGCATATAGCCCTATCTGGACATGGGATGGCTTTCCTCCAATTATATATACAGAAAGGGAAAGAATACTTCCTGTATTAAAAGAATGGGAACAAAAAGGATATTTAACTTTAATATATGATGAGAAAATAGCCTTTATCCTTAACGCAGAAAAATTACCATCAAAAGAAAAACTAATAGAAGAAAGTCGTAATATTAAATAAAGGATTGTAGAAGTAGAAAAGAAATTAACGAAGAAAGTATGGGACTTTGCCTATAGCTGCTTTATTTGTTCAAAGACAAATCATAGATAGAAGATAACCTGCATGTTGCATGGCATAATAGAATATCAAGGGGGAAAAGTGCAAAAAGCTGGCACGCACTGTAATACATTTGCCATCTCCATTCAAAGAGCATGTCAAGTCTATTACAACTGACAATGGAACTGAATTCGCTTGCTATGAAATGATAGGCAAAAGCCTTGGTGTCACCATCTATTTTATAAAGAATGTCAATTTTTTCCTCATTCCAAATATTATCCTTACCTTTGTCTTAAGTTTATTGACATAAACCTATGGTATTACTTGTCAATCCTAAATTATTATTTATATCGTAAATATTGCTATGATAAAAAGATTTATGCTGCTCGTTGCAGCAATGGTAGTGAGCATTGGTGCATTTGCACAGTTTCAGGAGGGTAAGGGCTATTTAGGTGCTTCCCTGACAGGACTCGACTTACACTATAATGGTCAGGACGGCATGAATATTGGTGTGCAGGCAAAGGCGGGTTACTTCCCTTGGGATAACCTCATGGTACTTGCTACATTCGATGCGGCACACAATGGTTCTGAGGCTGTTGCCGACCATATCAGCGTAGGTGTTGGTGGACGTTATTATATCACACAGAACGGACTCTACTTGGGTGCGGGTGTGAAGCTTCTCCATGCCAACCATAATTATAACGACCTGATGCCGGGGGTTGAGGTGGGTTATGCCTTCTTCATCAACCGCTCGGTGACGATTGAACCTGCTATTTACTATGATCAGTCATTCAAGACACATAACTATTCAACAGTGGGCTTGAAGGTTGGTCTCGGCATCTACCTCTTTGATGATTAATCGAAGAGAAAAGATATATTTTTTGTAAGGACTGGCTGTCTTAATATAGGGATGCACCAGTTGGTGTGTCCCTATATCTCTCAAATCAAGCAGCCGTTTCTATCGACTATTAAGAATAAAAAAAGAGGATTACAAGTGTAACCCTCCTTTCAATATCTCCAGCCTACGAGAATTAATTTTAAATGCAACAATACCCTTCTCAACTCTTAGAACGTGCCGTAGAGGCTTTCTCACAGTTGCCAGGTGTGGGGCGTAAAACTGCTCTGCGCCTTGTTTTGCATCTGCTACGCCAGTCAACAGAAGACGTGGATAGCTTTGCGGATGCTGTCATACGTGTAAAACACGATGTGAAGTATTGCAGGGTTTGCCATAATATTTCCGATAATGAGGTTTGTTCTATCTGTTCTGCCCCACGCCGTGACGCGTCGGTGGTCTGTGTGGTAGAGAACATTCAGGACGTGATGGCGATTGAGAATACGCAGCAGTTCCATGGACTTTACCACGTTTTGGGGGGGATCATCTCTCCGATGGATGGTATCGGACCGCACGACTTAGAAATTGAATCGCTCGTAGAGCGTGTGAAAGAGGGTACGGTGAAGGAAATCATCCTTGCTCTTGCCAGTACAATGGAGGGCGACACAACCAACTTTTATATTTCTCGAAAGCTGAAAGATGCTGACGTGAAGCTATCGGTTATCGCACGAGGTATCTCTGTTGGCGACGAACTTGAATATACTGATGAGGTGACGTTGGGCAGAAGTATTCTGAACCGCACACCTTTGGAATCTTAATCATGACTATGGATAAAACAAGAAAAGTACTTCTTACAGAGCTAATTAGCTCTTGCATTATTACACTGCTCATCATTGCGGTGTATGAACTTAACCTCATTTTGCCCGGTGGTTGGGCTGATGCAGAAAGCAGCAACATGGTGACTGTGCAGTTTCTTATGCAACTGTTGACCCTCGCTGCTATCCCACTTGCACTCTTCCTTTTCAAGATTGGCTACGTAAGCTCCGACCTACACACCGACGAAAGCCACGTCAGTCGTAAGCTTCTCTTCTGGGGTAGCGTACGAATGATGATACTTTGCGTTCCGATGATACTCAACACCTTCTTCTATTATGCCTTCGGCGATAGCGTAAGTTTCTTCTATCTTGCCGTCATCTTAGCGTTGAGCTTATTCTTCGTCTTCCCCTACAAGAAGCGTTGTGAGCATGAATGTTCTATGGATAATTCAGAACATGAGTAAATGAAACTGAGTGTTATCATCGTTAATTATAACGTAAAATATTATCTCCAACAGTGTCTTGAGAGTCTTCAGCGTGCTTTAAAAGGCGTTGAAGCAGAGGTATTTGTGGTTGACAACCATTCACATGATGGCTCCGTAGCCTATCTTCGTAGCCGTTTCCCTGACGTTCACTTCATTGCCAGTGCGCATAACTTAGGCTTTGCGCGTGGCAATAATATTGCAATTCGGCAGAGTAAGGGCGAATATGTCTTGCTATTAAATCCCGACACGGTTGTGGGCGAGGATGTTATCCGCTCGTCTATCGACTTTATGGATAGCCACCTAACGGCTGGAGGACATGGCGTACAGATGCTTACCCACCTCGGCGAACGGGCCTTAGAAAGCCGTCGTGGCTTGCCCTCTCCCGTGGTTTCGTTCTATAAGATGATAGGACTTTGCAAGCACTTCCCACAGAGTGACCGCTTTGCACATTATTATATGGGTAGTTTGTCGTGGGACGTTCCGGGCAAGATTGAGGTAATCAGCGGTGCTTATTGCTTCCTGCGCAAGTCTGCCTTAGACAAGGTAGGACTCTTAGACGAGGATTTCTTTATGTATGGCGAGGATGTCGACCTCAGCTATCGATTGCTAAAAGGCGGCTTCGAGAACTGGTATCTCCCCGTGCGCATCCTGCATTACAAGGGCGAGAGTACGCAGAAGTCGAGTTTCCGATATGTTCACGTCTTCTATGATGCCATGCTTATCTTCTTCCGCAAGCATTATGGCGGTATGAACGCATTGTGGCGACTACCGATTAAGACGGCTATCTACGTGAAAGCCTTTGGCTCACTGATAGGTACAACGATACGCGCAACGAAAAAGAAACTCGGATTCCGCACCTCAATAGCTAAATCATTCCCACATTATATATTTGTTGCTGGCGAAGACGTAATGGGAAAGTGTCAACGTCTGGCAACGGATAACGCCTTAGTGGCAGAGTATCGGGTTGCAGACAAAGATAACTTGAAGCGCACACATTCCGACCTGCTCAAGGAGTTTGGAGGCAAGAACAGACCTTTTTGCATCGTCTATGACACTGAACTATTCAGCTATCAAGATATCCTGAATGTCTTTGCCGAACAGCCACAGCAGAATATTCACATTGGTTTCTATCATAGAAAGGAGAACAGAGTCGTCACCATGATGGAAGTTATAGGAGATTAAAGCATGGAAAAGAAACAGCACGTAAGGGTTAGACTAAGAGCGATGGAGCCGGAAGACCTCGATATGCTCTATCACATTGAGAACGATCGCAGCCTATGGAACATCAGTGCAACAAACGTTCCTTACAGCCGTTATGCCCTGCATAACTACATTGCAGATGCAAAAAACGATATCTATATCGACGGACAACTGCGCTTGATGATTGAAAACCATGAGCAGGAACTTGTCGGGGTGATAGACCTTGTCAACTTCGACCCAAAGCATCAGCGGGCAGAAATGGGTATTATCATCATGAAACCATTTCGCCAACAAGGCTATGCCCACGCTGCTATCTCAGCCCTAATCGACTATACACGCGACGGTCTACATCTAAAACAAATCTACGCTGTGGTAGACGTTGATAACGAGGTGTCGCTCCACTGTCTTTCGTCCTTCGGTTTTACAAATGGTAGCATACTAAAAGAGTGGCTTTATTGTGATGGAAAGTATAAAGACGCAAGGATAATGCAACTTTTTATATAAAAAGAATAAATTAATTTTGGTGGAATAGATTTTTATTGTTACCTTTGCACACGCAAAACAGAAAAAGGGTTTAAAACATCCATTTTGGTGCGTTAGTTCAGTTGGTTAGAATGCCTGCCTGTCACGCAGGAGGTCACGAGTTCGAGTCTCGTACGCACCGCTGAAAACTCCAAATCTGTAATGCATGGTGCGTTAGTTCAGTTGGTTAGAATGCCTGCCTGTCACGCAGGAGGTCACGAGTTCGAGTCTCGTACGCACCGCTGAAACCTTGGCTTCCCGCCAAGGTTTTTTTGTTTTTGATAGGTTAACAATGCAGACAAGAGAACCGTCGCTTGTGAAAGGGAGACAGAGTAACAGATGAACTTTTTTTAGTTGACAAGTTGACGAGTTAACAAGTTATGTGCAACAAAGGATATAACTGGTTTACTTGTCAACCAATAAACGAGTGAATAGGACTTATTAGCCTTACTTTATCACTCCATATCTCGGAAAACCTTAATTGAAACTTTGTTCAAAAAAAGAAGAAAAACACTTTGACATATCAAAAGAAAATCCTAACTTTGTTACAAAATATTTAATCATTTATTCTATCAAAATAAACGTTCCTAACGCTTGAAATGTAAGACCTATCATAAAGAAACAAGAACTATTAACTAAATAAACGAAAGGGAATAATTATGGAACTAACAACATTATTCGCTGCAGCTGTAGCTGTTAAAGTAATTGACAGCTTGACTGGTGGCAATAAGAAAAAGAAAAATAAGAAAAACAAGAAGAAAAGCAGTTCAAGAAGTAGCTACAGAAGAAAAGACACGAATTATCGTGATGCCCCTGCTTGGTTCCATGATCATGGTCAGAACCTCTAATACTACGGGATTCATACCTTGCAATTAAACAGTTATAGACAAAAAACTCGTATAGTCCAACACCTGCAATAAAACGATATGTTGACAAATAAGAAAGACTTCTTAAACATACTTGAGGAGCATAACAAGTTAGGCTTCCAAGATCAAATAGACTATAACAAGTTTTATCTCTATTCTATCGTAACTCATTCGACTGCCATTGAAGGATCAACAATGACAGAGATTGATAATCAGCTGCTCTTTGACGAAGGACTTTCAGCCAAAGGAAAAAGTATCATAGAGCAAAATATGAACCTTGACTTAAAAGCTGCTTACGAGAGAAGTATGGAGTTAGCTAAAGCGCATACGCCGATTTCTGTTGGTGTACTTAAACATTTAGCTGCACTTGTTATGCGGAGAACAGGTGGAGAAGTAAATGGCTTTGGTGGTTCGTTTGACTCATCAAGAGGTGACTTACGCCTTGTGAATGTTACAGCTGGTGCTGGAGGTAAAACATATATGAATTACCTGAAAGTACCACAGAAGTTAGAAGAATTCTGCAAAGAGATTAATGAAAGACGGAAGGAACTGTTAGAAAGTCCTGATATATACGAACAGTATAAATTGAGTTTCTATGCTCACTTGAAACTTGTTACGATACATCCCTGGGTAGATGGCAATGGAAGAATGTCAAGATTGATTATGAATCATCTTCAATACGAATTCGGATTAGTCCCAAGTAAAGTTGTAAAAGATGATAAGGCAGAATATATAAAGGCATTAAAAATCTCACAAGAGGAAGAAAGCGAAGCTCCTTTCTTAGACTTCATGTTTGAGGAACACGCTAAGAACTTACAAGAAGAAATTGAAAACTACAAACTTTCTATGGGCGACGAAGAAGTCAAACCACATAGAGGTTTTCGTAGATAGCCTGTACTTTGGTCGACAAAATATAAACCAACAAAGCAATATAAGTTATGAGAAAGTTATTGTTAATAATAGCCATTGCTACAATGACAGTAGTAGCAAATGCACAGAATAAAGTGACAACTGCTAAGACTACGCCAGAAATGGTGTATTACTATACAGACTTTAGTATTACAAGAGTCAAAGATATCACAAGGGGAAAAGATGTTTATGTTCCTTATATTGGTAATAATATTACCCTCGGTTTAGAACCCATGAAAGACGGAGAAGGAAATATAATAAGTTTTGATGTACCACTCTCTGGTTTTAATTATATAACAAGTCAAGGATGGGAATTATGGTTACATGATGACAATTACAATATAATACAGAGGTGGTGTATAAGAAAGAAAGTTACTAAACAAGAGTTTGAACGATTGACAAAAGATGAGGTTAAATTAACAAAAACCATAGAAAGAATCCCATCAGCTGTAGAAGAACTACAGAGAATGGTAAAATAATAATATATCCACAAACAACACATAAGGTTCCAGATTACTTGGAGCCTTTTTTATTTATTTTTATTCAGTTATCAACTCAAAATAGCATTAGGCTCTCCTTACGTTTACGTCTCCCCCGTCTGTAACCATTGGCTAAACACGTTGAGGGAAATGTTCTGTGTGTTCCATGACCTTTAGGTCTCTGAGCATTTCCGTTCATCTAAAAAGAATCTGTAAAGCTGTGCTTTCCGTCTATCTGTGCTTTCTGTGAGAAAATGCTTTTACCCAAAAGACATAAAATATTTTTACAAACCAATAGGAAATTAACCTAAGAAAATCGCTAAAAATGAGCCTTCTTAATCCCCCTTATAATTACCTTATAATCACCTACTTGCAAAGTCATATAACAAAAGGTGCTTACTTGGACTTCAAAAGGGCATCTTTTGCAAGCTAATTAGGCATCTTTTGCAAGCTAATTAAGCGTCTTTTAGAAGCCAAAAGGGCATATATAATTTTCAAAGCACACAAAAAAAGTTTACAAGTTGACAAGTAAACTTGCAAACTTGTAAACTAATAAACTAATAAGCACATATACCTTGTAAACTTGTTTACTCGTAAACTCATTCACTTGCAACCTTGCTTACTTTCCCATTACGGTCCTTCACAATCACTACCTGCTTGTGAGCTTTCTGCTCGTTCGTAGTTCTTACGCCAGAGAGCGTGTAGGTCTCGACTGGCTGTTCGTGGTCGGCAGGGAGGGTATTGATGCCTGTCGCTGCCTTTAATGGCGTATAGCTAAAAGAGATTGTATTGTCATTATTCCGAACAATCTGCTTGACTCCTGCCTGACTGCTAACGTTATAATTCGTATAAAAACTTAGACGAGGATCAGTAGACTTCGTTAAGCTATTGTTCAATCCTGTTGGAAATGGGTCGCTGCTCTGTGTGTCATGATCGAGTCGAGCATCGGCAGGAACAATCGTGAAGCGTGGATGACGTTGCACCGAAGCAGCATTCACGTTGTTCATCATCCATGAATAAGCATCGAAATCAACGTGGAAAACCATCAGTCCGTGTCCCGGCAACTCAGTATCCCAGCGGTAAGGCGTACGGTTTTCAAAGATGTAATATTCATTCTTCGTGTCAGGATTATAGAGGAAGTAGGCATCGCCACCCTCAGCAAGTCCCTTCATATTCTTCACCTCGACAGCCTCATCGCCAAGTGTGATAGGCTTCAACCAACCCATATACGCTTTCTCGTAGGCGTCATAGCCAGCTGGCACCGTACCAATTCCCGTACCGCCGTATACGTTTATCAGACTCTCTGGACCGCCGTTATAACTGCCCGCACACATCAAGTCGTATCGCCCAGAACCAACGTTGTTACCGCCACGAGTATCATAAAAGTCGGGCAATCCAAGACAATGCGAGAACTCGTGACAGATGGTACCGATACCAGAATAGAACACACGCTCCTTGCCATTGAGCTGTGCACGGATAATCTCGTTGCTACAAGCGTAGGTGTTTATCGTTTGTCCGTTGAATTTCAGTGCGTCAAGTCCTGCATCAGTGAGCGAATACTTATGTGGCCAGATGGTGCTTGACTCACCACCTGTCGCCTCGCCCTCGCCAGCATAGATGACATAAACCTGCTCTACCTCGCCATCATTGTCCCAGTCGTATTTGCTAAAGTCAACCTGACCTTTGATAGCATTGCAGGCGTCGATAATCATCTGTGGCGCATTCGCATCATTCTGATTACCTGTTCGCTCACCATAAAACTTATAAGGATGCTTGAGCTTTACGGGTCCGACGACATCGAAAGTTAGGTCGAACTTGCCGTTACTCTGATCGAGGAAATAGTCGTGAACACTACCAATAGCCCCATTGTTATTGGTATATCCCACCTTGTTGAGCATATCCTCATAGAGCGTCTTGACATCATTCGCACGTGGTCGGAGTGTCAACACATTCTTCGGATCTTTGAAAGACATATCCTCAAACTCAACCAAGATAACAAGTCCTTTCTTCTTACCCTCCCATGTCATTCCCAATCCTTCTCCGAAAGACTTAGAACTAAGGTGTATCTCCTTCTGTCTTTGCAGTTTTCTTACCTGCTGAAGGGCAGCCACAACGAGTTCCTCTCTATCTTTGCGCAATCCCTTCTCATGTGCCAACACCGATGATGCCACTAACTGATTGTCCTCAATGCAGGCATAATAGTAACTACCATCATGCGGCAACACGGGTATGCCATCTTCCGTCAGCGCATAATTAAAATGCTCGTCGCCGACGGTCATAACCTTCAGGATTGTTCCGTCCGCTTGCTTAAAGCTGCGCCACATCCGCATGGCAGGGATAGCAAATGATGATGTTGCCAACAGTGCACTAACTAAGAGAGTTATAATTTTCTTCATACAACTGCTTTTGAATGATGATTCATTTGGTTTTTATTGGTACGAAATTATCTTTTGAAAGATGATGCAAAGATAAGGAAAAAAATAAAAGGTAAGCAAACAAAACGATAAAAATTAGTTGACGAGTAAACAAGAGAATGTTTTGTAATTCATAATTCATAATTCATAATTATGATTACTATATTAATTCATAATTCACAATTCATAATTCATAATTATGATTACTACCTAACCCTTAAAGTTCAAAGGTAATAGTTAATAGTTCTAATCATAAAGTTCAAAGTTCAAACCTCAAAGTTCAAAGGCGCAGAGTCAACCAGCAAGTGCAAAATTACAAAACGTGTTTAAAGAACTCGCACTTTGGATTAGAAAAGTTTAATTTTTCTCTTGGTCTTTCGTTCAATTTCTTTTGTATGGACATAATTCTCTTGTCCGTATATTTATCAAACGAATCCTTTTTAGGTATATACTGCCTGATTAATTTGTTTGTATTCTCAACAGTTCCCTTTTGCCATGAACAATATGGGTCAGCGAAGTACACGGGCACTCCTAAGTATTTTGTGATGTCCTTATGTGCTGCAAATTCAGGTCCGTTATCTGTTGTAATTGTCTTCAGGCTGTCTTTGTATGGCAGCAGTAGTTTCCTAACCACCTTTACCAGAGGCTTTGACATTTTTCCAAATGGCAGTTTCTGCATAAACAACATATTGGTGGATTTCTCCACTATTGTGAGTATGGCGTGCTGGGCAGGATCGACGATCAAGTCCATCTCAAAATCTCCGAATCTCTTCCCGTCAACTTCCTTACTTCTTTCATGGATACTCACCCTGTCCTTTATTGGAAGATGTCCGCCTTGGGGACGATGCCTGTATTTCATCTTATGCCTTGTGTGCTCTGCAAGCTTCCCTGTTGTGTCATTGTGGATAATGTTATAGATGGACTGGTGGGAGACCTCTATACTCTCATTTATGCGCAGATACCCTGATATTTGTCTTGGAGACCACTGGTCGTTGATAATATATTCTTTAATTCTCCAAACTAATTCGTCGGAGAGTTTGGCGTTAGTTACCGTGCTCTTTCTGCGCTGCATAGCCATATCATGCGCCTTCGTCCAGATATACTTTCCCGAAGGCGTACTGTTGCGTTTGATTTCACGTGAGAGTGTTGACTGACTAATACCGACGATCTCGGCAATTTCTTTTCTCGCTGTTTTCTTTTGGAGTAAGGCAAAAATTTGCGACCTTTGCTCCGAGATTAATTGATGATACATTTGCAATACAAAGTTAGTTAATCTTTGGGAGACTTCGGTCTCCTTTTTTATTTGTATTGCTGGTTGTTTCTTTTTCCTCTCCGAGAGATGCAGACAACCTCTCGCTACGCGTCGAGAACGTCTGCATCTCTCGGAGAGGGACACTCTTTTATTGCACTTCGTTTTGGAACTTGCAAAGGTGATAGTTAATAGTTAATGGTTCTAATCATAAAGTTCAAAGTTCAAACCTCAATGTTCAAAGATTAAGGTTAACCTTCTGTTTTAATTATCCATCGTCTAAATAGCCCCTTTCAACATAAAAAAAAAGCAAGTAAGGTTGACAGACTCGGAAATAATTAATACCTTTGCAAATGAAAAGTTGTAATTATTACAGGAGCAATATACAACGTTTATACATCTGATTATCAGTGGACATCAGACCTAAAATGTGCGTAATTAGCATTAAATACATATCATTATAATACAAGAACATTATGAAAAAGAAATTTATTTGCACCGTTTGTGGTTATATCCACGAGGGAACAGAGGCACCAGCAGAGTGCCCAGTATGCCACGTTAAGGCAGAGAAGTTTAAGGAGTTCAACCCAGCTGCATTGAAGGGTACAAAGACTGAGCAGAACCTCAAGGATGCTTTCGCAGGTGAGAGCCAGGCACATACTAAGTATCTCTACTATGCTTCTAAGGCTAAGAAGGACGGCTTCGAGCAGATTGCAGGCTTCTTCGAGGAGACAGCACGCAACGAGAAGGAGCACGCTAAGATCTGGTTCAAGTTCCTCCACGAGGGTGATATCCCTACAACTACTCAGAACCTCGCTGACGCAGCTGCTGGTGAGAACTACGAGTGGACTGATATGTACGAGCAGATGGCAAAGGACGCTATCGAAGAGGGCTTCCCAGAGTTGGCTGTTAAGTTCCGCAGCGTTGGTAAGGTTGAGAAGCACCACGAGGAGCGTTACCGCAAGCTCTTGAAGAATATCGAGGACAGCGTGGTATTCTCTCGCGATGGCGACTGCATCTGGCAGTGCCGCAACTGTGGTCACATCGTTATCGGTAAGAAGGCTCCAGCCGTTTGCCCTGTATGTAACCACCCACAGAGTTTCTTCCAGGTTGAGGAGTCAAACTATTAAATCAACGCAATAATAATTCCATAGCGTTAGTCACACAGTGCCAAGATCGAAAGGTCTTGGCACTTTTTTTATTTGACAAGTCAACGGCTTGCTTACGAAGACAGGGTAAGGGAAGACAAAGTAACAGAGGAACATATTTTTGGTTGACGAGTTAACGAGTTGATTGTAATAGAAGACATAGTAACAGAAGAACCCCTCCCTCTGTTACTCAAAAGAACTTTGTTCCCCTGTTACTATGTCTTCTATTACTCTGTCTTCGCAATCACCTTGTTCACTGGTCTACCCGTTCACTCGTCCACTAAATCATGTTCCTCTGTTACTATGTCTTCACAATTACCCTGTCTACAGCTAACTTGCCTCATGTCTAAACAAAAGAATATATATTTATATAATTCGGCGACAAAAAAGTGTAAAGTTTAATTATTTCAGCAATCTACCTATTTGTCGCAGATAAGCAAACAACCTCAACCGAAGAAAGTTACTAATTTGTCGCACTACTCCACAATCTATTGATTTATACATGATTACAAAGGCACAAAATCAAGCGATATAAAGCAGGAAACAAATTAGTAACAATGAAAAGAAAAGAAATAGAATACAAATACGCAATATTTGTAAAGAAAAGAGAAAGACGAAGACTTAAAGCTCCCTTTCTGTCTCTCCTCTCCTCCCTATCCGTCGAACTATCAAGAAAAAGACTCCCTTTTTGTCGCACAGAACCTACTTCGCTGTCGGGGACAACCTCCCTCGGAGTCGTGCGTAACCTACCTATACGTCGCTTATTTACAGCGTAAGCATCTGTAGTTCAATAAGATGAAAGTCCTTAACTAAGTCTTATAAGTGACTAACAATGACTGTCTAAGTTCAAGACGGAGTTTTATAAGAGGAGTTTTACATACAAGAACTAACGCCCAATGAGGTTGCCAGTGCTGTGAGTACGGTAACGAGAATATGCAAAATATTCTTCCAAATAGGTTTAATCATAATATTTCTATAAATTAAAAACTCTTAATCGGTCAACAGCCATGATTGCCTTTACATTGCTACTGAACCGATTTGAAGTAAGTGAATACTAAACCCAAAGCAGTCCTTCAACCACAATATGTTTAAGTTCTAATGAACAATTTGGGTTAAACAGAGAGCGGAGGGCGCAAGTTTAGCACTCCCCCACTCTCACCTCTCAAACCAATCTACTATGCGTGGCTCTCAGTAGTAGATGCGGCCTCACCCGGCTCTGGACTAACAGAAGGCTTATTCTCCTTCTTCTTGCCCTTCTTCTTCGACTTATCGGCAGCCTTTGCAAGTTCCAAAACGAAGTGCAATAAAAGAGTGTCCCTCTCCGAGAGATGCAGACGTTCTCGACGCGTAGCGAGAGGTTGTCTGCATCTCTCGGAGAGGAAAAAGAAACAACCAGCAATACAAATAAAAAAGGAGACCGAAGTCTCCCAAAGATTAACTAACTTTGTATTGCAAATGTATCATCAATTAATCTCGGAGCAAAGGTCGCAAATTTTTGCCTTACTCCAAAAGAAAACAGCGAGAAAAGAAATTGCCGAGATCGTCGGTATTAGTCAGTCAACACTCTCACGTGAAATCAAACGCAACAGTACGCCTTCGGGAAAGTATATCTGGACGAAGGCGCATGATATGGCTATGCAGCGCAGAAAGAGCACGGTAACTAACGCCAAACTCTCCGACGAATTAGTTTGGAGAATTAAAGAATATATTATCAACGACCAGTGGTCTCCAAGACAAATATCAGGGTATCTGCGCATAAATGAGAGTATAGAGGTCTCCCACCAGTCCATCTATAACATTATCCACAATGACACAACAGGGAAGCTTGCAGAGCACACAAGGCATAAGATGAAATACAGGCATCGTCCCCAAGGCGGACATCTTCCAATAAAGGACAGGGTGAGTATCCATGAAAGAAGTAAGGAAGTTGACGGGAAGAGATTCGGAGATTTTGAGATGGACTTGATCGTCGATCCTGCCCAGCACGCCATACTCACAATAGTGGAGAAATCCACCAATATGTTGTTTATGCAGAAACTGCCATTTGGAAAAATGTCAAAGCCTCTGGTAAAGGTGGTTAGGAAACTACTGCTGCCATACAAAGACAGCCTGAAGACAATTACAACAGATAACGGACCTGAATTTGCAGCACATAAGGACATCACAAAATACTTAGGAGTGCCCGTGTACTTCGCTGACCCATATTGTTCATGGCAAAAGGGAACTGTTGAGAATACAAACAAATTAATCAGGCAGTATATACCTAAAAAGGATTCGTTTGATAAATATACGGACAAGAGAATTATGTCCATACAAAAGAAATTGAACGAAAGACCAAGAGAAAAATTAAACTTTTCTAATCCAAAGTGCGAGTTCTTTAAACACGTTTTGTAATTTTGCACTTGCTGGTTGACTCTGCGCCTTAGGCGCATCATACTGCACAGCCTCCTGAACGCGCAAACCGCTGAGAAGGTTCTTCACACGACGGTGCATAGCATCAACGGTCACCGTTGGCGAAAAGAGAACGTGCGCACCATAGATGTCACGCTGCGCATTGAAGTCAGCAGCCTTCTCAACACCTAAAGAGTGAATACCTACACGGAAAGTTCCCAATCCGTCGAGCTTCACACGGTTACCATCCTTGAGAACCTGATTCATCTCGAACACCAACGCACTGATTACTGCCAAGATATCTGGCTCTGTTACGGTGCAACGCTCACTGATACGCTGAGCGAGATCCTTAACACCAACAAGGTCTGGACACACCGCACGGGCATACCAAAAACCCTTGCGCTTGCTGTTCTTACGATTGTCCTGATACATACGAAATTTGATTGACATAACTTGAAAAATTTAAAAAGTGAAACAAAGAAATTATTGAAATAAAAAACTAACGCTAATTAACCGCAAACGTCCAAAATTACCCTACCAATACCACTCCCTCGGTCGCCCGTCAGTCGCCCTCCCCATATATAGAAAAAGGTGGAGGGACAACTAACAAAAACACTGACTGCGACAAAAAAGTGTAAAATTATGTAAACGAGTAAATAAGTGAACACGTAAACAAATAAAAAGATAAACAAAGAAATAACTAAAAAAACAATAACCTAAAAACGTATAAAAATATAAAGGTAAAAGTTGGAAAACACAAAAACGTAAAAACATACTTCATCATAAATATAAACAACTAAAAATATGAAAAGATATTCACGTAAATAATTAAAATATTTACAGTCAGCAACTTAAAAAGTATTTCTCATACTTTCGGCGACAAAAAAGTGAAATTTTCCACCCCTTTTCTCCCCTATTTTGCCCCAAGAATCTGGTGTCTATTCTTCCCATTTCGCTTATAGCTGACGTGAATCCACCGCTTTTTTATCGACTCCTGCGGCTCAAGAATCATCTGATCGAAGTCTGTTTGAGAGAGAATTGCCGCATATTTCCGACACATTTCCAGTCCCGTCACATGAATATCAGCCGCCTCTCCTCGCAAATGTTGCGAATGTTCGGCTCCCATAACAGCCCTATTCACTACCTCACAGCGATAACCTCCCACGACTATCACACGCCCCACACGCCGTCTAAGCGGTTCTAAGACGCATTTACAAAGCTCCCGAAGATTCTCTATCACCTCCTCTCTCGAAGCCTCCCCAAACGCAGGATTCACCTCAGGCACATTCTTAACACCCATGCTCACCGCCTTTCCCGAACGCAGCATCTCGCCCACCGTAAAATGTGGAGAGAGTCGCTCCTCAAAGTCTATCTCAGTAGAATCAATATCCTTAATCATACACATTAATTATTATAGATTGTTTCCTTTACTAAAACTCAGTTCGTCATCCCTTCATTCCTGATGACGATGCAAAGGTACAACACTAAAAAACCGATTCCAAGGAAGATATATGTAGTAATGTGAGTAGACAAAGTCAACTTAATTCAGAATTCAGAATTCAAAATTCATAATTATGATTACTACTGTTAGCTGCGATTTATTGCTGCAAGCAACTTGTAAACTCGTAACTTGTCAACTCGTCAACAACAAATTATGATTACCGATATCAACTACCAATAAAGCACTACGAATGTCTCTAATTGCATGCATCCTTATTGTTAAATAATTCGTGTCATTCGAGAAATTCGTAGTTCATATCATAAAGTTCAAACTTCAATGCTCAAAGTTCAAAGGTAATAGTCCAAAACTAATACATGCTCTTTTGCCTTCGAGAAGATGCCTAATTGGCTTGTAAAAGATGCCCTTTTGAGGTCTTGTTAACGCCCTTTTGAACCCTTACTAACGCCCTTTAAAAATACAGCTTAGCAAGATACTGATAATCTGAGGGTTACAAAACTGCCGAAAAACCATCATTTATGTGCTTTTTCAGGGCAAGAACGTTAGTGGTAATGTAAACATATTTCCAAATCACCAAAGCGTATCAGCAATACTTACGCTACACCTCTGTCGCTCTTTGTGCCTTCGCCACCTCCGTTATATTGTCTTTATGCTTTTATCTCCGTGTTCTCCCTCTCTCTCTGTCTTTTATATGTAGTAGGCTTAATTTGTCAGAGTTTTTAAACACTTCTTTATCAGAAAATAAAGATTAATAGGTATTGCTTATATCATCCTTTATTCGTATTTTTGCAAAGAAATCATATTTGACAAATCTTAAACCCATAGAACATGAGAAAAGAAACTTAATATTACTATCTCTTAGTGTTATCTCCTCTTGCAATAACGAGGAATAGTAACAATAGCCAACATCGCAACCAAAAATACACTTAATATTCACACAACTAAACATTTACCGCAATGATGATTAAAAGATTTCTGCTATTTATAGCTGTTATTTTAATGGTTTCCTGCTCTAATGAAGATAACAGTAAAATACCAGGCATTACCCCAAGTGAGATAGAACTATCCACTGCACATCCAGAAGGCTTTTTCCAGTTTATAGAAGGTGATTATGCGATGTATGAGTTTAGGATTAATTATGGGAAGATTGACACTGAAGTATCAAAAAGAATAACCAAAGAGATTTTATCAAAGGAACAGACTGTCGTAGAACTTTCTGATGGGAATAAAGCCACAATTTATTGTAAAAATGGCATACTCCAGAAAATAGAATTTGACTTTATGACAATAAGCAAGGTACAGACAGGAAAATATAAAGTCCAATTGAACAAAAATAGTATCCAGCAAGTACCTGTAGCAATTTTCTTTGGATTTAGTGCTCCTGATGGAATGTCCAATATTGCAATAACGTTTAGATAGCAAAAGAGATAAAAGGGATGTTTGTTGGTACTGTGTCCGACAACTTTGACGAACGCATAGATAAGAAAACCTTCCATGCTGAAATTGTGGTCGATACAGTAAAGGTTTCCAGCGAGATGAAGACCTATCAGCCTATACCTGTGACAGTAGACTTTTCAAATGAAGATGGTTCCGATGTGCTCAAAGAAAACATCGAAGCCAACTATAAGCAGCTCTAAAAGGGAGTGCTACCCCCTTCTCTATACTGAGATAGAACGATTCAAGACCGACCCAATACTTTCTTATCTAATCAAGGAGTAGCATTCTGATTATTAAGAAAACCGAAAAACTCTTGACTTTTACAACATTCCAAGGTTAGAATTGCTTTCCAATAATTAAAACCGAAATCCTTCTGCTCTTGTTTCGCACGAGACTTTAACATTTCTATAAAGTTTTCAACAGTAATGCTGGCTTCCTTAGCTGCAATGTAGTCTCGAAGAATTTCACTAATAAAACTATCTGCTCTCTCTACAAATCTGTTACACAAATCCAGTTCTCCATAATGACTTTCTATCCGGCTGAATAAGGTAGGATCTATATTTGTTCGGTTATTTAAATAGAATTTAATTATCGGGACACCATTTTCGATAGAGATATCTACGAATAAATATTGTTCTTGCGGGAGGTCATCGAGATAAAGATTTAGGAAAATAGGTTGTTTCCCATTCAACCAGCGATCAAGTTTCTTTTGATTGCATATTGAACAACACTGCATCAAATTACGAGGGTTTGCAGAGAACTCTGGAAACTCAGTCTTTGGAATATAGTGATCGAGTTGACTGCAATCAGTGAGTGTACAGTTTGGACATAGCATATCACGCTTATTAGACTTAGTAGTTGTCAAACGAACGAATAGGTCATTAAACGATTTCGCTCTGAACCTATATAGTCCTTTTAACGCCTCTTGTTCATCAGGCTGTAAAGCTATTGGCTTTAAAGTGACCAATTGGTTATTGGTGAATTTTTCATTGTACACATTGTAACTTGTTTTAATATTTGTTTCCAAAGCTTCAACTATACTTTTTTGAGGGCCCTTATGTTTACTAGATACAACTTCCTTATGAAAGTCAAAAGGATCATCAAGGTAATATTTCACTTTCTTCATTTCGTTGAAAAATAGATTTGATAAATATTTGAAGTCCAATTGGTAAAGGAGTATTATCGGTACTTATAGCTTGGATTATATCATCTTCCGTTTTGCCGTTATCGGCAAGTTTAGAAATAATCTCTCTATAATACTGAGGAATATCCTTGTTTCCAAATATCTCATCAGTTAATATAGATATGTTTGCTCCCAATGTTTCTTGTTGTACTTTTCTAATTACAGATTTATTCTCAAACCGTTCCATTATACAAACATGGTTAGATTTAACCTCACGTATCACAAGCGGAGAATGTGTCATTACAATTGCATAGGAATCAAACTCCTCAAGTAATTTATATAGCGCAGAAATCAGAGTCGTTATGGCATTGGGATGTAGGTGTGTTTCTGGTTCATCAAACAATAATAATGTATCATATCGAAGGGTTGAAACAATGCATGTAAGTAGATATACTAAGGTAGATTCTCCAGAACTAAGTTTCTGTCTAACATCCGTTAGACTATTAATATCTAATTTGTATTTTTTACCAGATTCACGAAAAAGAGAGTCTATAACAGCAGAAGATAAAATTTTAGTTAATATATCCCTTAAACTGCGTGTCCTTCCTTTTGCATTAATAAACTTACAAGCTTCTTGTAACTTAAAGTTAATCTCATCACTGGTAATAATTCTTCTATTTCCTCCCTCCTTGACAGTAAGTCCAATATATTCATAATTAAAATCATTAGATTTTTCTGGATACTTACAATTGTCATACAGACTGGTTGATACACTTATTATTTTACTGAACAGAGGCAATTGTGGTTCGAATAATTCTTGTTTTTTTTGAGACAAGTCTATAGGAAGATTGGAAATCATCTGAGTTTTTCCAACCCCATTTTTTCCTACAACGGCAAACAGTCGGCTTGGAAGAATCGCTTTACTATTAAATGACACTTCCAATAAGGTCTCATCCTCTGAAAAAGGTGTTTGAAAATGATATGTAAAGTGTTCTCTATTTTGTACTTCTATTCCTTCTACTATAAACTTTGCATCTCTTAAAAGACGCTCCGCTTCATTTTCCCTTAATAAGCTTCTTTTAAATGAATAATCTTGTTCAAATTGATCTTCAATATCTGTAAATATTGCACAATCCTTCAGAGCCCAAAGAACACTTCTATAGCTATCTGGAAAATTCTGCTTAATTGTTTGGTAGTATTTAGAACTCTGTCCTAATGAACAAAAGTCATTATCCAATTCTGTAAAACTATCACTTAGGTAATTTTTTGTAATTGTTCTTGGCTCCTCTTCATTTGTTGTACAAGTAATAATTTTAACTTTCCCTATCTGTAATGACTCAGACTCATCATGATAGTAAAAGAGTCTGAATAACGAACTTACACCAAAATCATCCCAGGAGTCTGCTGCAAGAACAAATGAGGGAAATATACTGGGAGTTTCATGTACACCTTGTTTATTAGAATCCCTTTCAACAAAAAAGGGAATAGTATTACTTGGAATAACTTCATCAACCGCCTTACTATTTTTAACTTCATAAATAGTAAAGTCTTGTTGCCTTTTAGCAACTAATCTCTGATTATGAGGTATCAAATAGCTATTTATCAGTTGTACCAGAATCTCTATCAGCCTTTCATCATCTTGAAACTCATCAGAAGGAACTAACTCTATAACTTTTTGAAATTTATCAATATTTCTGTATATCCCTAATATTTCTGAGAATAAATATTCTTCATTCCAATCCGTATTATTGATATAATGCTGTTGAATATCTCCTCTCATTGTTTTGAAACGAGCATCTGTAGACGGCAATGAGTCAATATCCCATATTCGACCTATTAAATCCAATATACGGGCACTTTGCCTAAGGCTTTCAAAGGCACTTTTATCGACTAATGCCTTGAATAAACTTCTTTGTTGAACTAAGGGTAATAAAATCATATCCTATTCTTGCATAACGATGTTTTTAAGTTTGTCGTAACTCTTGACGACATCGAAGATAATTGTACTGTCTGAGATAGAACTGAAATGGCGTTTTGCACATTCTATCTTAGCTTTCTCAACTACTCGGAGCTGGCTGCTGTCCTCTGAACCTTTTGTTTCAGCAACAAAATAAATATGCTTCACCGCACCCTCACGGAAGACAATTGCCCAGTCGGGATTGTACTTGCCCACTGGTGTGTTGATATAGAAGCCACGTGGAAGTTTGGTGTACACTTCGACTACCTCTTGACGCTCCAAATCTTCGGCAAAGCGTTTCTCTACTCCCTGACTGTCCGCAACAACAAGGTCGTAGAGTGACTTCTCACTCCGTATGGCATCAATACCAATAGGTCCTCGGAGTTCATGGGCAGAGAAGATACTTGCATCGTAACGCTCGTCTAACTTATGATAGGCGATATGTTCTATCACGGCAATGGCTTTCTGCTCATTAATGACTAAAGTTTCCCACCCCAATAAATAGATAGAAAAATAACAGTTTGTCGAATTTTCTTTGTAAATTAGTAATCGCTAAAGAACTGATTTTAAAGACAAGACAACAAAACTGTTATGGAAACAAAAATAGAGAAAATAAGTGAGTTATCCAAACTTTTGAGTGTTAAAACTCGAATGAGTGATGATTTATTTCATTTTTTTGGCAAGTTTGTCATTGGACACCTGTTATCTCGCCTGTCATTGGAGAAACATGACGGGGTTTCGGCTTCGGAATTAATCCTTTCTCTTTGCCTCTTCCGCATTGTGGGTGAAAGTATTCACAGTATATGCAAACATAAGATATATGAGCTTTCAAATCATGGTAAGAACTGTTTCTATCGGATGATGATTCGCCCGCAGATGGATTGGAGACGTTTGATGAACCACTTTGCACTGCGTTATATGTGCCTATTGCGTAAGTATGGCGAAGCTCCTCAATCCAATACCACTACATGTTTCATTATAGATGACACTGTATTTGAGAAGAGTGGCGTGAGGATGGAGGGTATCAGTCGTGTTTACGACCATGTAAAAGGTAGGTGCGTATTGGGCTACAAACTGCTACTTTGTGCATTCTTTGACGGCAAGACAACCATACCCTTCGATTTTTCACTGCATCAGGAAAAAGGGAAACAAGGCGACTGCGGGCTGACAAAACAGCAACATAGAAAAGCGTATCATACCAAGAGGAATACTGGCAACCCTGATTATAAGCGCTTTCAAGAGTGTAAGATGTCTAAGATGGAAGTTGCCATGGATATGCTTCGCCGTGGATGGAAGATGGGCTTGCATGCGAAGTATGTGATTACCGATAGTTGGTTCACCTGCGAGCAACTTATGACATGTGTTAGAAGCATAGGTAAAGGAGCAATGCACTTTGTTGGACTTGCAAAAATGGGAAAGACAAAATACACCGTATCAGGCAGGAAGAAAAATGCTGCAGAACTCATTGCCACCTATGAACGTGAACGAGGAAATAACTGCCGTAAGTATAAAGATATATTCAGCTCAGCAGACACTTAGGAGATATACCTATTAGAATCTTCCTCATCAAGTATGGCAGGAACTCCGTATGGAACGTCATGCTCACCACGGATACTACGATGTCTTTCGTAAAAGCCTTTGAAGTATATCAGATTAGATGGAACATAGAAGTGATGAACAAGGAGACTAAGCAATATCTCGGATTAGGAGGTTATCAAGGTTGCGACTTTAATGGGCAGATAGCTGACGCAACGCTGTGTTACCTTACATATACTGTCATGACTTTGGAAAAGAGGTTCACAGAATATCAAACCAAGGGCGAACTCTTTTCGGATATGGAGGACGACCTCATGGCACTCACGTTATGGAAGCGAGTTCTTGCCTATATTGAACGCATTCTTCGTATTTTAGGAGAAACACTTGGGTTGATGCCCCAACATCTTATGGCTACGATCAGAGGCAACGACAAAGAGTTGAGCAAAATCCTTGTAATGGCTGAAGCATTGGAAAAATGGGATGAAGTATATGGGCACACTGCATAACTTCAGTTAGTCATATATTAAAAGTCAATGAATATGGGGAACGATAGGCAAAGGGAAATGAGAAAAGCCAGTGTTTGAAGGGGTGGGAAACTTTAGTTAAGTATATATAAGGAACGAAAACCAAGATAATAATCGTCATGAATATTGTACTGTTCTTCACGTTTATACGTGATAGAGTAACAAGTATCACCGCATAGAAATAAATTAAACTCTTGACAAAGTTTTCCAGTCTTATTGTCCAATTCAGGTTTTGAGTCAGTCATTTCAAAAGATTTCCCATTAACCTGTATATCAGAAATTTTTGAGGTAGGAGTATTGCCCTGACCCGCATGAAGCCATGACTTCATAGGATAGGTAAACTTTTCCTTTGAATCACATATCAAATCAAAATGGATCATATTTTCTACTTTTATAAGCCCCTTCTCTTTATCCACCCAGCTAACTGTTGTATGTGCGTTATAGTCATCATAATAGGACACTTCATTTGTTGGGAAGTAGCCTTTCATCACTTGAAGAAATTGTTTATGAATATTTGGAAACTTATATTTAAACATTTCTTTGGAGATACTATCCCACAACTCTGGCAAATCGTTTCTCTTGTTAACAAAATCCTTTGCATATATTATATCCTGCAAATCTTTTTTGAAAATACCAAGAAACTGGGCGGCATTAGTAAGAAACCCTACAACGACACCAATGATAAGAACATCTGCAACTTTTATAACTAACTCTCTTACTAAAGTATTAGGAAACAACACAAAAAAACCAATTACATAGGCAAAAATCCCTACAATAAGACATATCCATGGAGAACCAAATTTTAGCGACCTCCATGAGAAGAAGCTTTTTATACTCATAATATTAAAATTGTTTAGTTTGTTCTGATATTATTTTAGTCAATCCTCCCCTTTTCATCCATTTCTGAAATAAAAAGTGAGAACGCTTTTCACGAGCAGGTTTGTTATGTCTATCAAAAGTCACACAACTCTACAAAAAGTAGAGAGGTCCTTTATCTAATTGCAAAAGTAATATGTACAAAGCTAATAACCAAAAAAAATATGTTTTTTTTATGACATAAATCATTTTACTCTAATTTCTGGCTTATGTGACAAAAATGTGCTTAAAAAGTCTTGAATGAAGATTTTTCTTCTTTCCATACTAATCCCCTTGTGTAGGTTCAATTTTGATTCTTCAGGAATTTGGAGTGATAAAGTAGGCCTACTAAATATAAAAGGCACACAGAGAGGGGGAGAGCACGGAGGTGAAAGCATAAAAGACAATTTCACAGAGGTACCGAAGGCACAAAAAGCGACAGAGCCGTAGTGTACGTGTTACTGAAAGCACTGGTAATAAACGTCTTTAAAACTCGCATATCCTCTGATGCTCCACGTACCAACGGTGCCTCTGTGCTCTCCATTTCTCTGTGTGACGTTTCTTCAAAGTTCTAATCTCAAAAGATACTTGTCAACACGTTCACCCTTCACCTTTCTTAAAAAACTATCTTAACGACTAATTTTATGATGTTTGGCGCAAATCTCCGTTTGTAGATAAAGAATAACAAACCATCAAATAAACAAATATGATTTACGGATATATCAGAGTTAGCAGCGATAAACAAACGGTAGAGAATCAACGCTTTGAGATTAGCAATTTTTGTAAACATCAAAATCTTACTATTGACGACTGGATTGAGGAAACTATCAGTGGTACAAAGAACTATAGTAAACGAGAACTTGGCAGGCTACTCAAAAAAGTAGGAAAAGATGATATCATCATTTGCAGTGAATTGTCCCGTCTTGGTCGTAACTTATTTATGATTATGGAGATTCTGAATATCTGCATGACAAAGGAATGTCGGGTGTGGACCATTAAAGACAACTACCGACTTGGAGACGACATCCAAAGCAAAGTCCTCGCCTTCGCTTTCGGACTTTCAGCAGAGATAGAACGTAATCTTATCAGTCAGCGAACCAAGGAAGCATTGGCACGAAAGAAGGCAGAAGGAGTTATGCTTGGTCGTCCTAAAGGCAGCAAAAGTTCTCCCGACAAATACAAACTTTCGGGCAAAGAAATACTCATCTCCGAATTATTGAAGAATGGAACTTCTTGTCGTAAGATAGCGAAAATCTGTAAGGTTGATAGGAACACTCTTGCACGATTTATAAAGCTAAGAAGATTGGTTGCTAACAATTGAGCGATTTTGTGCGGCAACAAGATATCACTTGTGACTTCTCAACATCGGATAGTTGGGTCGTGCTTTCACCGATTGAGCAAAGCATTAAAAAGAAGATAGAAGCAGTAGGCACACCATTGAAAGATTGGGATATTAATATCTATCGTGGAGTACTTACAGGTTGTAATGAAGCTTTTATCATCGACACTGCAAAGCGTGATGAAATCATATCAAACTGTCAAACTGAGGACGAACGCAAAAGAACGGCTGAACTTATTCGACCGATTTTGCGTGGCAGGGATATTAAGAGATATAGCCATGAGTGGGCAAATTTATGGTTAATTTACATTCCTTGGCATTTTCCTTATCAATTTGATGAATCCATTCAAGGAGCATCAACGAAAGCTGAAGAAGCGTTTAAATTACAATACCCAGCTGTGTATTCACATATGCTCCAATACAAAGAATCTCTGCTAAAGCGTAATAAGGCAGAGACAGGTATTCGTTATGAATGGTATGCCATGCAAAGATGGGGTGCAAAGTATTGGGAGGATTTTAGTAAGCCAAAGATTATTTTCCAAGAAATAGTTCAGAATAGTCAATTCTTATATGATGAAACGATTCATTATATGTGTAATGATACTGGTAGGATAATTGTAGGAGCTCAGCTCCCTTTCATCTTAGGAGTTCTTAATAGCAAGTTGTTTTTTTATGCTGTTAAGAAGTTCTATAGTGGTGGTGTTCTCGGAGAACATGGTATTAGAATGAAACATACATTCTTTGGCAACTTTCCATGTTTATCATATAATAAACAAATAGAAAATGCTGCCAAAGAACTGTCTCAGAAATTTAATATAAATATTGCAGATAAGACAGACAAACTTATCTTTTCGGCTTATTCTTTAACGAAAGAAGAAATATCAGAAATTCAAGGAGAATTTAAGTAATCTCAACAAAACCAATGGTTTTTCTTTCTTCTTCTGTAAGTCTGTACAACTCAAAAAGCATGGCGTCTATCTCCATAGCCTTTTGGGTTGTATATTTTTCTTGAATATCATTTATTTTGGAAATGAAAGAATCATTTATCTCCTTTGTTACCTGTAATACAGGTATTTTGTCAAAGAATATCTTTCTCAATTCTCTGGTTCCACCTTGTAATTCTGGGAAATTATTTAAAAAGCAGAATTTAAATAATGATGAATTAAGGAATGCAGTTAAATATGCAACGAAATTACCTGTTATCATAAATGATTTATCATTCTGATAAAATCCTTTTTCATCATAATAAAATGGGATGTACTTTGTCATATTAGGATACATAATCTTTGGCTTACTAAAATCCTCCAAATAAGCGCAGTTACGGAGATTATATGGAGTATCTCCTTTATCTGCACGAGCAGATATTTTATCCCAATATCGGTCTAAATGTACCTTTACTGCAGGATAATCATTAATATCAATACGTGGCAACTTACCTCTGATTCCATTATGGGTGTTGATTAAGAACAATCCATTCTCTACATACCCGTACCTCTTAATATCCCTGCCACGCAAAATCGGTCGAATAAGTTCAGCCGTTCTTTTGCGTTCGTCCTCAGTTTGACAATTATCAAGGATTTCTTTCCTTTTCTCTGTTGATATTATAAAAGCCTCGTTACAGCCAGTCTTTATGCCATAGTTGATTTGGATATCCCAATCTTTTAATGGTGTTCCCACTGCCTCTATCTTGCGTTTGATACTTTGCTCGATAGGTGACAGGATTACCCAACTATCTGATGTGGAAAAATCGCACACTGTATGCTGCTGCTGTACAAAATCGCTCAAATTATTTACGCTATCTTTGTTCTGTTTATTGGTAATGGCGCAGGTTGTTTTATGCTGGTTATTAGACCTTGAGAAAAGTAAGATATTTGTGTCAACAGTAGCACTCTCAAAAATCTTCACTCCAGCAAAATCGATCAATAACATTGGGTTTGTTTTATTGGCAAAGAAACCTCTTGTCTTGTCACCATACCCTGCTCGCATCCATTTGTTTGATGTGATGTAGCACAGATAACCACCCTCTTTCAATAGTTGCCATCCTCGCTCATAGAACAAGCAATAGATGTCGCCAGTACGAGCAAAAGTAGAATATCCGCAGTCCTCGTACAACTTAGCTAATTCACCACTATTATTCTGAAGTTGAATATACGGCGGATTGCCAATGACGATATCAAAACCATCAGCCACTCCGAACATCCATTCAGGATCAAAGAACGGACTAACTGCATTTTGGTCGTATGGATTCCATTCTGCAAGTTGTTTGGCATCATCAGATGCAAAGTTATTCTCATCAGATAAAAGTTCTATTAGTTTTTCACGTAAGGCTAAATCCTTCTCTCTTAAGCGGTGTTTTGTAGAAGTCGACTTAGCAGAAAAATGTAGATGACGTATCTGATGTAATTCTTTCTTTATTGACTCTATCTCTTCACTTGTAAAGAAGTTTAACTGACGGTCTTTCTTTTTCTTTGCAATAAGCGTATTGGCAGACACAAACTTCGTTTCGAGGTTTGGAAGCGTTGGTATTCCAAAGTTGGGCTTTGACGGATCCTTCTCGCAATCACATATCAACGAAATAAAGAAGCGTAACTTTGTAATCTGTGCTGCTATGCTTTGTATGTCGCTACCATAAAGGCAATTTTCAATAAGCGATAGTTTCAAATCATATACATTTTCATCTGGCGAAATACGCTCCAGTATCTCAACTATTCTGTTGAGCAGTCCCATTGGGAACGCACCAGATCCACAGGCTGGGTCAAGTATCTTTACACGCTTTAATCGTTCTGCTGTTCTCTTATATTCTTCTGCCTCCGCCTCGTCAAAGCTGAAATCACTACTGAACAATGAACGCACAAAATCATTGTTGCCCAAGTAAGCAATAAGACTTTCGTCAACCATATAATTGACTATTTCACGAGGGGTATAGAATGACCCACTCTGATTACGTGCCGTTTCTCTCGTCTCAGGGTTGTAAGCTCCAAGAAGATTCTCGAACACCTTACCCAAGAGTTCAGGATCAAGAGCAACCTGCTGCTCTTCAGGAGAGTTCTCTTCAATGGTGAAGTTATAACGGCTTAGGATGGATATCAAACCTGTTTCAGGCGCAAAGAACAGGTTGTTAGGAACAACAGCGCGATGCTTGAAACGCCCATCAGCAAATCGCGCATCGTTTCTACTGAAACCATCGAAGTTATAGCACTGCTCCACTCCATCACTATAACGTGTCTTATCCAGGCACTCAAACAGCCCACCATTCAAGAATGGAACTTCTGCAAAAAGATTGATAACTTCCTGCTCACTGATAGAAAATAATTCCGCATAGCGATATAGCGTCTTGACATCACGCTTGCTTGAGGTGGCGAACTTACGAGTATTCCCGTTCTCATCCTTGATAGCACGGTTCAACGTACCAAAGAAAAGATTTTGCAGGATAGCATTGTAATAATTCCCCTCCGTTTTACTATACGGGTCAAAGTCTTTAAGAATGGTTGAGAGGAAATCAGCATCAAAGATACAATCGGGTACCAACTCTTTTTGTTTGATAAACCAAACAAACATAATACGCGTTATCATGCGGATTATCTTCTTCTCAATGTCGTCTCGGTCATCATCTTCTATAGCCGTGTCATTGGGAAAGGTTATATTTGACGCGTCACTAACAGCCCACTGATACCATTCAAACAAGTCTCTGTAGAATTGTTTAGTAAGAGCCTCGACAGAGAATGCATCCTCTATTTTCGACATATCCAATGTGTCTCTGTTCTCATATAGTTTATTAAAGTTATTTGCCGCAGTACGACAAGATTGTCCAGGACCCAACAAGAATGTGTATCGTTTACTGTCTGTGACTTCTTTCTGACCGCCCTTCTTATGGCAAAAAGTAAAACGCCAATCCCAACGAGTATCGTTCTCATAGTGAAAGAGCATAAAGGCACTGGAATAATTCTCCATAACCTTACGGATAAGTCGCTGAATGTTTACACGGTTTCGCTCCATCATCACACGATCACTAACCGTGACATCGAATATCTGTAGTGGCTGCACCCCAATGTCTATCTGCCCCACTTGCTTGATACTACATATTCCTGTTGCTTCAGCCAATGGTTTCTCTTCAGGACTATTCTCCAAGAGTTCTGTCTCAGAAAGAGATTCAAATTTATCTTCTCCAAAAATAGGGAAAATAATATTGTCTACGAATGAACTCCAGCCTTTATATTTACTGCTTAAATACCCCTTTAATGTCTCTACGCTTAATATTTCTTTTTTCATAAGTTTGTCTTTACTTGATGGTTCCTAAAACAATAGATGCTACGCCCTGCTTATTTTCTACCTGCGCAACAAGTTTACCAATCTCACGCTCCAAGATTTCATCAATATCCTGTTGCTTGATGGCAAAAAGGCTTTGGTTACGATGTTCTAATTCGTGCTCTATTGCCAACATCTTTTTAATAATGTCAAAGTTTCCTTTGTCAACAAGTTTTCGTGCACTCTCCAAAAGTCTCTTTGACTTTGCTGAAATAGTGTCGTTCTCATAGAGTTTTACAACGAATCCCTGTGCCAGCGTACGTTTATCTCCAGCCCTTGATCTTTTAATGCGGATAAAATATTGTGTATATGCCTTTAAGGCTTCAGCCGAAAGTTGCTGCCAGTTATCGGGCAATGGTATACGCTTAGCTTTCTCATCTACTCGCATTTCCTCAAGCAGCTCAAGTAAAGAGATTATCTGAGTACCCTTTCGTCCATCTTCCTCATTGCGTATTCTGATGGCCAGCCGTGCAGAGTGAGGAGCTTTCACAACAAAGTAAGCGGTGCCACTTGTTGCCTGTGCCATCTCCCATTCACCCTCAGTTTGCTCTATCTGCAGATAGCGTTCAGGATGTGCCTTCTTGTATTGTTTTAATTCAAAGATATACTTCTGCAAGGGTGACTCCTCACCATTAATCGCCTCAACAAGTTCATGATGCACAACCGTTTCCTCTTCCGAGAAAATCTTGCTGTCCTCACCAAAGAGTATATGGAATGACTGTAGCTTGGTGTATGCTTTGCGAACCAGCTGTATTTGAGCATCACCTTCTGCACTTGGCATAAAGTTATAAACATAGACGAACGGTTCTTTACTGCCAATACGATTTACACGTCCAATGCGCTGCATCAGGCGAGTGGAGTTCCAGGGCGTATCATAGTTCAGAATGACATTGGCACGATGGAGGTTTACACCTTCAGCTAAGACTTCTGTCGTAATAAGCACATCATAGTCATCCTTCCACTCACCATCATAATTGGCATCAAAATTTTCCTCAATGGTATGTTCCAGTTCATCACGGTTAGCAGCAGTAATGGCGAGCACTTTGTAGCCCTTTGCTCTAACAGCTCTAACAAGCGATTCAACCGTATCTATTGCTTCTGAGAAGATAACTAACTTTCCTGACGTATTCTTTTGAGGATTGAACAGTTCAGGCTTGATATTTTCTTTGAAAGCATCAAACTTTGGATCCTGTGAGTTACGTGCCCATCGATCATAGAGCTTAGAAATGAGTCGGAAGTCTTCTTTCAGTTGGGTATAATATTCCTCTTTAAAGTCCTTACGTGTATATTCTGCATTTTGTCCTTTCTCGTTGCGCCCTTGTTCTGTCAGTTTCTCTATTTTGCCCCTGATGTCTTCTACACAATCGCTAAATGATACTTTCTTTCCTCGTTTTTTAGTCTTTGCCTCGTAATCAAGCTCTTTGTTTACATCAATTTGTGGACATACAAAAATAGTATCATTCTCCCACATTCTAATCATGTTCTCGGTGTAATAGCGCAAATTCAATAGGGATTGCGTAAATGCCGAGAAGGAACTTTCAAGACGTTTCACAAGAAGATTCTGCATGATGGTGGCAAGCTGTTTAGCCACATCACTCACACCACGGTTGCCACGACCCGTATGTTTCTTTTCGTTAGCTGGATTGGTAAAGTTTTCTATGGCACGATAACGGAAATACTTCAGCCACTCATCTGTCTGCAACTTTTCTTCCTCCGTAGGAGCAATAATCGTCATTGTATCAGAGAAGAGCTGCGCCAACTCATCGTCCATAACATATTCAAGATTATTTGGTCCAACAATCTCAGGAAAGATCAGCCCTTCTGCCTTCATATCGTCGCCGTAATATTCTTTAACGTCAGTTCTTGTTCTGCGCTCAAGGATATCAATTAGAATGCAATCACGTATTTTCTTTGAGACAGCATTGAGCCGCACCCGGCGTTCGTCAGTTGGAATGTCATGGATAAGTAGCCCTGTTTCCTTGTCTACTTTTGGCTTACTAATAAGGAGGTCATACTCCCTATTTATGTCGGCAAAGAACTTTTCTATATTTCCTCCTTCAGACTTCTTTAGCGTACTATCATTATGGTTACGCTCAAAAAGATAAATTTGATTCTTCAAATCATTCGGACGATTATTTTGCGGTGTGGCAGACAGAAGTCCAATATAGGGGTATGTGCCCGTATTAGAGCCTATCTTCTGTATCAGTTGGTCAAGCGACTGATACATCAGTGTGTTGCTGTTGCGGAACTTATGACTTTCATCAATAATAATGAGTCCATAATTCTTATCTTGAAGTGTTCCCTCAAATTCACCAGTATCAGCACTGTCATCATCTTCCCAACTTTCATCCTCGGTAACATTTCCGATTCTTCCTGTTGTGATGAAGTCAATGTAGGGTGCAATCTTATCGTTAGAATCTTTGTCGAACATGGTAATAGCTTTCTTCCAACCCGACTGAATGGCAGGAGGAGTAATGACCAACACCTTATGTTCTCGACCATCATCATCTGGTACGGAAAGAAAACGCTTGATGATAAGCGTTCCAATAATTGTCTTACCAAGTCCAACCACGTCAGCCAACATAAAACCACCATGTTCGCGCATAATACCAAGACATCGCTTGACGGCTTCTATCTGATACTTCAGTTTGTGAATCTTTGATGGTAAATAGGCTTCTATCTGTTGTCCAAGTGATGCGTCTACAACATCCCCAAACTGAATTTGCAACAATTTGATATACTGCTCATAGGGGGTAAACTCTTGAACAGCATTTTTTTGTATATCAATGTAGATAGGCGACTTCTTGATAACCTGCTCCAAGAACTCCTGTGTCCAGTCTTCTGAGCATTCCCACTTCTCTTCAAACCAACAAATATGTCCTTTTGAATTTGATCCATGTATGGGTCGAGCTGCAATACGTGTGGGATCGGTCTCAAGATAATTCAATTCGGCATTTCCCAATAATCCTTTCTGCGTAAAGTTAGAACTGCCAATGATACCGTAAGAGAAAGTTGGGCAAGAGAAAATATAACATTTGGAATGTAAGAACTCTACTTCGTCATTGGCATTTTTTTTATAGATGCGTATCTGCATCTTACCATTACCACAATACTGAAGTAACAGATTGATAACACTCTTGTACTCATCTTTTATTTGAAGATCATGTATGTCAGTCCGTATAAAATCATAAGGATAACTTGCGTCCTTATACTTTGGGTTTGCAAGTAACGAGGTATAAACATAAGGGTCATTACCTATAAGAAGTTCAAGCGAGGTCCCATCACGTTCCAAAAAACTTGTAAGTTCATTGAGAACAAGCGCCATACCAGGTATGTCCCAATACCCAGTTGCAATCTGTATTTTATCAATACCCTCTGCCAAAATACACCTCTTGATGTAACTTTGCATAGAGAGTGCGTCAGAAGAATTATCTATCAGGTTATTATGCATCATTCTATTCCTTTCTGTGCTACATATTAGGCAAATAAATTACTTAGAAGATAACAGCAAAGTCGCATTACTTGCAGTTGCAAACAAAAGTATTAGAGATAACAATTTATACATCACCAAATAGCATATCCTTTGGCTTCTTCTCTTCCAACAACTCTGTAAGTGTCATGAAGTATGGGTCTTTAGCATATGGTGTCTTACTTTGTTTCACTTTGAACGTGCTGCCGTCTGGTTTATAAACATATATTATAGGCTCGGTGCTCTCCAAGTCGAAGGCAAGGTAGAACTCACGCCGTGCGTCAAAGCCTTTGGCTTGCAGTTGCGTACCCGACACGATGCGTGGACCGTTGGAAGACAACTTGTAAAGTTCCTGACTCTGCTTGTTATGGAGCAACACATAGTGGCAATGCTCAAAACCTGCTGTCAGGCGGAGCGAGCCTTGATCCATGCCAGCACGGACATAGTAGAGTTTGTTCTTCTTGATGGTTTCAAGTTGTCCACTCTTGTAGTAGCCCACAAGCACAAGGTTGCTCTCATCGGGAACAATGGTGTAGGTCAATCCCTTTTGCGGTATGCTGTCCTTGATTTGCTCATAGCGTTCTTCGGTGCGTAGTATCTGTACGAGGTGGTCGCGCAGCATCTTGCCCTCGTCCTCTGGCTGTTCGCCGTTAGGCAACAGGGGAAAAGCGCCGATGTTCACCTCCTTTATAGATTTAATGTAGTAAGGTGATTCTGAACCGTTTCCTTTGCGATAGCGTCCTGGGAAAAGGATGTAGCCACCGATAATCTCTTTCGCAGTGTACTTGAAATGGGTGCTGCCATAGTAGATAGCATCGCGGTAGCGGTGCATCTGGTTAAGCGCATCGGGTGGCGGATAGTCCGAGATATCATAGTCATCTTCAAGGTTATCAATATCCTTGTTCGTATCGTCAAGCACACGGTACTTGGCATCGTAGAGGTAGGTTAGTACAAAGCCGTCTGCCTTTTGAATGTTGAGCACAATGTCGGGCCGCTGCTCCGTGGTAGCGGTATGCACCTCGCCCGAACGGCGGTTGTAGGTGTGCTGATAGCACAGTTCCACAATGTCATCGTTGAAGCGGTTGTGGTAGGTAATCTTGTGCTCCACGGTGCTGTCGGTAAACGGTGTGAGCATCGTTTTGCGGTTCTCCTCCACAAGTGCCGCTTGGTCGGGGTCGGTAAGGTCTATCTCCAACACGTCCATCATCAGTTGCTTCATCTTTAGGAAGCACCACAACTCGTACAGTTCCCAAATAGGGCGCACACCAATCTCGTTGCTACCCTCGTAGAAACCGAGACCGCTTTGCAGGATGTACCACAAGCGGTAAATCTGCGAATAACCAGTGCGCTTTTGCAGCACACTACTCTCCTGACGAAAACCTTTGAACTCGCCAATCTGTCGCCAGATGCGGTGGTGTAAGATGTTCTGCAAGCGTTCTCCTTTGCCTTTCAGCCAGTCGAATTCCTCTCCCAAAAGCTGACCTTGATAGTTGCGCTGCAACTCTCCCAGCACGTCCACAAGTTTCTTACCAATCTGCTTGACGGTGTACTTCACAAAGCGGTTCTCCTTTGTGTCGATGGTCTTCTGCCTCTCGTCGTGACGGAATAGGTAGTGGTCAAGCGTCTTGGCAGCCTTTTGCTCCTCATATTGGTTGAGCATCTTGGGCGACCAACGCTTTATCTTATCCACACGGTCGTAATAGGTAATACGCTCGCCTCGGGTGTTAGGGCGGTTGGTCACAAACTCCAAAGCGGTGATGTACTCGTCTATCACACCCTTAAAGATAGAGAGCCAAATCATTTCATTGCTCTGACTGCTCGATAGGTTCAGCGACTGAAACGTCTTGGTAAGATACTTGAACACAAGGTTTTCATACTCGGCGTTAATCATGCTCATCATGTGCATGAGGTCACGCTTCGTGTCGAGTTTCGGTGATACCACACGAAACTCTATCCATGCCAAGCGTTCGGTCAGTCCTTTGGGCTTATAAGCATATTGCAGACGGAAGATGCCTGGCTCGTTGAGGAAATCAAGAGCCGCCATGAGGAACCCCCCATTGTCAGCGGCATACCACTGGAATGCCTCTGCCACGTCTTTGTTGATGTGGATGATGCGGGGCTCTCCCTCAATGTCAGTGAAGTGCAGCGTGATGTTGTACTGGCAAGTCTCGAACATCACAGGGGGAAGTGCCGCCCACTCCTTGCCCTCAGGCAGAGGCGGCACACCAACCAACTGCAACATGCCCTCGGCTGACGAGCGGTAGTCGCAGTAGTGCATGGCAGCATCCCCACCTACACGGCTTTTAAGTCGTCGGAGCGAGTTCTGTATGGAGCGTGTGGTGATAGTTATCTCCACATTCCCTGCCTTGTCTGCAAATTTCAGCGCATCCATGTTTTACTATCATTTATGGCCAGAAACTGGTGAAGTGAGATCGTTCGAGGCGTTCACGCATTTCTACAATCTTAGCGTTGGCTTTGGGGTATGCTACCTCCGTCCATGTTGCCAATTGTGCCAATGGCTCTTTCACCAAGTCTTCATTACCCTCAATGCGTGGCAGCACTTTCATCATCAGAATATTGTCAAGTGCCTTGTTGTAGAGTTCCTCAAACTCAGCGTCCTTGTCCTCCATGCGCAGAGCGTAGAAGTGGAGTATCAACTCGTTTACTACACGGTAAGCGATACGGAAAGGGGTCTTGCCGAGGATAGTTTCAAGGCTGCCGGGCGTTGTTGTGCCGTCGGCTTCGGTTTGTCCGATGGTTGCCTTAATCTTCTCTGCAAGCAGTTCACGCTCGTCGTTGTTCATTTGCTGCAGTGCGTTATTGCTCTGCGCAAATGGAGCGAAAAACCAACCCTTATCCACAACGTCTTCACGATAGCTGAGTGCGTCAGGCTTCTCTATGTCAAACATATCGTTTAGGTTCACCTCGTTCATCTCAATGGTCATGGCGCGGTCTATCACCTTACGGCTGAACTGGTAGGTGGTATCGTCCATGTTTACTGTGCCGATCACAATAAGATTGCGAGGAATGCGCAGACCTTCCTCTCTAAGAATTTCGTAAGTGGCATTGCTATATGGAGCTAACTCCTCATCGACAATAGGGTAGCCTGTGCCTTTCTCCTGTTTCTCTTTTGAAAGGAACAACTCTTTGAGCAACTTGTTGTCATACTTATTAAAGATAGCAGCAGGAATAAGTGGTTCGCTCTTGATAGTTCCGTCCACATCCTTGCGGCTTTCCAATATGCTCAGGAACTCGGCGAAGTACTGCTCAACAGCTGCAAGATTCATTTCATCAAGGCACACGAAGAATGGTACATTCTCGTGTTGCATGGCTCTAATGAGAAACTTCACGAACTTTGTCAGGTGGTAATTACCACCGTCAAGTACGGTTTCATAACCGAGCAGTTCAGTGGAGTCGTTCCAGTTTGGTTTCACCTCTACAAGGCAGTAGTTGCCAGGCGACGTCTTATCCTTGCGCAGGTCGCCCTCGTCGGGGCAGCTGGCGTATGCCATTTCCTTTACAATGCGGCTCTTGCCTGTACCTGAGATACCAGCGAGGAGCAAGAAAGGTTTCGTGCGGATGGCTGAAAGATATGAAACAACATCCTTGTTAAGAGTAGCATCTTTTCCATTCACATAATATGTCAATCCACTTCGTTCCGTTGTTGTGCCATTTATTTCGAAGTTTGCAACCAATTTACGAGCACGCATAACAAATTGATCGTGCAAAACCAACTCTTTGCCTTCTATCTCAATAAACTCATGGTTCGCTAAAAACTTTTGTATGCGAACGTCTTGAACCGACTGAGTTCGTGCGTTATCACATTCATTCTTATAAACGCTATCTTCTCTATATCTTAGAATAGAGTCTGTCACTTTGAAATAGTCTTTCCAAAGAGAAGTTGTCGCTACGAACAACTTAAATTCGTTTATAGTGATTTTGTATTCTCCTGTGGCATCTCCAACCTGAAGGAGTATTTTCAAAAGGAACAATAATGGATTCATATTGTTATTATTTACTCTTAATACAAATGATTGCAACTGATTATTGATGAGGTCTTGGTACGATTGCGTGTTAGCAAAATTTGCATTACATCTTTCTTTAATAGAATAATATAATGGAGTTAGATTGTCTGAATCATATGGGTCATTGGTTGTCAACAATCCCGCAGGAACACAATTAATTGTGGCTCTGTGCGGTGTATTTTCACTCAGAGAGCCATATTCTTGTTTTGTCTTGTTGCGATTAAAAAATGATTCGTAGTTTTCAAACTCATTGTTATTCCAATCTTCCAAAATGTGCGACATATAGCACAAATCAGCAAACAATTGATTCTGCTTGGTTATGTACCAAACATAATCCATCTTGTCAGCAGATGCTATTTCTACTTTTTTTATATCACTTATTCTCATTGACGTTATACTTACTATTTAAATATAATATAAAATGAGCAAGGAACTCAGCTAGTCTTGGTGGAACAGCATTTCCAATTTGTTTACAAATACTTGTCTTTGACCCCGAAAATATAAAATCATCAGGGAAAGTTTGTATTCGTGCAGCTTCTCTTGCTGTAAGTGTTCGGTCTAAATCGGGATGGGTAAAACGTCCTCCAGAAGGGGTGTCAAACCGTGTTGTTATTGTCATTGAAGGCTTATCCCAGTCCATTCGCCCATATGCTCCACTATGAACAGAGTGTATCTCTTCATCAAGGCTTTGCCAGTTTTCGTTAGCTATAATTTGTTTCATTCTTCTTAAAGCTATACCATTATGTTTTGAAGAAACATGATTAGGTACAGAACTGCTACCATCGGTAGCAATGTCTTTCAAATCAAAGATAGCATCTCTAATTGTTTCCCTTCTATTGAAAACACTTTGCAATTCTGTTGGCAAACTCTCCCGCATCAATTTTAATTCCCTATCAAGGTCAAAATCAAATTTTGTACCCAAGATAATAACACGACGACGTTGCTGAGGAACTCCATATTCCTCAGCCTTAAATACTTTTATATGTAAGTAGTATCGACCATTCTTGAAATTACTGTCATCTTCGAAGATACTCTTTATCGTTTCAAGAATCTCACCATTCTTGCTGCTCAGTATTCCAACAACATTTTCAAATACAAAATATTGAGGCTCAAATTTTTGTATTATCTTAAAGTAATAGCGGAAAAGGAAATTACGAGGGTCATCAATGAACTCTGATGTTTTCCTAATACGACTTCCTGCCATAGAAAAGCCTTGACATGGAGGACCACCAATAACCACATTGACATCATGAAGTTCTTGGTAAAGTTTTTCTTTACAGCTGGAATTAAGTCTTTCTGTTGCTTTTGATATACTGTCATCGAAATGGTCGACAAAAGAACGTATATCTTCGTTTACCATTATCGTGTGTGTATGGTTTTTTTTATAGGACTGTGCTATCTGTTCATCAATTTCATTAGCAAGAACTACATTAAATCCTGCCTTCTCGAAACCTACCGACAAGCCACCGACCCCAGAAAATATATCTACTACATTCATTTCCTTTCTGTATTTAATCTATACGCTAATTGGTAATTGATAATCTCGTTTATCTCATCATCATTCAAATCGAATAACCGACCAATGAGAATATCTATTTTATCAATGGTTGTCTTATGCAGTTTATGCTGATAGACATAGTCGGTTTGAACTGAACCAATATACTTTTTACTATTTTCTAATTCTTCTTCTAATTGCTTATACAGTTTAACTATTCTCTTTTTTGCTTTGCTATCTACCAAGGAAAAATCCAAATGTATCAAGTCAAGTTCTTTTTTTGTAATATGCCAACAATCAGAATATATCTCCCAAATGTAATAAAACAAGGAAGAGTTTAATATAGCTGAAAATAAACAAACATCATCCTCTTTTGAAAATGTGTATTTTTTATACTCGTTTGATTTCATTGCATGAGTAAAACACTTACACCAAAAAGTTGCTCTTTGATTCAACCATGCTGCATATTCTCCGTTTGCACAAACATTTTCAAGCAACGAAATCTGACTGTTGTTAATCACTTTGTCAGATATACTTTTTGAAAGTTCAGAGCAAAACTTTGGTTTACCTGATAATGCATCTTTATCCAGTTGAACAAACTGTATATCCTTGTATAACTCGTTCCATTCATCCTTATACCAATGCTTATATTTTGATACAAAAACACTCTGATTTGAGCGGTTTCTTGTACCAATTATGATTGTAAGTTTTTGGTGAACACCAAGAAACAATGAGCATGGTCTATCAGCAAAGTTTATAAAGAACAACTCAGTGAATTTATCTTGTAGCAATTTTCGTAAGGGTTCCATTCTTAGAGTTGAAACGATAGATATAGGGACGATAAATCCAATTGTTCCTCTTGATGATACTAAATTGCAAATAGAGCGTTCAATAACAGGAGCATACAGGTTTCCCACAGGAACTGTCTTAAAATATTCAGGTAACGAATAATTAAGTTTTGCAACGGTGTATTCCTTGTAAGGTGGGTTTCCTACAACACAGTCAAATCCTCCATTTTTTAAAACCATTCTAAACTCTTTTTCCCAAAGGAATGTATCATCGCAAATTGTGTTGCCCAACTTGAAGTTCTTTAAATCCTTCTTCGTAAGTTTGACAGAAAACTCATATAAAGCAGTTGAAAAGAGTCTATACCTCAATATCTCTAAAGTTTCTTCATCAATATCAACACCAAACACATTGTTTTTGATAATGTGCTGGATGTCAGATGCGCCTAATGGCATTCCAAGCAATTTGTAGATATTGCATAGAATGTTTATTGCTTTTATAACAAAAGAGCCTGTACCACATGTGGGATCAATTAGTTTAATTGTCGCTACATGATTCTTCATCAATGTAATCTCCTTGTCATCCAAAGTAGATATGAATTTACTCAAATCATTCAACGATAGCACATGATTTACTATACACTCTTTATCAAACAAAGAGTACAAAAATCCAACGACTGTACCCTCAACGATGTAAGTTGTTGTCAAATCGTCTGTGTAATATGAGGCGGTGTCTTTCTTTGTTAAATATTTTTCAAAAATAATTCTAAACAACGACTCATAATTAGACTTAGAGATACCCCACTTGGAGATTGTATTCAAAAAAACAAGGCTCTTTTCGCCACCTATATTATCAATGACTTTCTTTATGTCTTTACTATCTGTTTGTGAGATTGAATAAATATCTTTTATATATGATTCTCTGCGATTTGTTGCTGCAAACAAACCTTGCTCTTCTGATATACTAAGATGAATATAATATAGCAAGACAGACAAGGATACTACATTACCCTTGTCAACATTCAACTTTTCTGCATACTGTTTAATTTCATCATGTAGCTTGCAGAATGATTTAAATATAGCGTTGTTTGTCATTGCAATTATATCTTTGTAAGCAAATCTCCTGGTTGTACATTAAGAATTTCTGCTATTCTGTGAATGGTTTCCAGACTGGGTTGTGAAGTATTGGTGCACCATTTTGAAATAGTAACAGGGGCTTTCTCCAATTGGTCTGCCAACCATTTTCCAGTATGACCAGTATCTGCAAAGACACTTTTTATGCGGTTCATATTTTTCATTCAGCTTAATGTTTTTCGCAAAGTTATTAAATTATTGGAACATTCTATCATCAAGACTTTATTATTTGACTGCACCAAATAAAAAAACGGCAAGAAGGATAACTTTCTTGCCGAAATGGGAACAGACGATACAATGTTTGAACGAAAAGGAAACATTGTTTTGCTCACCAATAAGTATTCTTTTGCGCAGCAATTAGCATTGTTTTGTTAACGCAGAAACGTATGTTTTGCATGGCAATGTGCAACAGGCGGTTATAAGATGCCGCTCACTGGCACACTGACGGTGTCATGGACGGGGAATTTCTCGCAGCTGATGTAGAGGGTGTCGAATGCGTCGGTGCGGTGCTCGAGGAGGTCTTCCTCGGATTCGGCGAGTTTCTCGCCTGACTTGTCCTTACGGAAGCCGTTGCGACCTCGGCAGCCTCTTGCCGATTGGATAGCAAGGATAAGGTCGGGGTTGTTGGAGCGGTTGAAGAACGGCATGAGTCGCTCTGTATGACTTTCCATTTTAGCAATTTTGCCACCACTTATACCTGTTTTAACAACAAGATATGTGAAATATTAAAAGTGGCAGCAAACTGAAATAAAACCATTCTTGTGCTTTATATTATAATATCTTCCTTACTTGGCAATACTTATCATTCAAAATTTTAGAGGGCTTTTTATATTTAGCTTTTTGTTACTGAGTCCACCCCACTCTTCTGTTCATTTTGTTCATTTTGTCCATTCTTTCTTTATCATTCGTATAATTCGCGTCATTATGCCTTCCGTTCCTCTGTTACCATGTCTTTTACATACTCTGTCCCCTATGTCATTATGGCTTCTGCCTCTTTGTTACTTTATCTTTACATACTCAGCCCCTTATGTCTTTATGTCATTCTGTCTTCCGTTCCTCTGTTACTTTGTCTTTTACATACTCAGTCCCTTATGTCTTTATGTCATTCTGGCTTCTGTTCCTCTGTTACTATGTCTTTACATACTCTGTCCCTTATGTCTTTATGTCATTCTGGTTTCATAAATGTAAAGTATTTTTACAAACTTCCTATTTTGTCGGTAACTTGTGAGTGACAAGTTGAGCAATATCCTCCCTTTTTGTCTCGCACGTTTAGGGACAAATTCGTAAATATCAACAAAACAATAGTTTATAAGATAAAACAAAGAAGACAAAATTCGGAGAATCACAAGTTTATTTATGAAAGGCGCATAGGAAAAGAAATAAAAAAAAAGGAAGATTCGCTACAAAAAGAAAGGATTTGTTTATATTTTTCATAACAAAGGCTGATTCCCTCCCTATTCGTCGCACCTAACCTCCTAAGTTGTCGACCACCCCACCCTTATAGCTACTAAAATGTCGCACCATACTTACTAATTTGTCGCATCTTACTTACTAATTTGTCGCCGCTAACTTACTAATTTGTCGCTGATTAACGCTGTAAGTATTTAGTGTTCAATGGTTTGTAGGGCCTCTACTAATATCTAATAAAGATTATATAACGATATTCTAAGTTATGAAGAGGTGTTTTGTTTTAAGAAAATATATATTTTTTTGGTGGGGGAAGAAGACTTTAAACAAAGGTTTTGGGCGCAACCTCCCTTTTTGTCGCACATACGTTTTAGGGTGCTGGGGGCGGTTTTTGTTGCGCATTTCGGTTGGCGGCTGCACATTTGGGAGTTGGGTTTTGTATTTGTTTTATAGTTTTGTTGGCGAAGACGAGATGGTTGCGCGTCGCAGTTTTGTGTGAAAAACGATTCGGATGAGTAGCCTACTTTGTATCGATTTCTTCTTTTTGTTACCGTCAGTTTTGCGTTCGATTGCTTGGTTTTTACGTGTTTTAGCGTACTGTAAGTTAGCTGTAAATATATTTTTATATATTTGTGTTTCAATATATTATAGGCGGCTATGGGATTGATAATCAGCTTTCCCCCCACTCTTGCACAATGTTTTCTCTCTTGATGTCAGCTTAGGTTGGTTGTTCGTTTTTCTTTCTTATTATCTTGTCGGATATCGATTTGCTTTTGCTCTTTATTCTTTTCTTTTTGATAGCAGGTTTTCTCGAAATTTTGTGTTTGAATTTATCGCCTTTAATGGAGTAGAGTTTTCATTTTTTTCATAGCATTGTTGCGCTTATATTTTCGTTTTTTGTAGACTGAGTTTTTCTTCCTATTTTGTCGCACCTTTCCGTTTTTCATGTTTTGCCTGCCTGTAATAACGCAGTTTTGTAAGCAAAGAAAAGTGAGACAAATAGGGAAGCTATTTTCCTTAGTTTTTTGCTTTAATCATGCTATAAACATTTAGTAATAAGATAGTTATGCTTATTTTCTTCGTTTTTTAGCTTCAAAAAGTACAAAAACTTGTCACTTTTTTGTCGCACTTTACTTTTATCAATATTTGTTTTCAACTGATATTCAGTCTTTTATGACGCTTTCTTAAGTCAATTAAAAATATTCCCTTTTTGTCGTTTTATGCTCTCAAAGCATGGTAATGTTGATTTATTTTACAGCTATCGATAGTTTTTCTTCACCTATTAAATCTATAAGTAGTAAGAATGTTCCTATTTTGTCGACTCTCATAATTGCTCGTTATTCGGTTTTCTCTCCCTATTTGTCGCCCTTTTCATCATACGTTCGCCACGGTTTTTCCTGTTCTTGTAATGTTATATGCCCTTCGCACGTGTTGTGCTAAGCCTTCGCACCAAATGTGCGGAGCCTTCGCACGATATATTTGATTAGTTTGTGGTTTATTATATAAAGATTTAGTGCAGTGGTAAACTCATGTTTTACAGTCTTACCTTTTTTGAAATGTTATAATAGCTTTTTTATTCGTGAGTTTATTGTTTATTCCTTAACTTTGTGGACATAATAATTAAAAACTAATTCTTTATGAAGCATTTAGCAATTTTGCTATTAGGTTTACTTGCCTTTACGGCTTGTTCAAAAGATAATGAGGAGGGTATGAGTCCTACCCTATCCGAGAAGAAGAAAGATTATATTGCTAAAATAGAATTTTTCTATAAACCATTGGGTAATAATGTAAAAGATTATGAAAAAGCAGGTGAGTATACTTTTACGTATGATAAACAGAAACGGCTTGTAGACTGTACGTTTTATTATAATGAGTTTGACGATGGTCATAAGCGTAATTGTAAGATGTCATACTCTGAGAATCAGATAGAGTTTCATAAATTGGAATCTACTTATAAGGGTAAGCGTCGTTATCCCGAAGACTTTTTTATTATTTTAGACAAGCAGGGAAAGGCTTTACAGGTAAATACCTATCTTTATGGATCGTATCTTCATTTATCTAATAGGGAATACTTTAAATATATTGACGCTTTCTTTAAATATGATAGCTTAGGGCATTGCACATCATTCGCTCAGGAAGGTTTTCCAAGTATTATCCCTTTGGTATGGAAGAATGGCAATATTGAGTCGATACTTTACCATACTAAGGGGGGTGTATCGAAAATTAATCCGAAGCCTTCTGGGATTGACGAAAACTATATTTATACGAACATTCCAAATAGGAGCTACCCTGATCTCAACTTATTCTTTGCAGATTATCACACGTCTGGTCGCTGGTGGTCTCTTTGGTCAGATGTTGTTGGATTCCGTTCTGCACACATGCTAAGTAGGATTCTTTTAAAAGAAAGAGTGTATAGAACCTTTTCACATAAGTTGGATTCTAAAGGTAGAGTTTCTGAGACAATAGTAGATACTGGTATATCTCGTTTGACAAAATATATTATCACCTACGCAAACATTTAATAGTTCTCCGATTATCGTATTAGGGCGCATCATACTTTTTGGTTATGATGCGCCCTAAGCTTTATGTCAAATTTTTAATTTTGTAGGTTATAAGTAAATTTAGAGTTTCAGGTTTAAACTATATGTATACTTTTTTCTTATGCTTTTCTTTTTGAAACAGAGTATAACTTTTTTTGGTAGTATGATTTTTTTAATGACTTTGCAATACTATTTTTAATTATCTAAATATATGTGGTAAACCTTTTCACTTGAAAGTTCTGAAGAACTGTAAATTTTATTATGAAGAATTTATCGAAAATGATATTTAGCTGTCGGCGCATCAAACAACTTGTGTTTTGTATTTTCTTCTTGTTATCTCTTCTATCTTGTGATACGGGATTTACTCTTCCGTTAGATAACAACAAGTTTAGCCACGATATTCATTTATCAGAGAATCGTATGGTGAAGGTCAGTAGTGTGTACTTCGGTGGCTGGTATTACCTTCTCTTTAATTATAACCCCAATCGGTCATTAGACCACAATATGTTTAATTCTTATTACTGTGGTATTGTTTCCTAACATCTTTTATTTTCTTATCGGCATCTTGTGTGTCTTTGTAACTTGACGTAGCCCGCTACGCCTGCGTTCCAAAGCCAAACAATCTGCTCGATAATAAAACAAAATATGTTTAGGCTCTAATGACCGATTGGGGTTAAAAGGAGAATATGTAATGAATCCTGACGCTTTACGGTTGGACTTTTGTGATAAGAGTATAAAGGTGGGGAAATCTTTTCCGTTTTCTGGAATCAATACATATAAGAATAATTATACGCACGTAAAGAATAGAATCATCTCAGTCCAATTACGTTGTGAACGCCAAGACAAAAGGGTTGAAGATTCATTAGCCTTATCTATTCTACCATCAGATTTTCTTATGTGTAATGAGAAAAGAGTGCTCACTGATTCGCTGAGAATTGTGTTGAAGAAAGCAAAGAGGAAATAGTTCTTTTGTAACTCAGTCTGGCTTATTGTGTAATAGATTCAGATTATCACTCCCTATTGCTGATGAGCCCAACTTATGGGAATGATATTGCGTATTGCCTCAAGTCACATTGTGGGGTAAGGGGATATTGTAGGCAAAAGTGGGTGCTTCAAGTTCAAATTATCTGCAAATTCAGTAATGAGAGGATGTGTACACGCAAGAAGGACGTTGAAAGGCTTAGTTGCGGATTTGAGGCTATACTATATTAAAGTTTCATCTTCACCCCTATCTCTGCCACCTTCGCAGCATCATAATCGGCCTTGATGCGAGCATAATCTCTGCCGCCATACGAGCTTGAAACAAGATAATATAATGGCCCACACTTGTCCGGCACCACATCGATATATAATATCTCTCCTGTCAGCAGGCGCATCATGGGCAGATGGTCGTATCTGAAGCGTACCTCCATCACTCGACAGCTATACTGACGTGCCTCCTCCAAATGGTCAAACATGCTCAGATCCGTCGTAAAGTAGGCCTCGTCAATACCGCAAAACAAGTGGAATTTGCCCGCAATCAGGGTGAAGACTACGCCTTTGAACTTATGGTTTTTATACGCCATGTAAGAACCATGATACGCAAAAGGCAGGTGGGCGTAAGAGGAAAGTGCCTCTAAATACTCCGCCTCGCTGATGCGTTGGCAGTCTTGGAAGTCGTACAGTCGTGCCACAGCCATCGCCTCATCTTCATGGTACACACTTCTTGCCACACCCTCTTCTTCTCTGAAATCGTGCACCACCTGTCCACCTCTAAGATAGGCATATTCTGGCCAATCATAGCCGTGAATGAGCAAATACGAGTCTAACAGATGCAGATCCCGACGTATGATAATCTCGTGAAGTATATCTTGCGTGGGCTTCAACGCTTTCACGGCGTGGGCTACCGGCCCGCAAGCCTCTATCTTGAGCATCAGGCTGCTCTCTGACAACGCATGCGCCGTCTCAAAACCATAGTCTTGCCACAGACACCTCCATACCTCTGCGAGCCTTCTCTCTATCTCTTCCTGCTCCGTCTGCCAGTTGCTGCGACGCAGCGGAATCACCACCGAGAAGCGCATCTGCTCTCCGCTTCCCGTGAGCAATCCTACCTCCGTCAGCTCATAGGCGTACACCATCGAGTCTTCAAAAGCAAGCACTCTATTCTGCCCTGCGGCAATCTCCTGATGCGTCAGTGCCTCTATGGCTGTGGAAAAATTGTCTTCCCGTTCGATGCGATAGCTCTCGGTCGGTGCTTCCTCGCTCGCTGGCAATGCATCCGTGCCGTCCTCCGCCTTATCTGCCGACGTCTCCATCTCCAGCACGTCACGCTTCTCGGCCCGCTTCTTGGTGTAATGCTCTGCCCAGATGAGCGCCCCGCCGATGAGCAGACCTATCACTGTCGGCCCCTTACCGCCATCGGCAACGACCCCTAAGACCAATGCTCCGATTGCTGTCAAGACAATAGCAATGAGCAGCCATTGAAGTATAGAGTTGATAAAATGATGGTTCATATATGGTTTACCTTACCTTAATTCCGCAGCATAAACTCTTGTGAGAACTCCAAGTGCCTGAGAAACAAAGTTTTCAAAACACTTGGATATGTCAGAAATTTCACCTATCTTGATGCTGCAAACATAACAAGTAAGCAAAAATCTGACATGGCAAAGGTAGCAATTAAAAACATGAATATCACTTCTTTCGGTGGAATTTATCACATTATGGACGTTTTCTCAAAGTTGGGCTTTGAAAAACTTACCGAATCTGTATTGGGTAAACGTGGAAGTAGCGGCAATGCATTCTGTTATGGATGTATTTTTTGTGGTTATCATACTTCCCTATTGGTTTGGGTGGGGGCTTTTATGATTATGCAAGAACCACGAACCCCATATAACCCCCATATCAATGGATAAATCCCAAAAATGTCACTTCAATATATAAAAGTACCTCACAAGGAATAATGCTGCGGAATTGAGAGTATTATTGAATAACATCTATTTTTAAGTTGGAAAGGTCCGTTGTATAGAGGCATATATCGAATAGAAATAACATAGAGTTCTTTCTTTGGTTCATTGCTATCCTTTTATAAAGATTCGTTGATTATCTTTCGTTGCCTCATGAGGGTGTATAGGCCATGTAGAGCGATGGGCGGATAGATGGATATACTCTGCGCGAATAGAGTGTATCAATTTCTTTTCCTCCCCAGTTCCAACAAAGTAAAGACGTCCTTTGGGTTTTGCTCCCTTAGAGTCCCATTTTATTTCATACATATTATTATTATTATTAATTTTCCCCATTATCAAAGTTCTTACTTGTATCAACTTTTTGTCTCGAAGAGAGTATTCCTTATTCATAGCATTAGCTTTATATAGAAGCTTTGATTTCTTTATTGATAGGAACCACATCGCATAAAGAGGAATACGGGCATAGTAGTTAAAAACATGTCTCATGGTATCTTTATAATTTCTTACAGACCCATCAGGCATAAAAGTTGGGAGGGGCACATTCCATGTTGGAGGTAACCACCCTTCTCTTTTTAATTCTTCCAAAGACATATAGCCCCTATACTCTCTCTTACTATCGGTCCAACTTCCTTCTAATATTATTTTTTCTTTCTCATGTTCGTTATATCCTCCTCCAACATCGCTGTGTGCACCCGGTAAGACAACTTGCATTCCATTTGATGCGGAGTCGATTGTCGTTAAAGAAAAATTTTCACGATACTCATCTGCAGCCACGAAATGAACAATTTCTTCTACACTCGGCATAAAGTTAGGAATATTAAGAGCCAGTTCTTTGACATCGTTAGTAAAATCGGGAGAAATCGAAGAATTCGGAGCAAAAGAAGAAACGGTATCAAAGATACCCATAAAGCGAACTTTTATCTTGATTTTCTTAAATCGTTCAGGGAGTTTGTTTCTTAAACAAACCTTGTAATTTCTTATTTCATCGGAGGTGACTATTTTATAATAAGAAGCTCCCGAACTATTCATTGGAATTCTTTTACTAACATTTGCAATTTGCCGTTTGTCTTTCTCTATACAATTTACAAAGCATCTTGCTGCTGCTGCTCCACGACTAAAACCGAAGACATCAAGGGTTAAGGTGCCGAGAGAAATATTTGTTTGATTAACTAAAGAAGAAATTTTTTGGCAAATCAAGTCACATGCTCTTTCTACTTTTGCATTCACACCGGTTTGTCCATTTCCAAATGCCGAACCACCTGTAGTATCCCCTTCCTTGGAAGAAACAAATCCTTCTTCATCTTTAAATTTCGAGTTCCAATCTCTTTCTGGAGAAGATGTTCCCGGTCCCTCAATGTAGACCTTAGCTATAGAATCTGCATTTCCCTTATTATTCACATAATACATATCCCATAACTTTGCCACATTGCTATAACTACTTTCATAACTATCTGTAGTTTTAACTTTAGAAGTTAAGTACCTCCACCCCTTTTTGATATTATCTCCAAAATCAATATTATACTTATTGTTTTTGGTACCATCAAAAAAGACGCCCATGGTGATATTGACTTTTCGGATTTGATAAGTTTTTTTCTTTGGAGGCAAGCCAATACCACAAATTCTGTTTGTATATCCATGTACCATAACCTATTCTCCTATATACTCTTCAACATCGCTGTCCCAATAATTACAATAGAAAGGCTCGTCATCATCTTTCTTTTGAGGCGTATCTCTAAACACATGTATTTTAGTCTTCTCCAGTTTATATTTTTTATCTCCTACTTGTAGAAATATATCGAACCAATTGTTATATTTACTTACTTGCACGACCAATTCGCCTTTTAATTTACCTTCATTTCCAAATGCTTCGGGATAGACACGCAATATCTCATCTTCATCAAAATAAAAATGCCCATTATATATTGTGTCTTTGACTTGCCAGTTAAAAGATAAATATTTGGTAGAAGTCTGTATCTCTTTAGTTATACTGTCATCATCCCAATAGAAATCTCCATTTGTGAAATAGGAAAGAATATGTGGATTGATTTTTGTCTCTTTATTTTCAAATTCAATTTTAAGGGTGTATCTATACCATTCTTCGTATTTATCCCATAATCCCAAGGGCACACCATGCTTCTCTAAGTTGTCTGCTGCACCTTCAAAATCGCTTAGCAGGAATTTGCAGGAGTTGTCCAAAGTTTTAAAAGTGTAGAAAGCATCTTTGTCGAAATCTTCTAACTCCATATGCACCTCTTTGGCTTGCAAGGTATCGCAAACAATTGCCGTCCTCCCGATGCCGTTTAAGTGCAACCACACTTTACCACCGGGAAGCATCGTGATGATGAGATTGGAATATCTATAATGTTTTTTTTCAATAGAAATGTAATAAGGCTTACGAAACATTTCTAACATTCTCTCTTTGGTATTCTCAGAGAGTTCGGCATCCAATTGATAAAATTTCCTTTCTGCATAAGACAACCATAAAAGATGGACAGCAGTAGGCATATCCCGCCCTCCTTTCTCGTTAAAATCTACATAATCTACCTCACTACCGGGCTGACCGATGCCTCCCCCCACAGAACTCTCATAAACAGGAATGCGTCTGTCTTTTGTTCCATAATCGACAAAAGCATACTTTATCTGTACCGGATAATGTCTGGGGGCTGCAATAGAGGGAATCCATGGAAACTTTGTTCTTGTACTATCATCCGTTTTACAAGAACCGAAACTTAAAATCGAAGTCATTGTTATTATTATAAATAAAGGTAATCTGTTCATCATATATTTGTTATATTCTTTTTAGTTGAAGTTGGAGGTAACCCAATACCACAAATCCTGTTTGTATATCCATTTACCATAACCTATTCTCCTATATACTCTTCAACATCGCTGTCCCAAAAATTACAATAGAAAGGCTCATCATGTTTCTTTTGAGGCGTATCTCTAAACACATATATTTTAGTCTTCTCCAGTTTATATTTTTTATCTCCTACTTGTAGAAATATATCGAACCAATTGTTATATTTACTTACTTGCACGACCAATTCACCCTTTAACTTTCCTTCGTTTCCAAAAGCTTTAGGATAGACACGTAATATTTCATCTTCATCGAAGAAAAAATACCCAGTATACGTCCAATCTTTAACCTGCCAATCCATAGCAAGATATTTACAAGATGTTTGTATATTTTTAGGTATACTGTCATCATCCCAATATTTATCTCCGTTGGTAAACTTGTAAAGGATATGTGTTCCCAACTTTGTCTCTTTATTTTCAAACTCAATCTTAGTGGTATATCTATACCATTCCTTGTATTTATCCCACAATCCTAAGGGAACACCATGCTTCTCTAAGTTTTCTGCAGCACCTTCAAAGTCGCTCAACAATAATTTGCAGGAATTATCCAAGGTTTTAAAAGTGTAGAAAGCATCTTTGTCGAAATCCTCTAACTCCATGTGTACTTCTTTGGCTTGCAAGGTATCACAGACTATCGCCGTTCTTCCGATGCCGTTTAAATGCAACCACACTTTACCACCGGGAAGCATCGTAATGATGAGATTGGAATATCTATAATGCTTTTTTTCAATAGAAATGTAATAAGGCTTACGAAACATTTCTAACATTCTCTCTTTGGTATTCTCAGAGAGCTCGGCATCCAATTGATAAAACTTTCTTTCCGCATAAGACAACCACAGAAGATGGACAGCAGTAGGCATATCCCGCCCTCCTTTTTCGTTAAAATCTACATAATCTACCTCACTACCGGGCTGACCGATGCCTCCACCCACAGAACTCTCATAAACAGGAATGCGTCTGTCTTTTGTTCCAAAATCGACAAAAGCATACTTTATCTGTACCGGATAATGTCTGGGGGCTGCAATAGAGGGAATCCATGGAAACTTTGTTCTTGTACTATCATCCGTTTTACAAGAACTAAAAACAAACATTGGCATAATCATTAAAAATATAACAAATTTTCTCATTGAATGGTTATTCTTTTGAAATATTCTTTAACTCCGCAGCATAAATTCTTGTAAGAACTCCATGTGTCTGAGAAACAAAGTTCTCAATACACTTGGATATCTCAGAAATTTCACCTATCTTGATGCTGCAAACATAACAAGTAAGCAAAAATCTGACATGGCAAAGGTAGCAATTAAAAACGTGAATATCACTTTTTTCGATGGAATTTATCACATTATGGACGTTTTCTCAAAGTTGTGCTTTGAAAAACTTACCGAATCTGTATTGGGTAAACGTGGAAGTAGCGGCAAAGCATTCTGTTATGGAAGTGTTTTTTGTGGTTATCATACTTCCCCATTGGTTTGGGTGGGGGATTTTATGCTTAGAAAAGAGCCAAGAAACACCGAAGCACCTCATATCAACATATAGAGCCCCAAAATGACGTCTCAACATATATAATTTTTTCACAAGAAAAAATACTGCGGAATTAAGGATATAAGAGTTATGTTTTATTCCTCTATATTTCAGATGATCATTGTCTTTCCTTTCATTGTTTTGAAGTATATTTTATTTTGCTGTCACTCCTCTCACTCAGTTTTATGTTGTAACCGTTTGACTTATAGTTATTTTGTTTTAATTGTTAAAAGTGACAGCAACTTGAAACAAAACTATTTCTGTCAGTTCTCTTAGTTTTTTCAGTTTTATTTGTCATCTTTCTCAGTTCACAGTCTGTTTTTTCTCTTTCTTTATCACCTGACTTTTACTTCATATTGTTTTTCTTTTTCTTTATGTCATCCTTTCTTGTTATTTTGTCTTTATGTCATTCTGTCTTTTGTTTCTCTTTCTTTTCTTGTCATTCTGTCTTTTGTTTCTTTTTTTTCTTGCCATTCTGTCTCTTTTCATCTTTTTGTCGCACTTCTTCTTTCCTGTTTTTTTCTCATTTTTAGGCTTATTTTTTACCCTTTCATCTGTTTATTTTTTGATATTTCTACGTGAATATTTAAGTATATAAAAATGCTTTTACTCTTTTATTTCTTTGTTTGTTTACTTACTTTGTTTTTCTTTTTGTTGTTTATTTATGTAAGTGAATTTTTAGCTTAATGTGTTATAATATAATTCTATATTTATATAATTACGTAATATTATAATTGTGTGGTTATCGTTTATAAATATATAAATATGTTTGACGTATATAGATGCTTAAATAATTAAACATATAAATATATCTTGATTTTATTTTCTGTCTCTTTTTCCTCTTTGCATATATAATTATATAAAACTATATTATTACTTATGTGTTTTAATTTTCTTATATTATTGTTTAATTTTCTCTTTTTCTTTATTAGTGGTTTATTCTTATATTTATCTATTTCTTTTTACATGTTCTTCTTAAATCTCTTTTTTTATTGGTTGGTACTTTTGATATTTGGTCTATTTTTCTTTTTCTTATTTGTTTTCGTACTTTTCTTTCTTGACTCTTTGTTGTTTTATGTACTAAGGAAGCCTTTTTTTGTTTTCAATCTTATTTTGAGTTCTTATTCTCTATATAATTTACATTCGAGGCACTCTTTTTATGCTTTAAGTATTTGTATATTAATATTCTATATATTTATTGAAATCATTATTTATGTTTTTATTTTCTTTTTTATTTATCTGTTTCTTATTTGTTTTACTTTTGAGCTTTTTGTGTCAGCTTTCTATTAGCTTTTTTATTCCTTGTTTTCGATGAAATCATTGTTTTTTAGGGTTTTTCTTTTGCTTTTACTTAGTTTTTTCGTGTTGATTTCTCTTTCATCTTTCATCAATATCTGCAGTTACTCGTTGATTATTAGTATTCTGTATTTTTATATATTCATGTAATTATATTCTTGTGTTTTCCTCCATTTCATCGAGTCTTCTTTTATTACTGCGTTGTCTGATGTCATAATCACCTGCAGGTTTTTCTTATATGCTATTATCTTCAGCTTATAATATATTTGTTCTTTTTATCGTTATGATTTTCTTGGCTGCTGTTTTACGTTTTCTGCTTTTATTCTTCCTTTTCCTGACTTTGTGTAAGTGTTTACGTAGTTATTTGTTTATATAACACCTTAATAATATAAATATATAATCGTTTTTGTTCTTTTATTTATCTCAAAAGTATAGAAATATATAAAAACATAAAAGTGTTTTTGAATTTAGTCTTATCCTTTTCTATTTATGATGTTTATTTATTTGCATATTTGTTTATAAATAGTAGTGTATAAACAAATAAATATATAAAAAGATTAAAGCGTAAAAGAATAAATATTTTATTGCATTTTTGCTTTCTTATCTTTTTATTTTTCTCACTAAAAATGTTTAGATGTATTTGCTTGTTTCGATAAATAAGTGTATATTTGCAAGTATAAAAATATAACCACATCAATATGTGTGTATTTGTTTGATTCAACATTTATATAAATATATATGAAATTAAAGACTTTTTCTATTACACCTAAAGAGGGCCAGCTTCTAAATTGGAGCTTGGGCTTGTTCCTTGCTTTTAGTGTTTTCAATTTGATTGACGGATGGGTATCAGTGCCCAATGCTGGTCAAGGAGTTCTTACGAATGCTTTTGCATCAATACAGTCGAGTGGCTTTGTTCGTCTTATCGAGCATTCTGTCATTGTAGCAACAAAGTTGGCGATGCTGGAGGTATTTCGTAGATGCTTAAATAAGAATGGTGATAAGGCTGCACAGTTGACAGTCACTATCATGATGGCGCTTATCTTTTGCTTGTTAATTGTAGGCATTTTGCCAAAGTTTCTCTTTACTGATGAGGAGGAAATGATGGCAATTCTTCATGGTGGATTACCATCATATTTTACAAATTTCTCGAAAGTAGCTTTCCTTGTGCTTGCTATTACGAAGTTAGTTTTGTTTGTGCAGTTAGTGCGTACTTATGCTGGTAAGATTCGTTTGTTTGGTACATCTTTGTTTGGCTGTCAGGTTTTGATATGGTTGATAGAATCCGCATACTTTATTGTATATACATTTGTTGGCGGTGCTACGATGACAGACATTACGAATGTTTTTACCATTACCTCTTTGATAAACTTCGTTCTTGCTTTAATTCCATTCTGCGTGTTAAAGACGACAATGGTAGTTGAGGAATAGAGAAGGAGAATTAAGAGGCTAAGTTTAGTATCCGTTGCTTCCCTGCTCGACTCTACCTTATAGATATTAGAAGGATAAACTGCTCTGTTGAGAAGGAAGAAAAAGTGATTCATAACTTGAGAATTTGCGGGTAGAGGGGCGACGAATTTAAAATATCGCAGAAATGAAAAGTGATGGAGTGGGGGAGAGATGACATAAAGAAATCGTACTGAGTAGAATATATATTAAAAGGTAAGCGTTCATGCTGTCAAAGAAACAATAATGATAGGAATAAATATCAATATGATATTTTCAATACTGTCAGCGTTGTTGATGAAAGGAGATAAAATAGCGCACGAAAGGCGTAAAAAAACAATTTGAAAGGAGAAAAGTAATGAAAAGTCCTTTCTTCGCTCAAAAAAGTGAGAATCGTCACGAAGAGAGCAGTAGGAGAGAAGCAGCCAACTCGAAAGAGTCCAAAGGTGGACGAAGTAGAGAAGGCAAATACGTAAATAGATGAACGAATGAAAATATAAATATTCGAACACGCAAATACGTAAATAAAGAAATAGATAAGAAATTAAAAATATAAATATATAAACAATGAAGAATAAGAAAATTGTTTTCGCAAATCAGAAAGGTGGAGTAGGAAAGAGCACGCTGTGCATCCTCTTTGCCAACTATCTTGCTGCAAAGGGTAAGGACGTATGTATCATTGATACCGACTTGCAGAAGACGATTCTGATGCAGCGTCGAAAGGACAAGCTCATCTATGAGGGCGAGGAAGAACCATATAACGTTCAGGACTTTGACGTGACCGATGTCGAGACAATGCAGACACTCGTCGACTCAGCTTCGCAGGTAGAAGGCTTCGTATTGTTTGACTCACCGGGTAATATCAGTGAGGACGGTTTGGCACCGCTCTTCGTAGGTGCCGACTACATCGTTTGTCCTTACGAATACGAGGATAAGGCACTCGACTCAACGGGCGTCTTCGTGCAGGTGCTTAATGTGTTGCGTGAGCACAATCCACAGATGACCGCACAGCTCTTCTTTGTTCCAAATCGCATCGACCCACGTATCGGTACGGCTGAGGAGCAGGAGATGTGGCGCAGAACCGACGAGGTGTTTGGAAACTTTGGACGTGTCACACCAGTCGTAAACAGCCGTGCGACACTCAAGCGTACAAATACATTCGAACTGCTCGGAACGCAGCGTGATGCGGTGAAGAAGGCGTTTGATTATATGCTGAGGAGGATGAAATAAAAACCTCCCCCCAGCCCCCTCCGAAAGAGGGGGAGTGCCTAACGGGATGAAGTTGGATAAAACTGGACATAGTTGTTTAGATAAAAGTCAAGCAGATTGGGTTTATAAACGATGTTAGACAAGAAGACTTCAAGAGGGTGCGATAGGGGAGAGAGGATGACGAAGGGACACACCAAAGAAAGAGAAAGGATAAGATCCCACGTTTATATATAATAAAGTAAAAACAAAGAAACAAAGATACAATGGCTAAGAAGAAGAAAACAATGGTTATGATGCCTGGTGCAATGACCGACTTGGCACATAGCGTACAGAAGGGTGCAAGACCAGCTCCTACAACTAACGTAGAAGAAAATAATACGACTGACGAGCAGGCTGAGATAGAGGTTGAGTCTATCCAGTATGATACATCCGCTGTTGAACAGGAAACACGTACGCAGGTTGCGGAACAACAGCCAGCACAGTTTGCTGAGCCAGTAGTGCCTGTTTCAGAGCCAGTGGCACCAGCAGCCCCAACAAGTCAGTTCGGACGCGTAGAGCCAAAGCAAGAGGCCGTAGATTGTAAGGACCGCACCGCACCAGCTGCAAAGAAACTTCCAAAGGCAGAAGGCAGACAGTTAGCACGCGAGTATTCGCTTGCTAAGGACAGCGGTGAGGATAGCTGGCAGATCTTCCTCGATATGGCACGCGACTACAAGGCACGCGACTCTCGTCTGGCAACGGTTTATATCGACTCAGACCTCAAGGGTGTCCTCGATCGTCTGAAGTCTGCTACGAGCGTAAAGCTACCATCAACAGCCCTGCTCAGCGCCATTGTTGCCCGTTTTGTCTTCGAGCACGAGAAGGATATAAAGAACGCAATATTTGGAGAGAGCTTGTTGTAAGAACTAAAAAACAAAGCAACCCAACTGGCCCCTCCCCCGACCCCTCCCCCATAGGGAGGGGCGTGAAATGCGAGATACCCCTTTGGGTTTGTTGACGAGTTTACAAGTTGACGAGTTATTTGTAGCGATAAACCACAGTTAGCAACGGTAGTCATAAGTGTTACTTTTGAACTTCTTATCCTTTGAACTTCTTATCCTTTGAACTTTGAGGTTTGAAGTTTGAACTTTATGATTTGAGTTTAATCCTTGAGCTATTAACTTTGAACTTTGAGGTTTGAACTTTGAGCTTTATGATTTGAGTTTAATGATTTTTCCCAATTAAACATTTTACCAGCATTGGTAATCATAATTATGAATTGTGAATTATGAATTACCAATTTTGAATCTTATCGAATAAAGGAATATATAGAATGAAGTCATTGATTATAAGTAGTGTTTTTATTTTAGCAATATTAAGCGTAATATATGCGATAAATTATCTTTTCTATCGTTTCTCTCCTTTTCGTATGTTGCCAAGCATCAAGACCCTTCCTGCAAGGGGTATCTTTGGAGTAATTATAGCTATATTCGCCTACTTTGGTGCACTCATTTATTTTACCATTTTTAATAGAGAAATAAACCAGCTCTGTTCTGGGAATATGTACATATATCTACCTATAATTCTGACAGTTCTGTTGGTAGTTGCGATAGTAGGTATTTTTCGATACGAGAAACGTGTTTGGCTACGTCATAATCTCAAATATAGTAGATTGATGCTGCCCTCATGGAATAAAGGTTTAAAGAATTTATGTGTGTCAATAAATAAGATAGACGATATTGCTTATGGTCGTGGCGTAAGTTTCTCATGGTTTGATGGCTCTTTTATTTCCGCAGGAAGACACAGAGTGGTGTTTGAATTCTATGAGGATCATTTTCTTGCAAAACGCAATACGCGTAGCGTTATTTATAAAAAGGAGATTGGCTTTAATTTCCAACCAGATACGGTATATGTGATAGAGGTACTTCAAGAAAGACAGACCTTCCAAATCACGGCAGAAACGACACGGAATAATTACCTTTGAACTTTGAGTATTGAAGTTTGAACTTTATGATTTGAACATTGTTGGTACCTTATAAAAGATTCAGCATAGAGCTTGTCAGTACAAGCTTTATGCTGAAATCTTGTTTTAAAGGGATGACTATGTGGACGAGGTGACAAGTGGACGAGGTGACAAGTTAACAAGTAGACACGTTTTATTAAACGAGTGAATATGTTGTAGCCATTATTACATACAACTTGTCTACTCGTTTACTTGTTAACAATCCTCTGTGTACTCCATTTCTCTGTGTGACGTTTTTTAGTAGAGAAATAAACAAGTTAACGAGTAAAGAAGTCATATCCTTTATAACACATAACTTGTCTACTTGTCCACTTGCCACTAACTCCAAGGGGTATCTCGCTAATCACTCCCCTCCCTATGGGGGAGGGGTTGGGGGAGGGGCCAGTTGGTCCCTTTTTAATATTTAACCACTCCCTTTCCGATTGCTGCAGCGTAGCTACGCTGTAGGTTGTCGTCTATCCAACCACTCTTCCACGCTGCTCTTTTGAGGTTGTGAGCAGCTTTGGCTGTTTTCACGTTGCGAGGGATAGGATTCTTAAAGAGGTCTTTGTGTGCCACGTTGATAGTGAAGAAGATACTATCCTTTGTTACTCGGAGATTCTCCATTGGAGCTACAAAATGACCGGGGAGATAGCCTTCGCGGGCATCAATAAGATCGTCTGTGGTACCATAGAATCTACCAGAGATTTTACCATTTGCACCCTTCTCAAGTACGATGTTGTGGTCTTTCAAAACATTCTTACTTTCCTTTGTGTTAATGAGTTGATAAACTCCACACTTTGTTGTCTGAGCTTGAGAAATTGCGTTTGCTCCAAAGAGTACGCAACACAATAAGATTAACTTTTTCATATCGTTATGATTTGTTTAATTTGATATTTGATCTTTGACCTTTGATTTTTGACCTTTTACTTTTCACTTTTCCCACAGCGGTAATCATAGTTTATGACGTACTGATGAGAACTCCGTTCGAATAATTGTGAATTATAAATTATGAATTAACAAAGTTATGCCGTACTGATGAGAACTCTGTTCGAACTGTTATTTTATTCTTCTGAAATTTGCCCCTGTAATATAGTATTCTTTTTCTTTAAACGCTCCCACTACAGGGTGTACAGGTAACTCACACTTACTGTATAAATGGAGAATCTCATAAATCTGCTCTTGGGTTAAGTGTTTTGCTGTACTACTCATCATTTTTATCTTTACAAACCTCTTTTTGCTATTTATAAAGACATAGAACTCAGACCACATAATATTACTTTTCTTTCCAATGAGGTTTAAGAGTTTCTTTTGTTCTTCTGTAAGAACCGCACTTATGGACTCAGCAAAGCATTTTCTGATTAGAGGTAGTGACACATTATTGTAAGGCGTGTATCTTTTCTCATAGGCGGGCTTCCAGTTTCCTTCTTTGATAAAGCGTTCTGTACTATCCGCATCAGCAGCGATGTAATAGGTCATAAAGGTGTCGCGCTCCCAAGTTGAAGGGAGGGACTCCTGAATGAGTTTTCCCACCTTTGTAATCTTTACGTCATTCTGTGCACATGTAGGATTGCAGAATAGGAATGCTAAAAAGATAGCATAGAAAATGTTCTTAATTCTCTTCATATTCAAATTTAGATTAGAAATTAATAATTTAAAATCCAATTTGTTCCAATATTATGCCATCTACAACCAGCCTCTCCCCCAACCCCTCTCCGAATGGAGAGGGGAGTGAAATGCGAGATACCCCTTTTGGTTAGTTTATGAGTTCACAAGTTGACGTGTTTGCCTGTGCGTTCAGGTAAATCATAGCCAACACTGGTAATCATAATTATGACGTACTGATGAGAACTCTGTTCGAACTATTGTTTTATACTTTTGATATTTGCCCCTGTAATATAGTATTCTTTTTCTTTAAACGCTCCCACTACAGGATGTATTGGTAGCTCACACTTACTGTATAAACGGAGAATCTCATAAATCTGCTCTTGGGTTAAGTGTTTTGCGGTGCTACTCCTCATTTCGATCTTCACAAACCTCTTTTTGCTATTGATAAAGACATAGAACTCAGACCACATAATATTTCTTCGCTTTCCAATGAGGTTTAAGAGTTTCTTTTGTTCTTCTGTAAGAACCGCACTTATGGACTCAGCAAAGCATTCGTCGATTAAAGGTAGTGAGACATTGTTATAAGGTGTATATCGTTTCTCGTATGCGGGCTTCCAGTTTCCTTCTTTGATAAAGCGTTCCGTACTATCCGCATCTGCAGCAATGTAATAAGTCATGAAAGTGTCACGGCTCCAAGTCGAAGGGATGGACTCCTGAATGAGTTTCCCCACCTTTGTAATCTTTACGTCATTCTGTGCACATGTAGGATTGCAGAATAGGAATGCTAAAAAGATAGAATAAACAATGTTTTTAATTCTCTTCATATTCAAATTTAGATTAGAAATTAATAATTTAAAATCCAATTTGTTCCAATATTATGCCATCTACTAACAGCCTCTCCCCCAACCCCTCTCCGAATGGAGAGAGGGGAGTGAAATGCGGGATACCCCTTTTGGTTAGTTTACGAGCTCATAAGTTTATGAGTTTACATGTTTATAGTTCACGAGTTGACGTGTTCGCCTGTGCGTTCAGGTAAATCACAGTCAACAGCGGTTTATAATCAGTTTACATGTTTATGAGTTCACGAGTTGACGTGTTCGCCTGTGCGTTCAGGTAAATCACAACCAACAGCGGTTTATCAACAGTTTACGAGTTCACAAGTTTATGGGGTTACGAGTTGATGTGTTCGCCTGTGCGTTCAGGTAAATCACAATCAATAGCGGTAATCATAATTATGAATTATGAATTATGAATTCTGAATTATATTTTTGTCAGCTTTGGCTTCACGGTAGTAGCATCCTCGATGATAAATGAGTTGCCCTGCTCCTTCACCTTAACATAAACCACAGTATGCTTTGTAGGCACCTTTTTGTAGCTCGAAGTCCATAAGAACGAAACAGAGAGCCAATCATTGTTCAGCGGAACAACCTTCAGTGTACGTAGATTCTCCTCTATGCAGTCCTGTGCATCAAGAAGTACGTCAGCACCAGTCCTGCAGTCTTCTTCAAAACTTTTGGACTAACAAACTTCTTCGCAATCACCATGTTAAGGTCTGAGAGCTGATAGATAAGGCTGTTCATGTAGGTCTTGTAAAAACCATAAGCGAACTGTTGCTTTTCCTTCTGTGTTTCGTTCATCGTAACAGCAGCACTTTTAGCCTTTTTAGCTTGTGCATAGGTTGTAAGTGGTGCAGAAGCTAAGCATACCACCAAGCTCATTGCAAGATAATACTTTTTCATTGTTATGATTGTTTATAGCGTTAAATTCGGTAGATAGTTATTGATTTACTTTTTCAAAGTAGTATCGTGTCAAATTCTTTTTGGCATAGCGGCTTCAATGTTAGCATTTGCCTCTGGATAGCTGACTGTCGTTGAAATATGAAACTTTATTAGTTTATTTTCTTTTTATTTATTCATTCATTTCGGGAGCAAAGGTATGAAATAAAATGATTGCACCAAACATTTCTGCAATTATTTTCAAATAAAGACAAAAATAAGGTTGACGAGATAACGAGGAGACTGGTTAACGTGTTGCTTGTAGACAGGGTAAATAAAAGACAAAGTAACAGAGGAACATTTTTAAGTTGACGAGTAGACTGGTTAACGTGTTGCTTGTAGACAGGGTAAATAAAAGACAAAGTAACAGAGGAACATTTTTAAGTTGACGAGTAGACTGGTTAACGTGTTGCTTGTAGACAGGGTAAATAAAAGACAGAGTAACAGATGAACAAAGTTCTTTTAAGTAACAAGTTGACGAGTTAACGTGTTGCTTGTAGACAGTGTAAATAAAAGACAGAGTAACAGATGAACAAAGTTTTTTAAGTAACAAGTTGGCGAGTTAACGTGTTGCTTGTAGACAGTGTAAATAAAAGACAGAGTAACAGATGAACAAAGTTCTTTTAAGTAACAAGTTGACGAGTTAACGTGTTGCTTGTAGACAGTGTAAATAAAAGACAGAGTAACAGATGAACAAAGTTTTTTAAGTAACAAGTTGGCGAGTTAACGTGTTGCTTGTAGACAGTGTAAATAAAAGACAGAGTAACAGATGAACAAGGTTCTTTTAAGTAAAAAGTTGGCGAGTTAACAAGTTGCTTGTTGCCAGTGTTGTTTTAACCTCGTCAACTAACCACAAGGGGTATCTCACATTTTACTCCCCTCCCTATGGGGGAGGGGCTGGGGGTGGGGCTGCTATTTCTCCCGCATTTCACTCCCCTCCCCATGGGGTTGGGGGGTGGGGCTGCTATTTCTCCCGCATTTTACTCCCCTCCCTATGGGGGAGGGGTAAGGGGGAGGGGCTACTATTTCCTTTATCCAATCAGTTCGTATGCTGTGCTGCGTCCTCCCTCGCTACTTTTCTTCAATATATTCTTTTTGACAAGGTCGTTTAAGTCACGGGTAGCGGTGTCCTGCGAGCAGTGATTAATCTTATACCATTTAGAAGAAGTCAGTTTCCCCTCAAAACCATCGAGGAGCATATTGAGTACCTTCCTTTGTCGGTCGTTCAGTTGAAGGTCTTTATGTTCGTCCCAGAAGCGCACCTTTCTGATGATACGTTCTGTCTTTTCAAGTGCTGTGTTTAAAGCCCTACTAAGCGTTTCAATAAACCAGACAATCCATTCCGTTATATCCAATCCGCCGTGTTGTGCTTTCTCTAATTGGATGTAGTAATCCTTTCTATGCTTAAGGATTTCAGACGAAAGGCTGTAATATCGTTGTGAAGTATTGTCGGCTCTTGATAGTAGCATCTCTGTCACCGTACGGCAGAGTCGTCCGTTACCATCGTCGAATGGGTGAATCGTTACAAACCAAAGGTGAGCTACTGCCGCTTTTATCAGTGGGTCAATACCAAGTGTGTCATCATCAACCCATGCTAATAGCTGTGTCATCATCTCTGGCACGTCGCTACTTGGTGGTGCTTCATAATGCACTTTCTGCCGACCCATTGCGCCCGACACCACCTGCATAGCCTCTTCGCCTTTTCGCCAATCTCCTACGGTAATCTTATACATACCACTATATCCTGTTGGAAATAGTGCAGAATGCCAGCCAAAGAGCCTTTCTTTCGTAAGTGGTTCACGGAAGTGCTGGGTTGCATCGAGCATCACCTGCACCACACCCTCGATATAATGGTCGGTCTTAGGCAAACCTTCATGTTCCAGTCCTAACTGTCGTGCAACAGACGAACGCACGCTATCCCGATTAAGACTTTCTCCTTCTATCTCAGATGAATGAACAATTTCCTCCGTTAGCGAGTCTAACATAGAATCGCCCTGCTCTTTAAATCCGAACATAGAAAGCCTACCGAGTAAGTTTCCACGACGAAGACTGACCTCAGAGATAAGGGTGCTAAAAGCATTGTCTTGCCACGTCATCTTACGCAAATCTGCATTCTGCCATATATATTGATTATTCATACACCTCTTATTTATTGCAGCAAACTTACGACTTTTTTGCTATAAATCCAAGTCTTTGCGGAGAAAACAACGATTATTCTCCGCAAACTTGCGGAGAATATGAAGCGATATACGAGTTTATAATTCATAATTCATAATTCATAATTCATAATTATGATTACCTTTATTTGCTATGTTTATTGTTGTATATAACTTGTCACCTCGTTAGCAAACCTCTGTGTACTCCGCAGACCTTTAGGTCTCTCTGTGCGTTGATATCTTTTAATTCTCAGTGTACTCTGTGAACTCTGTGAGAGATTAATAAAGAATAACTGAGAAAATTATGAGCAAAAGACATCATAATTCTTAATTCATAATCCATAATTCACAATTATTCGAACAGAGTTCTCATCAGTACGTCATAATTATGATTACTTTTATTTGCTATGTTTGTTGTTGTATATAACTTGTTAACTCTTTCAAAAGTTGCACGCAGCTTGTCACCTCGTTAGCAAACCTCTGTGTACTCCGCAGACCTTTAGGTCTCTCTGTGACCTTGATATCTTTTAATTCTCCGTGTACTCTGTGAACTCTGTGAGAGATTAATAAAGAATAACTGAGAAAATTATGAGCAAAGGACATCATAATCCATAATTATGATTACTTTTATTTGCTATGTTTATTGTTGTATGTGATTTGTAAACTCTTTTCAAACAACTCAAAAGCAATACATGCTCTTTTAGCTTTGAAAAGACGCCTAATAAGCTTGCAAAAGATGCCCTTTAAGACGCTAACTAACGCCCTTTTGAAAGCTTACTAAGCACCTTTTGAAAAGCACATCCTCAACCTCTTAGTAGGCAACAACTTACGAGGGTGGCTGAAAGTACTCGTTTTTTAGGTTTTTCGCAATATCTTTCCTTGTTTTTTGTAATGTTATTTCATATAGTAAACCATCAAATTTCAAAGTTCAAACAGTTCTCTCGCAGCGCATATCTTAACGAATAGGGGTCAAGTATCAATGGTTAAAGCACAAACTTCAAAGTTCAAACATTCAAGTTCATAGTTCAAAAATATTAGCTTAAATCATTGTAATTTATAAAATATAGTGTATCTTTGCCACTCAGTTACAACAACAACAAATAGCTAAAAACCAAAAGTAGTTCGAAAACCAAGTAGACCTAAGCTTGGGAACGATAGACGAGATCTATAAAATGAAGAAGAAGAAAGCCAAGATTTTACTTGCTGCCTTGCTATTGGCAGTGGGAGAAACCGCATTTGCTGATGGAAAGGCTGTGAGCGGTATTCGACAAATCAATCCAACAACGGTAGAGATTACTTATAGTGATGGTGGCGTGATGACCGTAGACTTCTATGGTCAGAATGTCTTCCGCCTTTTCCGCGACCCAAAGGGTGGTATTGTTCGTGACCCTGCGAGCAATCCTCCAGCACGTATCCTCCTTGACAACCCACGCAAAAGCGCAGGCCGACTGAGCGTTGATGAGACCGATGCCGATGTGGCTGTCGCAACCGCTGAGGTACGTGTTCGCTTCGACCGCAGCACGGGTTTGATGAGCGTCACCGACCTTCGCAATGGCAAGGAGGTCGTTAAAGAGGTGAAGGGAGTAGACTTCCAGAAGAATCGCACCACTGTAACCCTCGCCAATGCAGCGGGAGAGTATTTCTATGGTGGCGGTGTGCAGAACGGTCGTTTCTCACATCGTGGCAAGCGCATCGAGATTGTCAATACGAATAGTTGGACCGATGGCGGTGTTGCTTCGCCAGCTCCGTTCTATTGGTCAACGGGCGGTTATGCAGCCATGCCTTACACCTTTGCGCCCGGAGCCTACGACTTTGGCAGTGTGGATAAGAACACGGTGACGATTAGTCACGACATGCCTTATCTCGACCTCTTCCTGATGGTCGACACGACTCCAGTTTCTTTGCTTCAAGATTATTATCAGCTCACTGGCAATCCCGTCTTGTTGCCAAAGTTTGCTTTCTATGAGGGCCACCTCAATGCCTACAACCGTGACTATTGGAAGGAGACAAGCGAAGAAGGCAAGGGCATCCTCTTTGAAGACGGCAAGCGATATGTAGAAAGTCAGAAAGACAATGGCGGCATCAAGGAAAGCCTCAATGGCGAGAAAGATAACTATCAGTTCTCTGCTCGTGCCGTTATCGATCGATATAAGAAAGACGATATGCCATTGGGTTGGATTCTCCCTAACGATGGTTACGGAGCTGGCTATGGTCAGACTTCGACCCTCGATGGGAATATTGCCAACCTCAAGAGCCTTGGCGACTATGCGCGTAAGAATGGCGTAGAGATTGGTTTGTGGACACAGTCAAACCTCCATCCAGTCGACAGCATCCCAGCTCTCTTGCAGCGTGACATCGTTAAAGAGGTGCGCGATGCAGGTGTACGTGTCTTGAAGACCGACGTGGCATGGGTCGGAGCAGGCTATTCCTTCGGACTCAATGGTATTGCCGACGTGGCTAACATCATGCCTTACTATGGCAGCGATGCGCGTCCGTTCATCATCACCCTCGATGGTTGGGCAGGCACACAGCGTTATGGTGGTGTGTGGAGTGGCGACCAGAGTGGTGGCGAGTGGGAATATATCCGTTTCCACATCCCAACCTATATCGGTGCAGGACTCTCTGGAATGGGTAATATTACGAGCGATATGGATGGTATCTTCGGTGGAAAGAACCTTCCTGTAAACATCCGCGACTTCCAGTGGAAGACCTTCACACCGATGCAGTTGAATATGGACGGATGGGGTAGCAACCCTAAGTATCCGCAAGCCTTGGGCGAACCAGCAACAAGTATCAACCGCTCTTACCTCAAACTCAAGTCAATGCTCCTGCCATATACCTACTCTTGTTCGTATGAGGCAGTGACCGGTAAGCCATTGATGCGTGCGATGTTCCTCGATGATAGCAATGATTACACGCTTGGCAGCGCAACACGCTATCAGTATATGTACGGTCCTTCGTTCCTCGTTGCGCCTGTTTATCAGAACACCGCAGCCGACAAGGAGGGCAACGACGTGCGCAATGGCATCTATCTGCCAAAGGGAACATGGTACGACTACTTCACTGGTGCTACCTATGAGGGTGGCTGTGTGCTTAATGATTATTTCGCACCTATCTGGAAGTTGCCAGTCTTGGTGAAGGCGGGTGCTATCATTCCGATGGTCAATCCGAATAACAACCCTTCAGAGATCGACAAGAGCCGTCGTGTCTTTGAGATTTATCCAGACGGAAAGAGCGAGTTCACCCTCTATGATGACGATGGCACAACACAGAAGTATCTCGCTAATGAGAAGGCTACAACGCTCATCACCTCCGAGCTTAACGACAAGCAGGTGCTGACGGTACGCATCGACAAGACCGAAGGTGCGTTTGAAGGTATGGTGAAGAATCAGTCAACAACCTTCTATCTGAATACCAACGCGAAGCCAAAGAAGCTCACAGCCGTTGTCGGTGGCAGGAAGATTCGACTCACAGAGGCAGAGCAGGGCGATAACACTTGGCAGTATGTTCAGGCTTCGAATATCAACCGTTTCTCAACCGCAGGCAGCGAGATGGAACGCCTACTGGTAACTAAAAATGCCCAAATCATTGTGCGTTTGGCTTCCTGCGACATCACAAAGGAGGCTGTAACGCTTCGCGTGGAGGGCTTCACACGTCTGAATAAGTCGAACGAAACCCTGCGTAAGAAGGGTGCTTTGACTGCTCCTGAACTCCTCGAGGCTGACGTTCAGCCTTATAGCGTTACGCCAAAGTGGAAGCCTGTGCAGAATGCTGACTACTATGAGATAGACTTCAATGGTCAGACCTATACCACTATCCGCCACAACTCACTTCTTTTCGAAGATCTCCAGCCAGCAACCGACTACGACTTTAAGGTGCGTGCGGTGAATAGCGATGGGGTAGGAGAGTGGACTCCGTTGCACGTGAAGACGGCTGTCAACCCATTGGAGTATGCTATCAAGGGACTCACCGCTACCTCAACCGCTCCAGACATGGACGGCTTTGGTATCTGGCATCTCTTCGACTTCAGTACGACAGGCGACATCTGGCATACACATTATTCTAAGAAGGTAGTGCCATTCGAGTTCACTGTCGACCTCCATAGCACCAACACACTCGACAAACTTCAGTATGTGCCACGTGCAAATGGCGGTAACGGTACGATTACGAAGTGTGACATCTCTGTCAGCAAGGACGGAAGAAACTGGATTGAGATTGGTCCACAGCAGTGGGCACGTGATGGCAGAACGAAGGAGGTGACACTGACCGAGCATCCAGTGGCTCGCTTTGTGAAGGTGAGTGTGAAGGAAGCCGTTGGCAACTTCGGTTCTGGTCGTGAGTTCTATGTCTTCAAGGTGCCGGGTACAAAGTCTGTTCTTCCGGGCGACATCAACCTCGATGGTAAGATTGACGAAAACGATTTCACCTCTTATATGAACTATACCGGACTCAGAAAGGGCGATGCTGACTTCGATGGCTATATCTCTGGTGGCGACCTCAACGGCAACGGACTCATTGATGCTTACGACATCTCGAATGTTGCCGTACAGCTTGAGGGTGGTTGCAACGATGATGAGGTAGCACCAGTTGGCGGTAAGGTTTACTACGAATACAATCGTAAGTCATACGCAGCAGGTGATGATGTCATCATCAAGGTGAAGGGTAAGGACTTGCAGGCTGTCAACGCCTTCAACCTCGTCTTCCCATACAGTCCGAAAGAGCTGCAGTTCGTTAAGGTTGAGACCGACCCATCAATGGTAATGCGCAACCTTACCTACGACCGCCGTCATAGCGATGGTTCGCAGGTGCTCTACCCAACCTTCGTGAATGTGGGCGACCACCATACTTTTAATGGTGATGCCGACTTGCTCGTCATCCGCATGAAGGCGCTCAAACCATTCACCGTTAAGAGCACAACAGCCAAGGGCTTGTTGGTGGATAAGCAGTTGAGAAGCCTCACCTTCTAAAGCCTCACCCCCAGCCCCTCTCCGAATGGAGAGGGGAGTGAAATGTGAGAGAGATAGCAGCCCCACCCCCAACCCCTCCCTATGGGGGTGGGGCTTCTTTTGTCATAATTTTTCCCATTTCCTTTTTCAATAGATGGTCTTTTAGCTTCAAATTAACGCCCAATTGGCTTCTTAAAGATGCTCTTTAAGCTTGCAAAAGGTGCCCTTTTGAAGTCCAAAAGGGCACCTTTTACTTTGCTACCTTATAACTGTTTGATTTAGTGATGGTTGCAGAGTCGCCTTTTAGGGGGCTTTTTACTTGTTTTTTCGGAGGTTTTAGAGGTAGAAATGTTGTGATTTTTCAAAAAGAGGAGTTGGCGTTGGGCTTTCGAATCGAAATGGGTTTTGGTGTCGAAAGGAAAGTGAAAAATGAATAATTTTTGGGCGTCAAATTAATACTTTTTGGTAGTGAAAAACGCTTTTCTTGACAAGTTTCAAGGCATTTAACACTTAAATCCTTAAAAATAGTTAATAAATGATTGTCCTCAATACATATCTTAAAATAAATATATAAATTTGCTGCCCCCTGATATAGGGTGTACTGACGATTTACCTAAAGAAATAAATATTAATTAAAAACTATAAATCATTTAACTAAGCCGTTTCTATGAAGAGACTTTTCAAATCTTATTTGTGGATGGTTCTTATGGGTTCGCTTGCATGGGTATCCTGCTCTGATAAAGAGGTAGGAGGCACAGCTGGTACTTCTTTTGACCCTTCACAACCGATTGTCATTAGTGACTTTTATCCAGACAGTGGTGGTATTGCTACCCCAATGATTATCACGGGTAAGAACTTTGGTACTGATACCACTGGTCTTGCTCTTTGGTATGTTGACGAGGATGGCAAGCGTCATCGTGGTGGACTTGTATCATCTAATGGCGAAAAGCTTTATTGCTATGTGCCAGCCGGTTTGACTTACAAGCGTAACATCAAACTTGAGGTGACACGTGCTAACGGTGCTGACACTATTAAGGGTGCTGGTAGCCGCGACTTTAAATATATCACACAGACTGCTGTTACAACAATTGTTGGAACACAGACAAGTGATGCGCACGCTACAAAGATTGACAAACTGTTGACATCAAACCTCTCAGCTCCGGGTTACCTTTGTGTTGACAATGAAAACAATATCTTTATTGTACAACATAGATTTGATGACTACTTTAATGAAAATGGAAGTAGTGCTTTTATCGAGTGTCGTAACGAGAAGAACGATAATGTCGGTGGTATGGTGTTGAAAGCTGACTTAAAGAAAGATCAGTTATCAGTTCTTCAGGTGAATAGTAATACAAAAGAAAAAATCAATGCACCAGCTTACTCTACACTTGATGGTTATGAGGGTGTGTATGTTCCAGATGATGCTGGACGTAAATACTACAGCCTGTTGAAGGATCAGGGCTATGCCCTTCATAAGCAGCAGTTCATCAATCCTAATGGTTATGCAAACCTTGACGAAAGCAACTGGAAGTTTTGCTTCGTGATTAATAAGAACGACCAGATGATTTACTCTGTGATGTTTAAGGGTCAGCTCATTCGTATCAATCCTAAGACACGTAAGGCAGAATTGCTCTTGAAGCGTGTGGGTAAGGATGGTCCTAAGAATAGTGGTTCAGATGCTTTCTGTACTTTCAGCCCTACACAGCCTAACCGTTTGTTTATCTCTTTCAGTGATGCACACCAGATTTGGTATGTTGACGTTGACCAGTTGTCAGACAAGGACTCTCTGACTTACGCAGGTGAGCCATACGCAGGTATTTCTTCTTTCGGTACTGTAAACGTAACTGAAGGTAAGGGATGGGAAGACGGAGCGTTGAAGAATGCTAAGTTCTGTTATCCACGTCAGATGACCTTCACCAAGGATGGTAAGCTTTATATTGCCGACTCTGGTAACCATTGTATCCGTATGATTGATACCACTCAGGGTAAGAACGCACGTGTAACCACACCTATTGGTGTACCACAGAGTGCAGGTTTCCACGATGGTGGTGTCGAGTTAGCCAAGTTTAATTGGCCGACGGGTGTCGCCGTGAGTGCAGACGGAAGTACGGTTTATGTCGCCGATTCGAAGAATCAGGTGATACGAGAGTTATCAATTAAATAGCTATTGCCTAATAAAACTACAAACATAAATCTATGAGAAGAACTTTATATGTCTTGTGTCTCATGGTAGCTCTGCTGACTCATGCAGGCTACGCCTATTCACAAGATAATGGTACAGCAAAGCAGTTCTCGGTAGCGGGTGTCATCCTCGATGATACAGGTGAGCCATGTATTGGTGCTACCGTTCGTGTAAAGAACGAACCGGGTGTAGGAACCATTTCCGACGTTGACGGTAAGTTTGCTATTAAGGTCAAGCCGGGTGCTACGCTTATGTTCGAGTACGTCGGTATGGAGACCATACAGCGCACTATCCTTAAGGACGAGCCTTCCCTTTCAGTTAAGTTCAAGGTAGCCAAGACAAATGCCATCGACGAGGTTGTCGTGACAGGTCTTGTCTCTCAGAAGAAGGTATCGGTGGTAGGTGCTGTGTCTACTATTAATATGGAAGAGTTGCGTACTCCGGGTACCTCACTCGTAAACATGATTGGTGGTCGTATGCCGGGTGTTATCACCATGCAGGTTTCAGGTGAGCCGGGTCAGAACCTTTCCAACTTCTGGGTGCGTGGTGTATCGACCTTCGGAGCAGGTGCAGGTGCGTTGGTCCTCATCGATGGTATTGAGGGTCGCCTCAATGATATTGACGTAGACGATGTTGAGAGCATCTCTGTATTGAAGGATGCTGCTGCAACAGCTGTTTATGGTGTTCGTGGTGCTAATGGTGTTGTATTGGTTACTACCAAGCGCGGTTCAAAGGAGAAGATTCAGATTACAGCTCGTGCGACAGTGAAGTTGTCACAGATCAAGCGTCTGCCAGAGTATCTCTCATCTTACGATTATGCAAGACTTGCTAATGAGGCACGTGCAATGTCAGGTGAGTCAGATCTCTATACGCCAATTCAGTTGGATATCATTAAGAACAATCTTGACCCAGAGCTTTATCCAAACGTAAACTGGATTGACCAGATTATGAAGAAGACCTCTTTGCAGGAGAACTACTATGCCAGTGCGCGTGGTGGTGGTGATGTTGCACAGTACTTCGTATCTTTAGGTTATCGCCATGAAGGTGCTGCCTATAAGCAGAAGGAGAACCAGTTCCATCGTCCATTGTCTTACGACCAGTTGACTTATCGTGCAAACATCAACATGAACCTTACAAAGCGTTCTGAGCTTTACTTCGGTGTTGATGGTAGCATCTCTAACCATACAACTCCGGGTGGTAAGAATACCAATCAGGTATGGTCGGATGTACTCCAGCTGAATCCATTGATGTTCCCTGTTACATACGCTGACGGAACATTGCCAACCTACGGTCAGAGCGACCTTATCTCTCCATTTGCAGCGCTTAACTATCAGGGTTACAACTCATCAGATTATAGCCGTAACATGATTACCTTGAAGTTTACACACCGCTTTGGTGGTATTCTTAAAGGACTTGTAGGTTCTGTTCAGGCTGTTAACGACCGTACAGCAGGTTTCAGTGAGCGTCGCTTCGTTAGTCCTGACTACTATCGTGCAACAGGTCGTACGGCTACGGGTGACCTTATCAAGACCTTGCGTTCTAAGCAGCAGGATATGAGATACTCTTCTAACAATGACTCATGGAGAAAGTACTACATGGAGGCTAAGTTAGACTATAACACAAGTTTCGGTGCTCATAACCTCGGTGCCCTCCTCTTCTATTATATGGAAGATGCAAAGGGTTCAGAGTGGGGTAATGGTGATGCCCTCGGTATCGCTGCAATCGCTAAGCGTCGTCAGAACGTATCTGGTCGTTTGTCTTGGGGTTATAACTCAACTTACTTCGTAGATGCTAACTTCGGTTACACTGGTTCAGACCTCTTCCCTAAGGGTGAGCGTTTCGGTTTCTTCCCATCAGTAGCTGTGGGTTGGGCTCCAACTTCATACAAGTGGGTACAGAAACACCTTCCATTCGTAAACTTCTTCAAGATTCGTGGTTCTTACGGTCTTGCAGGTAACGATAACATTGCAAACACTCGTTTCCCATACTTGACAATTATCAACAACCACGCTGGTACCACATGGGGTTATACTGGTCAGGGTATTGTTGAGAAGCAGCAGGGTGCTGACAACTTGAAGTGGGAGGTTGCTAAGAAGTTGAACGTCGGTGTTGATGCAAACTTCTTTAACGATGCTATCAAGGTGACAGTTGACTTCTTCCGTGACACACGTGACCACATCTTCCAGGACCGTGTTACATTGCCAGAGTTTGCTGGTATGGTTACTTATCCTAAGTCTAACGTGGGTCGTATGCACTCATTCGGTTCAGATGGTAACATCTCTTATTTCCACAAGATTAACAAGGAGATGAACTTTACCGTTCGTGCTAACTATACATGGTCACAGAATATTGTTGACTACTTCGAGGAGAACAAGCTTGCTTACGATTATCAGAGCGTGACGGGTATGCCTTACGGCGTATTGCGTGGTTATGTTTCTGAGGGTCTCTTCAAGGATGAGGCTGATATTCGTCAGAGCCCAGACCAGACAGCAGCCTTCGGTGTTGTTCGTCCTGGTGATATCAAGTATCGTGACGTGAATGGTGATGGTGTCATCAATAAGGACGACCGTGTGCCATTGTCATACGGTAACAACGTTCCTCGTGTAATGTTCGGTCTTGGTGGTGAGTTCAACTATAAGGACTTCACAGTAAGCTTGCTCTTCAAGGGTAATACAGGTGTAAACTACTACCGTGTAGGTATGGGTCACGACGCAGGTTGGATTCCATTCTACAATGGTGAGATGGGTAATGTATTGAAGATGGTGAACAATCCAAAGAATCGTTGGATTCCATCATGGTACTCTGGTGATCCATCAACAGAGAATCCTAACGCAATGTTCCCACGCCTCTCTTATGGTTCAAACAATAACAACTCACAGCTTTCTACCTTCTGGAAGCAGAATGGTTCTTTCCTCCGTTTCCAGGAGTTGAACTTCCGTTATGTCTTCCGTCATCGTAAGTGGCTGCGTGCAGCTGGTCTTAGTGCATTAGAGTGTGACTTCGTTATCAACAACCTCTTCACTATCGACAGCGCAAAGTACTTCGACCCAGAGCAGGCTTGGTTCAATGGTGCGGCTTATCCAATCCCAACCACCTATTCATTGCAGATGTACTTTAGATTCTAAGGTTTCACCTCTTAATTAAGATTGTAATAATGAAAAAACATATTTTAGCTTTGGGCGCTGTTGCAGCTCTGTTCTCAGGCATGACATTCACATCATGTAACTTCCTGGATCAGGACGACAACTTTAATGCTATCTTCAAGGAGGACTCTGTCTTCCACTCTGCCCAGAATGCAAATGGCTACCTCTATGCTACACCAACGATGTTCCCATCAGCTGGTAACATCTGGGGTAACTCATGGACTCCGGGTGAGACAGCGTCAGACGAGATCTGTGTACGCTGGCAGACTAACGAGTTCTGGGGTGCAAAGTTCTCTGTAGGTAATGTAAATGCAGAAAACGTTCCTAACTGGGGTTATTGGTACCAGATGTACAAGATCATCAGACGATGCAACCTCATGTTATCGAAGGTTGACAAGATTGGTGATATGTCTTCTAATGATAAGGCAGACTATAAGGCAATGGTTCACTTCATCCGTGGTTATGCTTACTACGTATTGTTGCAGAACTGGGGTCCTTGTCTCATTGTTGGTGACGAGGTTGTATCAACCAGTGAGCCAGCTGAGTACTATGATCGCGAGCGTGCAACAATGGATGAGTCAATCGACTATATCTGTAATGAGTTTGCACAGTCACTCCCGGGTTTGAAACGTCCAAGCGAGCAGTCAACTGCTTACTTCGGTCGTCCAACAAAGGGTACTGCGTTGGCACTTATCGCACGTCTTCGCCTTATTCAGGCTTCACCAACTTTCAATGGTGGTACTTATGCAAAGCGTTGCTTTGGTGAATGGAAGCGTAAGAGTGATGGTAAGTATTATGTAAATCAGGATTATGATGCTAAGCGTTGGGCTGTAGCTGCAGCTGCAGCTAAGCAGGTAATCGACCTCAACTACTATACACTCTTCACAGTTGATGCTGATAAGGATAATCCATATCCACTCGACGCATCGGTTCCAACAGCTAAGTTCCCTGATGGTGCAGGCGGTATCGACCCATATCACTCATTTGCTGATATGTTCAATGGTGAGGGTACAGCAAAGGTGAACAGAGAGCTTATCTGGGCTGATGAATACTCAGGTCCTGTAATGAACTATAGCCGCCACTCATTCCCTGTGAACTATGGTGGATGGGGTGGTATGTCAGTTCCACAGCGTGTAATCGACTGCTTCCTGATGAAGGATGGTAAGAAGCCAGCAGAGTCTCCACTCTATGAGGCTGACTTGACCAAGCATGTGACACAGAAGAAGTCTATCGGTGATTGTGATATGGCAAATGGTACACCATTGGCTTACATGAACCGTTCAGCTCGCTTCTATGCAAGTATCGGTTTCCCAGGTCGTATCTGGAAGATGAACTCTACTACCGATGGTAGTTTTAACAACCAGACATTCTGGTACTCTATTGATGATTCTAAGGCTGGTAAGAACGCAGCTGGTAACAACCCTAACGACTACTGTATCAGTGGTTACGTGCCATTCAAGTACATCCACCCAGATGATTCTTGGCATGGTAAGGATGGTGCTGCTGTTATTCCTAAGCCATTCCCAATCATCCGTTATGCTGAAATCTTGTTGGCTTATTGTGAGGCTGCTAACCATGTTCAGGGTGCTGAAACCGTGAAGACATGGGATGGTAGTGGTAGACTTGTTGATGTTGCCGTAACTCGTGATGAGGCTGCTATGGCACGTTACTTCAATATGATTCGTTATCGTGTTGGTCTTCCGGGCGTTGAAGCTGCAACACTCAGCTCAGAGAATGCTTTCGATGAGGTAATCAAGAACGAGCGTCAGGTTGAGCTCTTCAATGAAGGTCACCGCTACTTCGATACACGTCGTTGGGGTACTTACTTCACCGAGGACGCTAACAGCTCTAACTGGCGTGGCCTCGATGTTTACAGCGAGAAGAAGGGTAACAACGATGGTCCATTCTTCAACCTCGTAACCATCAACGAGCAGAATATTCGCGACCGTAAGGCTCTCCCACGTATGGTATTCCTCCCACTCCAGCATCGTGAGTTGGTGAAGAGTCCTAAGATGGATCAGAATCCGGGTTGGGATCGTTAATAACGTTAATATTGTAACTATTTATGAAAAAATACAAGTATATTTTAGGATGTGCCTTGGCTGCTGTAGCATTGTCATCATGTAACAATTATGACTTTGAGCAGAACTTCTATCCTCACAAGGTAGGATTGATGGCAGGTTCCAATCGTATCTATGATCGTACCACGGTAGAGCTTTCTGCCGTGGAGAACGGTACGGCTTCTATTAAGTTGGTAGCAAATCTGAGTGGTTCACAGATGGCTGACCGTGACTATCACGTGACTATTGCTCATGATGATTCACTCTTCAATGCTTATAACAAGTCTAACTTCGATATTGATAGCACAAAGTTTGCGCGTCTTCTTCCACAGAACTGCTATGAGGATCCTGCTATGGCGGGTACTATCCCATCTGGTTCAAACAAGTGCCTCTTTGATATCAAGTTGAAGAACCTCGGTACCTTGTCACCAGACAGTACTTATTTCCTCAACTACAAGATTGTTAGCCACGATGCAAGTGCACTCGCAACTGACAATAACAAGTTAGGTGTTAAGTTGGATCATGTCTTGATTAAGGTGACATGGAAGAACGCTTATGGTTCAACTGCTGAGGGTTGGAACTATCAGTTGGTATCTTCACAGGTTACTAACCTTGAGACAAAGTCAACTACTCGTCCAACCAATACGGTTCGTGCCTTCCCTATCGCCGCTAACGCTGTTCGTTTCCTTGCTGGTGACGAGAAGTGGGATAACTACGAAAAGGCACTCCATGACATCAATGTCAAGAGTATCGTTGCTACTATCGGTTCGCAGACTGTTACGAATCCTTCGGCTTACAACGTAACGCTGAAGCCTTTCAAGCAGGATTCACTTGAGGTAGAGATGCTGACTCCAGTTGGTGAGTATAACAATACATTCTTGCTTAACGAGTTAGGTGGTAGTGCATCTTCTAACGCTACTCATTTCAAGGAGTTCCGTCTTCACTATCGTTATCGCGTGATGAAGAACGCTAAGCAGAACGATGGTACTTGGAAGGCTGGTCCATGGAAGGAAGTGATGACCAAGATGCGTTATCAGTATAATCCAAGAGCAGATAAACTTTAACGATAAACAACTACGAATAATGAAACTTAAGATTAATTTCCTATTCATATTGTCAGTACTCTTCGTGGGTACCTTAGGACTCGCATCTTGTGCAGCTGACTATGACACCGACTTTACTGGCAAGGAACTTGAAGTTCCTCATTCTTCTCAGCGAATGATCTCATTCAATAAGGAGGGTGGCGAGCATCAGATTGTTGTTGAGACCAACGTTCCTCTCGATGAGTGGAAGGCTGTGAGCAATGCTGAATGGCTTACTATCACTAAGAATGCCGATGGTAAGGGTGTAACTGTTAAGGCACCAGCTTACGATGGCTTCAAGGCTCGTGAGGCTAAGATTACTATCTCTTATGGTGAGCGTGCTTCATACGATATCAAGGTGTCACAGATGGGTCTTGAGAGTGTGCTCCGTATTCCTGAGGAGAATCCATTCTTCAACCGTGAGGGTACTTTCTATTCGCTGCTTGAAAGCAACGTGACAAGTATCGACGTACCAGTTGAGACCAACCTCAACCTTGACAACATCGTTATCCCTGACACTGTGTCTTTCGTTCGTTTGGATGCAAGCAAGACAGTGAAGGACAATGGTATCGTTAAGCTCCACTTCGACATGGATGCTAACACAAGCGGTGAGACACGTTACTGTACAGTTCGTTTGAAGAGTTCTGACAACTGGGATGCTTCTATCGAGTATGTTATCGAGCAGTCGGCTAAGGGTTATAAGGTTCGTCCTATCTATCCAATGGCATCTAAGCAGGCTTCTGTTGAGATGGTCGACCTCGGTCGCACTTATCGTATCCCATTCCAGCGTGCAGCCTCTGATGGTAACTATGAGATTATTATCCCAGACGAAGCTAAGGACTGGTTGTCTACAACTAAGAAGTTCATCTCTGGTTCTGAGGTAGTCTTCACTGCAACCCTCAATACTACTGACAATGCTCGTTCTTGTGACGTGGTTTGCAAGCCTTCTAATGGAAACGCACAGCCATTCATTATCCACGTATCACAGCAGCCATTCCAGGATATCGTTCCTACGGGTGTGAACGACTTGAACGTAACTCCGGGTAAGGGTCAGTTCAATGTTACATGGAAGGCACCAGACGATGTGAACTATGAGAAGGTTATCGTTAGAGCAAAGAGCAATATGGCTGGCGTTCCTGAGTCAGTGAAGGAGGTTGCTGCAACTGAGACATCTTGTGTACTCAATGATGTATTCAACTTCGCAGGCAACTACACTATCACCGTAACAACTCAGGGTCTCAGAGGTAAGAACACTAATGCTCCAGCAACAGCAACAGCTCAGGCTAACGAGTGGTCAGAGGCTGTTGAGATTCCTCTCACTGCAAGCATGGTTTCTTCTAACTCAATGCAGGCAGGTCACGAGATTGGTTCTGCTGTTGATGGTAACAAGACAACCTACTTCCAGACAAAGAGTAATGGTAGCACAAGCGACCCACGTCCTTACATCGACATCACTTTGAACGAGGGTATCAACGGTACTTTCTATCTTGCATTCGATGAGAACAAGGTGACAACTAATGACCGCAACCCTAAGCGAGTTAATATCTATGCTTCTGCTGATGTTATCACAGCTGCTACTCCAGTAGCAACTCACGTAACTTATCGCTCTGCTAATGCAGTGAGTGAGCCACTTTCTTACACAAAGACAAATGGTGCAACAATCACTCATATCCGCTTTGAACCAACAGAGCGCAAGAACGCTACAAAGATCAACAATGGTGGCGGTTCTTATTACTGGTACCTCGCTGAACTTCACCTCTATGTTTACCACGATGAGGCTTGGAAGAAGGAGCAGTTAGGTCTCTAATTCCCTATATCCCAACCTGCTGGCATAGGTCGCCCCTATGCCAGTGGGTTGTCTTCGTTAAAGTCCTATCGGTTCGTTAAATTTTAAGCTTTTTTTGTATAATTATCAATTAGATTGATTATCTTTGCAACCTGAAAATAGTAGATTACGTCATGTTATGAAGACTAACACGATGCTGATAAGAAGATAAAAGGCGTTAGAAATCAATATAATTAATAAGACTTACGAGCATTGTAGTCTAATGACTGATTTAACTTTAATACGATATAAGTAATGTTCGAAGGCTTAGCACGGAGTGTGCGGAGGCTTAGCACCATTGGTGCGGGACGTCCACACGATCTTAAAAGGACATGAATAAGAACCTGAACATTACCGAAGAAAACTTAAGAAAACAATTATTTATTTTATACATTTATGTTATTCGAAAGAATTTTACGCAATAAGTCTCTGATAGCGGCAATGGCATTGAACGCTATCATGCCAAGTGTTGCGAAGGCTTCTGCAGCTCCAACGGCTGAAGGAGAGAACCAGCAACTCAAAGCAGGAGTTTATTACATTGTCAATGACAAGCGTCAGGCAGGCACAGACCTCCACGTCTATGTTGATGAGAATGGTTTGCACGGAAAGAATTACACTTCTCCTGCTGCAGACTTTGCCAATGTTTTTGTGCTTCATGCTAAGGGCGACAAGTACACCATTCAGAGTTTGAAGGATGGTAAGTATGTGCAGAATGTCACTGCCAACAGTGTTCCTTACAAGACAGGCAACGATGCACACAAGTTCCAAATCGTTTATCAGACACAGTCAAGTGGCACGGGTAAGTCTTACTTCAATATCTATAATGAGAGGGTAGGAGCAAACGATTTCTGCTGGCACCTTGATGGTCAGAGACACGTTGTACGTTGGTATCCTTTGAGAGACAACGGCAGGACAGCTCTCGGACCAAGTGAGTTCCGTCTCGACCCAGTGACCTCTCTCAGCAAGCAGCAGGTGCTCGATCGTCTGGCTCAGTTGACAAAGGTTGTTGACCCACGTAAGGACTTGAATAAGTACTATCAGATTGTATCTGAGCCTTACGGCAGATCAATGCGTGAGGACTATATTGTTGGTGAAGTGTCTACCGGCAGTTTCGTTGCAACTGACTATAGCTACTGTTGGAAGTTAGTGAAGTTGGGTAGCGGTCGTTATGCTTTCCAGAATGCTGTTACAGGTAAGTATATCGCCCAGCAGAATGGTCAGACAAGCCGTTATTATACAACTGCTGAGGAGCAGGGCAATGGTTTCCAGTTCGACCTTAATGAAAGCGACCCATACGCATTGGCTTTCGAGATGCTTGACGCTTACAACGTAGGTATTCACTGTGCTGAGAGTCAGGGCTATCATCCAGTAGGTTGGTACAACAATAACGATGCTAATAAGTGGATCTTCAAGGAGGCTACTATCGATCAGGCAAAGCTTAGAGAGCAGCAGGCTTCTTACAAGGCACGTGTTGACTTGACTAAGAATGTAGACAAATATGCTACAGCCGTTGCAAAGTATTTCACTAACAGCACAGCTACTGAGGTTACTGCTGATGTGAAGAATATGTCTGATGCTGAATTGAAGGCAAAGATGAATGACGATAAGCTTCCACAGGGTTTGCAGAATGTTGTATTGAAGATTAAGAACCAGAGTTGGACAAGCTATACAAGTGGTCGTAACTGGGAGAAAGAGTTCCGTATCGCTGCTTACAAGCCTTATAGCGAGAATAACTATGATGCTTGGGCACGCTCAATGGGTATCGGCTACAACTATGGTAGCATGACCAACCCAACTGGTATCACTGCTCGTGATGGTGAGGACCTCTTTGTATTCCTTGGCGATGACATCCCACAGAATGCAACCGTACAGATTGAGTTGGTACCATTAGGTACACGTAGTGCAGGTAAGTACTATGACTTGAAGAAGGGATTGAACATCATCCTCAATCAGGGTGAGAACAACGTCTTCGTAAACTATATCGGTCGTACCTACAACAATGGTAAGTTCCTCAGAGATTATAAGGATATGAACATCCACATTGAGGGTGGTAAGGTGAATGGTTACTTCGACCTCACCAAGGGTCACACCAATGAGGATTGGAAGAAGATGCAGGCTGACGGTCTTGTTTGGGCTAAGGCTTTCAACATGAAGGGCGAACTGATTGTTATGCACATGCCAAGTGATGCTTGCAAGCAGTACACTCCTAATAACATGAAGGAACTTGTTGAAATCTGGAACAGCATCGTACAGCGTGAGGACGACCTCATGGGCTTCCGTGTTTCTAAGAAGGATAAGTGCAACAATGTTCTCAATGCTACTGCTGTTGACCATGGTTATATGTATGCTACAACGGGTGGTACTTATTATAACTACAACACTTTGGGCGACGTACTCAACTACGACAAGATGAAGTGGGGTAATGGTACACTTTGGGGTCCTGCTCATGAATTCGGTCACAACCACCAGCAGCTGTTTAATACTGCAGGTATGACTGAGATCTCTGTGAATATGTTCTCTAACATGATTATGTTTACTTCTGGTCGTGTAACCAGCCGTTCAGAGAGATGTTCTTACGACGACGTTGACGGTAAGAGATATGACGGTGTTTGCGAGAGTGCAGTGTCAACTTACGCTGACCGCTTTGCTAAGAAGCAGATGTGGTTTGAATATGGTACATGGGGTACAACTCAGATGTATTACAAGCTCTATCTGATGTTCCACGCTTCTGGTCTTGATGATCAGTTCTGGCACAAGTGTCTTGATTATCTCCGTAAGAACCGCCTTGAGGGTCAGGGAACAGCCAACTGTCAGGGTCAGAAAGACTACTTGCTCTTTGCTAAGGCTTGTTCTTTTGCAGCTCAGCAGGACCTCTCAAGCTTCTTCGAGGCATGGGGCCACTTCTATAATGTGAACGGTTCTGTCATCGGTGACTACAGCAATACAACCATGTACACCACACAGGCACAGTGGATGGAGGCTAAGAGATTCATGCAGCAGTTCCCTAAGGGTCCTGCTAACAATATGATCTTCATCGACGACCATATCCGTCCTACTCCAGCTATCTATCCGGGTGCTGCTCCTGGCACAATGCGTGAGGACTTCAATGGTGCCGTACGTGTTGGTACTATGGGCGACTTCGGTTCATGGGATCAGTTCAAGAGAGACAGTCTCGGTCAGGGTTATGCTATCATCAAGTCTCAGACTGATGCTAATGGTAAGCGCACCTATACTATGGAGGCTAAGAACAGCCACGTTGTAGGTTTCAAGGTTTACAATAGCAAGGGTCAGCTTATCTACTTTGCTAACACCAAGACCTTCACTGTTCCTAAGAAGGTAATGGAGGAAGCACAGAACAATATCGTTATTAAGGTTTGCGGTTCAGATGGTTCTGAGGTTGATCCAGGCGTTGTTCCAACAGGTATCAAGACCTTCTCGGCTCAGGTTAACGATGGTAAGGTAGACGTTTATAGCATCTATGGTGTCCTCGTTCGCAGCAAGGTTGACGCTGAGACAGCCCTCAACGGCTTACCTAACGGCGTTTACGTTGTTGGTGGTAAGAAGGTGGTAGTGGGTAAGTAGTAGCCTCACCCCCAACCCCTCTCCGAATGGAGAGGGGCGTGAAATGTGAGATACCCCAATAGAAAAAAGACAGAGTAACAGTTTTGCTTGTTACTCTGTCTTTTTGTTTTGTGGTCTAATGACCGATTTGGGATGATTCATTTTATACCTTCTAACTATTCTTCTTTTTGCGTTTCAATGCAAAATAGAAATTGAAACCATCGAAATAAAATGTTACTCTCTTTGGCATAGTATGTAGATTAAATAAAAAAGCCACTCGGAAGTGGCTAAAACTCTGCAAGAAAGCAGAGCGATGCTTTTAATACTGCAAAAGTATAAAATTAAAAGGTTAATTCCAAGTTTTTTTGAAGTTATTTTTATAGGGTACGATAATTTGTTGAAACAAAGGGTTTAACTTGTTTACTAACCCAAAGGAAATCTCGTATATGCTCCCTTGGAAAGGATTGGAGGGAAGTTCTCTTTAATAAAATTTTCTCCAATGTTTGTAAGATTGGAAAGAATTGATGAAGTATGTTTTCTTGCTAATTAGTACATTTGTTCGTTTTCATTATGTGTGTTCTGTCTTTTCTCATTAGTTAAATATCTGTTTGCTCTGTGAGAAATTAAGGCATAAATCAAAGGCTTTTCTACAAAATTCTTTCCAATGTTTGCAAGATTGGAGAGAATTGTATAGATTTGCAGTTAAAACCCTAACGTATGGAAATAGAAAGACCTCCACATATTGATAAGAAAGAATTACTTTCTGTAATGCTTCGCTCTGAAAGTATTCAAATAGGTAATATGATTGATAAAATCAATGAGACCTTTGAATATTGGGATTCGGTAAAGTATAAGAAGTGCCCATCAGGTTGCACTCCTCAACAGCTATGGACCTATGTAAAAGCTGCAAGATTAAGAAGTTCTATAACGATATGGGATAAGTATGGTGTAAGTTTAAGCCTGACGAATTCGATGCAGAAGATATGCCACCAATTTGATATGTATTTGAGTGGTAGTAAGGGGAATAACTCACCTATCGACGCTAACAACAAGGAGCAGTACTTAGTAAGTTCGTTGATGGAAGAGGCTATCTTCTCAAGCCAAATGGAGGGAGCTACAACAACAAGAAAAGTAGCAAAGGAGATGCTTCGTAAGAAGATGACTCCAAGGGATAAGTCCCAGCAGATGATTCATAACAACTATCAGACCATACAATATATTGTAGAGCATAAGGACGAACCTTTGACAGAGGAACTATTGTTACAAGTACATCGCCTTATGACTGATAATACGATGGATAATCCCGAAGATGCAGGACATTTCAGGGGTAACGATGATGTTGTTGTGGAGAATGGTATCACTCACGAAACGGTACATACTCCTCCTTCTTATAAGGAGATTCCGCAATTCATAACAGACCTTTGTGTCTTTTTTAACGACGAGAATCCTCGCCAATTCATACATCCTATTATTCGTGGCATCGTTATCCACTTCATGATTTCATTTGTTCACCCTTTTGCTGATGGCAATGGGCGAACAGCAAGGGCAATGTTCTTTTGGTATATGTTAAGGCAGGAATACTGGTTGACAGAATATCTGTCGATATCAAGAGTCATAGCAAAGTCTAAGAAGTCATACGAAAAGGCTTTTCTTTATACTGAGGCTGACGGAATGGATATAGGCTACTTTGTTGCATACAATTTGAAAGTGTTGGAGCAGTCATTCCAGCAACTACAAGATTACATTACAAGGAAGCATGAAGAGATGAAAGCAGCAAGCCTATTCCTGCGTTTGGGTAACTTCAACGAGCGGCAGGCACAGATTATCAAGCTATTTGCTGATGATCCTAATGCGTTAGTAACAATTAAGGATTTGGAGATAAGGTTTGGAGTAAGTCCGACAACAGCAAAGACTGATATCATCGGTTTGTTAGAAAAGGAACTTGTTGCTGAAATTCCATTGAACAAAGTCAAAAGAGCCTATGTTAAAGGTAGTAAGCTGGTTGAGTTAGTTGACAAGTTGACAAGTTGACGAGTGAACAAGTTATATGTTTCGTAAGCACCTCGTTAACTTGTTAACCATTCAACGATATGTTATAGTAAATTAAAAGATTTGTAGCATATTTGCTTGTTATTTGTTATTTTATTACTTTTGAAAAGAAAAATGACTAATCCTAACTAACTATTATCTTACGATGAAGAAATTAAGGTTTATTGTTCCCATCTTAGCTTGCTGTTTGACAGTACCCTTTTTGTCATTTACTGATGATAAAGATTCATATTTAGTCTTACAAGTCGATACGACTCAAAAGTATGAGGAGTATAGTTACGTTAACCAAAAGGGTGAGATGGTAGTGCCTTATAAGCGTTACCCACTCTGTTATACTGATACAATCCGTACTATTGGCTTTGTGTTTAAGTCGGATGTGGGTTGTGTTGCTATCAATACTCAGGGGCAGGAGCTGTTTAGGGTCTACATGGCGGATAATGGTAATGACCGTCCTGTTGATGGGCTTTTCAGAATCTTAGATGAGAGCGGACAGAAGATGGGCATTGCGAATATGGAAGGCAAGGTTGTTGTCAGTCCGAAGTATGATGCAATCTTCCCATATCATGACGGTTTGGCAGCTGTGGCAGTGGGGAGTAAGGAAGTGCGACCAGCTGATGACCCAGAACATGAATATACTGTTGGAGGTAAGTGGGGCTTCATAGATAAGCAGGGCAACGAGGTTGTGCCATTGGAGTATGATAGCATTGCTAACCATCGCCGCGTTGTGAATGGCAAAGCTATGGTGTTGAAAGGGGGAAAGTGGAGCAGCCTCACCCCCAACCCCTCTCCGAAGGGAGAGGGGCGTGATTAGCGTGATACCCCTATCGTTTAGGGAAACCTTTTAGTCATTCTTTAGCAAATTGTTTCCAGCACTCCCCCTCTCTGTAGGAGAGGGGGGTGGGAGGTGAGGATTTTGAAATATTCTTACAAAAACGAGGATGAATATTGGTAAAAAGGCTAAAAATTAAGCGATTTTGGTGCTTTTGTAAGTTGTTAGCTATCAAGATGTTATAGAGAGGCATTCTAAAAGGTGCTTAGTTAGACTTCAAAAGGGCGTTAGTTAGATGCTTAAAGGGCATCTTTTGCAAGCTTATTAGGCGTTTATTTGAATGCTATTTATGCCCTTTTGTTTTTTAATGTTTGAATTATATTTACAATACAGCGTGTACGCATAAGGCGGCACGAGCATAAGACCGAATATACATAATGCATATCAGTCATCATGTACATAATGCGCACAAAAGGAAATGCGTATAAGACCGAATATACATAATGCATATCAGTCATCATGTACATAATGCACACAAAAAGAAAAATTCGTAAGCCAGAATATACATAATGACTGCTCTTTTATCATTTTGTTTCTTTGTTCTTCTGTTACTCTGTCTTTTTTACGAGCAACTTGTTTCTTTGTCCTTCTGTTACTCTGTCTTTTTTACAAGCAACTTGTTTCTTTGTCCTCCTGTTATTCTGTCTTTTTTACAAGCAATTTGTTTCTTTGTCCTCCTGTTATTCTGTCTTCTTTACAAACAACTTGTCAACTCGTTCACTCGTCAACGCGTCAACTTGTTACCCAATTGTTAAAAATATTAAATATTGTATTTGCAACAATGAATATTTGAAAGAATATGTTTATATTTGCTGCCGACTTTATGAAGTAAACGACTCCTTATTGATAGGACCTAAAAATAAAACCTAACGGTAGACAATAAACAACTATTTAAAAAATAAAACAAAAACCAATTATTTATTACAGATTATGAAGAAAATCTTTACTCTACTTTCATTGTGTATGGTCGCAATGACAACTTTCGCTCAGTGGGTTTCAGCTCCTGAGAGTGGAAAGAAGTACTACATCGCTGTTGGTACCAGCAAGGTCGGTTACATCACAGCCAATGGTGATGGCGAGAAGTTGACAGCTAAGGTAGCTTCTCAGGGTGACGTAGAAAAGCAGGCTTGGACTTGTACAAAGGGTGAGAACGATATTTGGTCATTCACTCTTTCAGTAGAAGGCGAAACTTGGACAATGTTTACCACAGAGGGTAATCGTCTTGCAGCTGGTACAAATCCAGGTGAGAACTTCAAGGATTACACTGTTGTAGCTCATGATGACGACCCTTCAGCTGCTTATGGTGCTATCAAGATGATTGCTGGTGAGGGTGCAAACTCTTACGTAAACATCTATGGTGGTCAGGAGTTAGGAAAAGAATATGGTCCTTGGGCTGATGGCGATAATGGTTCTAAGGTTTACTTTATCGAGGCTTCTGAGGTAGATATTCCACACTGGAACTATGATTTCACTATCTTCGACAAGAACAACAACGAGTCTCGTTACTTCATCCAGTTCAATAGAGTAGCAGCAAATAACCCAACATTTGGTCCTACTGGTTTGAATGGTCTTACTGGTAACAAGTTGATTCTCTCTGTAGATAACGATACATTGATCACAGACTCTCTCGTAGAGAACGACGTAAACTTCCGTCATAAGGTATGGCACGTAACAAGCTTCGATGCTGCTACCAATCAGATTGTTCTTGTTAACGAGGCTGGTCAGTACATCAAGTACACTGATTTAGCAGCAGAGATGCCTGGTGGTAACGATATGTATAAGAAGAACGATGCTGGCGAGTGGGTACGCAACGGTAAGAGCGGTGGTGGTAAGATGACAGGTGCTTTCATGGCTACTACTGAGCCACAGACTCTTTACATCTTCGACAGCAACAAGGGTAGCGAGGTTTACTCTATCGGTGTAAGCAGCGACAGAACACAAAGAGAGTTCCTCAACGCATGGGGTAACGTAGGATGGCACCACTTCATGGGTAAGTGGGAGGTTAACGATCCTAACAACGCCCTCAAGTTCATTCCAATCACTGATGTATTGACCGACGAGCAGATTGCAGCTATGGACGCAGCTACTGGTATCTCTAACGTTAAGGTACAGGAGAAGCAGGCTGACGGTTATGTTTACACCCTCGATGGCCGCATGGTAGCAAAGAGCCTCAATGGTCTTGCTAAGGGCTTGTATATCGTAAATGGTAAGAAGGTTGTTGTGAAGTAATTCGCAATAAATAAATTAAGGGGCTGTATCAAAAGCAAGGATGCACATGTGCGTGCGTCCGCCAGCAGGCTAAGGATAGATACACGACACGTGTTTTTCTACAACTTGCCACTGACACTATTTTGATACAACCCCTTTTTGTCTTATAATATAAATCTCTATAATTTAAACTATCTCAATATCTTTTCCTTTACTCCTATGAATATCTGTAAGAGTATTTGTGCTGCTTTCCTCTTGTCTGTCGTAAGTGTCGGACAAGTTTTTGCACAAGGTTACCCTCGCATCAGTACCAATGGCAATGAGCATTGGTATTACGTTAAGTATCTTCGTTCTAACAATGTGTTAGAAGAAAAGGGCAATAATGTAAATTGCCGTACTGCTGTTCCACAAGTCATGAGCAGTGACAAACAGTTGTGGAAGGTAGTTGCTGATGAAGGTTTCGCTACCAATAAGAAATATAAGTTGATAAGCAAGAGCGGTCGTACCCTTTATATCAATGGTACAAACCCTTATAGCTCACGCTTTATGGCAGCTACATCGCCAACGGATATCACTTCATTCCATATCTTCCAGAGCATGAATAATAGCTTTGGTATGGGTTCATTAGAGTTGGCACCAGACTCTACTAACAGTCATGCGATGAACCAAGTGGGTGAGATTAAGGCAGGACAGGAGATTGGATTGTGGGATAAGGGAGATATCAACAACGTGTTAACCTTTGTCAGCAAGGATGAGATGGTGTTCCCATATTATCTCCCTACGACTTCAACAGCTGCAAATCCTGTTTATTATTACATTCAGTTCCAGACTGGTAACTGGCTCTTGAGTGCTAAGGGCGAGAAGGCTACCTGCCAGACAGCATCGTTGCATACGGGTAATGTTGACGATATGCTTTGGCGTGTGTCTGAGAATAACGGTAAATATGCTTTTGTAAGCAAGAGCGGAAAGATACTTTATATCAACGATTCATACCTCAATGCATCAAAGGAGCGCAGCTCTAAGGATACGCTCTTTACGATGGTTGAATCAAAGAACGCCTTGGGTGGCTTCGAGATTGGTAAGTCTACCTATGGTCGTAACTTCTTTAATATGTACCAAGGAGCTGGTGAAGGCAAATATATCAGCTTCTGGGATTTAGGCGATGGTGGTAATGTGGTTCGCTTTGTGCCAGCAGAAGAGTTGGTGCCAGTAACAGGTATTGCTACATTCAACCCAGCCAACAAATATACGCTTTGGTACACAAAGCCTGCAACGAACTGGATGACCTCTTGTCTTCCTATCGGTAACGGTCAGTTTGGTGCCACTTTGATGGGCGATGTTGCCATTGACGACGTACAGTTTAACGATAAGACCCTTTGGAGTGGTAAGCTCGGTGGTCTGACAAGTACTTCTGCTTATGGCTATTACCTTAACTTTGGTAATCTTTATATTCGTAGTCGTGGTATGACAACGGTGACAGACTATGTTCGTTACCTTGATATCAACGATGCCGTAGCAGGTGTGAAATACACGATGGATGGCGTAGAGTACGATCGTACTTACTTCGCAAGCAATCCTGACAGTTGTGTGGTAGTTCGTTACACAGCCTCACAGAATGGTAAAATCAATACAACACTTACGTTGAGAAATCAGAACGGACGTAACGTAAGTTATACCGTTGATAATAACAATCAGGCAACAATCACCTTCGATGGTCAGGTAGGTCGTCAGAATGATTATGGTGCAACAACACCAGAGAGCTATTATTGTGCAGCGCGCATCGTGACAGATGGCGGTACAATCACTAAGAACGCAAAAGGCATTATTGAGGTGAATGGGGCTAACAGCATGACTGTTTACCTCCGTGGTTTGACCGACTTCGACCCAGAAGCACCAGAGTATGTGTCTGGAGCTAACCGCCTTCCAGCTCGTGCAACAGCAACTGTTAATGGCGCACAGACAAAGGGTTACGATGCATTGTTTGCAGCACATAAGACCGATTATAAGTCACTCTTCGAGCGTTGTCAGCTCACCCTCGGTGACATTAAGAATAATATTCCAACCCCACAGCTCATCAGCAACTATCGTAACAACCAGCATGACAACCTCTTCTTAGAGGAACTCTACTTCAATTATGGTCGTTACCTCCTTATCAGTTCAAGCCGTGGCGTATCGCTCCCAGCTAACTTGCAGGGTATTTGGAACGACAACAACACCCCAGCATGGCACGCTGATATCCATGCGAACATCAACGTACAGATGAACTATTGGCCTGCTGAGCCAACCAACCTCTCTGAACTTCACCGCCCATTCCTCGACTATATCTATCGTGAGGCGTGTGTGAAGCCTACATGGCGTCGCTTTGCACAGGACATGGGTCACGTGAATACAGGTTGGACTTTGCCAACAGAGAATAACATCTATGGCTCTGGTACTACCTTTGCCAATACCTATACCGTTGCTAATGCGTGGTATTGCCAGCACTTGTGGCAGCACTACACCTACACAATGGATAAGGACTTCCTTCGCACAAAGGCGTTCCCTGCAATGAAGTCGGCTGTTGAGTATTGGTTTAAGAAGCTCGTGAAGGCTGCTGATGGCACCTATGAGTGTCCTAATGAGTGGTCGCCAGAGCACGGACCAACAGAGAATGCTACTGCACACAGCCAGCAGTTGGTTTGGGACTTGTTCAATAACACACGCAAGGCAATCGATATCCTCGGTAATGACGTAGTGTCAAAGACATTCCGTGATGAGCTTGCAAAGTATTTTGAAAAGCTCGATAATGGTTGTCATACAGAGGTTAATCCAGCCGATGGCAAGACTTATCTCCGTGAGTGGAAGTACTCTTCACAGTTTAATAATCCAAGCAAGATTGGTGTAAACGAGTATAAGGCACATCGCCACATCTCACATCTTATGGGTCTTTATCCTTGCACACAGATCAATGAAGACGTTGATAACACAGTCTTTGAGGCTGCACGTGCTTCTCTGATTGCCCGTGGCGATGGTCACGGAACAGGTTGGTCGCTCGGTCATAAGATTAATCTCAATGCCCGTGCTTACGAAGGTCAGCACTGTCATAACCTTATCAAACGAGCTTTGCAGCAGACTTGGGACACTGGAACTAACGAGGCAGCGGGTGGTATCTATGAGAACCTTTGGGACGCTCATGCACCTTATCAGATTGATGGTAACTTCGGTTATACAGCGGGTGTAGCAGAGATGTTGCTCCAGAGTCATAATGATAAACTCGTTATCCTCCCAGCCTTGCCAACAATGTTCTGGCAGAAGGGTTCTGTAAAGGGCTTGAAGGCAGTGGGCAACTTCACTGTTGACATCGATTGGGATGCAACGAAGGCTACGAAGGTACAGATTGTTTCAAACATGGGTACCACTTGTGTGGTGAAGTATGCAGGTGTTGCAAAGGACTATAAGGTGACAACTACAGACGGCAATGCCGTGGCTGCGACACGCATCAGCGATGACGAAATCAGCTTCCCAACAGTGAAAGGCAGTGCATACCTTCTTGTTCCTAACACCGCAAACGCTATCTCAACTGTTCAGAGCAGTCAGGACGGAAAGGTTGTTTCGGTAGACTACTACAGCCTTGACGGTACAAAGGCAAGCTCATCACAGAAGCGTGGTGTACGTATCAAGCAGATGAAGTATAGCAACGGTGCAACAAGTACTAAAAAAGTAATCAATTAATTACGTTATATATTTAACCCACACTTCGACTTTGGTTGAGGTGTGGGTTCAACTCAGCATAAATATTTATCTCTCAATTATATGAAAACAATTAGAAACATTGGTCTTCTCGTATTCTTACTGACCTTAGCACCAACCGTGCTAAGGGCTGGCACATGGGGTGCGAAGCCTGAACACGGTAAGACCTATCTTATCTCTTTGGGGTATGATAACAATAGTGTGCTCACACCTTACAGGTATTCTTGGTTAAGAGACACGGGACTTGCGTTCCAGACTTACACTGAAGGCAACGACTCACAGAAGTGGAAACTCATTGCTGTTGCTGGTAAGTCTGACTGCTATCAGTTTGTGAATGCTGATGGTGAAGAAGCACTTGACATGGCACTCAACGACCCAAATAAAACATGGGGATGGCCTTGTTTGTGGCGTCAGACCATCACCAATCCTAATCAGCAGGTCTATATCACAAAGAACGGCAATGGTTATCGTCTCAGTGCGGTATCAGCAAAGAACGGTCAGACCTATTACATAACAACTGGTTCTATCTCTTCTGTCAACGGATATTACTGTGGTTATGAGAACGGTGAAGCCTCTGCCGCTACACTCCAGTTTAAGGAAGTGCCTGCGGTTGTTATCCCTGAGGGAGGCGACTGGGAGAATGCAAGGATCTATGAGCGCAACAAGGAGCGTGGACACGCAACCTATATGCCTTACCCATCAACAAAGGCAATGAAGGCAGATGGTCAGCGTTATGACAAGCCTTGGTTGGAGCCAACGGGTGCAAACTACCTTAGCTTGAATGGTACATGGAAGTTACGTTGGAGCGAGGGTCCTAAGCCTGTCTTGCTTGGTAAGGACGACTTCTGGGGCGATGGCGTTAGCACTGAGGGCTCAGTGTGGAACGATATCAATGTTCCTTCTTGTCTTGAGATGAATGGCTATGGTGAGCCAATGTATGTGAATGTAGAATATCCATTTGAGGATCGCCAGCCATACATTCGTATGAAGGCAGGTTTGAAGAACTCAGTGGGTTCTTATCGTCGCGATTTCAACTTGCCAGAGGGCTGGGAGAATAAGCGTGTCTTCCTTCATTTTGATGGTATCTACTCTGCTGCTTACGTTTATGTAAATGGCAATGAGGTGGGTTATACCGAGGGAGCAAACAATGTCAGCGAGTTTGATATTACTAAATACGTACGCACGGGTAAGAACAATGTTGCCGTACAGGTGATTCGTTGGAGTGATGGCTCTTATCTTGAGGGTCAGGATATGTGGCACATGAGTGGTATTCATCGTGATGTTTACCTTGTGGCTACACCAAAGACTTACTTGGCAGATCATTATATTAAGTCTACTGTTACACCGGGTGCTACAACCGTTGCAACGGGTAGCGCAGCTACATCCGTAGAGCTTACCGTATGCAATCGTGATAAGACAGCAGCGCAGAAGACCGTTACTGTTACGCTCTTCGACCCATCTGGCAAGGAATTAAAGAAGATGAAGTCTGACTTTGTCTTTGCTGCTGGCGACAGCTTGAAGACACAGACTGTTGACTTCGGAACGCTCTCTGGCGTAAAACTCTGGTCGGCTGAGACCCCAACCCTCTACACCTTCACCTTCAGCCAGTCGCAAGACGGCAAGGAAGAGGAGGCTTTCTCTACAAAGTATGGATTTAGAAAGATTGATCTTAGCAAGGGTTATCTTGAAGTGAACGGCCGTCGTACCTACCTCAAGGGTGCTAACACACAGGACACTGACCCATTGCATGGTCGCACCTTCGGTACTGATCTCATGTTAAAGGATATCACATTGATGAAGCAGTCTAACATGAATACCATCCGTACCAGCCACTATCCACGTCATGCGAAGATGATGGCAATGTTCGACCACTATGGTCTCTTCGTTGTTGATGAGGCTGACATGGAGCTTCACAAGAACTGGGATGGACCGAAGACTATTATCAACAACAGAGATTGGACTGGTGCTATCGTTGACCGTAACGTACGCAATACCCTCCGCGACCGCAACCACCCAAGTGTTGTCTTCTGGAGTTTGGGTAACGAGAGTGGCTCTGGTTTGAATATCATGGCGGCTTACAACGCTGTGAAAGAACTCGACAACCGCTATATCCACTATGAGGGTTCAACCCGTGACAAGGCTGAGGGCACTGATATTCACTCTGTCATGTACCCTGCAATGCACGACTGGCGTAGCGGAACAACGGGTCCTGTGACTTCTGATGTGAACCATCCAAACACTAATAAGCCTTACTTCATGTGCGAGTATGCACACGCTATGGGTAATGCTGTGGGCAACTTGCGCGAATATTGGGAGGCTATGGAAGGCTCTGCAATGGGCGTTGGTGGCTGTATCTGGGACTTTGTTGACCAGAGTATCTACTCTTACGATGCTATTCGCAACAACCAGTTGACACAGAATGGCTTCCCTGCTTATATCACTGGTTTCGACCGTCCGGGTCCTCATCAGCATAACTTCGTCAACAATGGTTTGGTGAATGCAGACCGTGCTTGGAGTGCTGAGTTAGACGAGGTGAAGCGTGTTTACCAGTGGGTAGCCTTCGATTTGAATACAACAAGCCGTCAGGTGAAGTTGACAAATAAGTATCTCGATCGCAACCTCGACCAGTTCTATCTCAAGTGGACCCTCCTCGTTGATGGTAAGCCAGTACAGGATGGTACCTTCAAGAAGCTCAACTGCGCTGCTGGTGCTACACAGACTGTTGATTTGAAGTATAACACTGCTGCCTATGCAGGTAAGGAAATCTTCCTCAACATCGGTCTTTATACAAAGGATGCAACACTCTGGTGCGATCGTGATTATCCTGTTGCTCAGTTCCAAAAGCAGTTAGCAGCTGGCGCAACAACCCTTGCTGAGGTTGATAATACTAAGGCGGATGCACTCCACGCAACCCATAATGCAGATGGTGGTTACACTTATGCAAACGGCAAGCAGAAGGTGACATTCGACAAGCAGGGTAATATCACTGAGTGGTCATACGATGGTAAGAACCTCTTTGTAACAAATGAAGGTCCACGTTTCGAGCGTTATCGTTGGATTGAGAATGATGGTCCGATGGAGGCTTATAACAATGGTCCTACCGATAATGGCGTAACTTCACAGACTGCAACCTTCCAGCTCTCTGGCGATGGTAAGACAGCAACAGTGAACGTTAACCAGAACGGCAACTATTGCAAGGCTACTTATAAGTACACTGTCAATGCTAACGGAACCATCGACCTCACCAGCTCGTATGAGGCACAGGGTAATGGCGCAAGACGTTTAGGCTTCAGCCTGAACTTCCCAGAGGAACTCTCTAAGGTAAGCTATTATGCACGTGGTCCATTGGCTAACTATGTTGACCGTCTCGACGGTTCAGACTTCGGTGTCTACGAGACTTCTGTAAAGGATATGTATGAGCCATTCGCACACCCACAGAGCAACGGCAACCGCGTTGGTCTTCGTTGGCTTACCCTCACAAACAACGAGGGTAATGGTGTGAAGGTTGAGACAGCAGGCGATGTAGCCTTCTCTCTGACTCCTTGGACAGAAAGAGAGATGCGCGATGCACGTCACGAATGGGAGTTGCCAGCAAGCAATCGCACCGTAGCTCACTTTGATGCTATCCAGCAGGGTGTCGGTAACGGCTCTTGTGGTCCTGGCCCATTGAATGAGTATAAGGTTCAGCAGGGCAAGAAATACACTAACACCGTGCGTTTCATCCCTTTTTCAGAAGCGGCAGATGATACCGCAAACGGAATCTCTGCCGTAGTAAATCCAACAGCAACAACAGCACAAGTCTACGACCTCTCGGGTCGTAGACTCCCTGAAGCTCCTGCCAAAGGACTCTATATTCAGGGCGGTAAAGTTATAGCAAACTAACGTACTACATGCCAAGTTCTATGGACTTGACAGTAGGGTAGGGGCGCACGAAGTATTCCTCTGTAATCATCATGTTGACGGATGTATGCCTTGTGCGTCTTTACATTTCAAAGCGGTAATTCCACTGGTTAACTAAAATATTCTAATAATAGGTTTGTCTTTCGCCTAAATCATGACAATAAAGCTGCGCTCTTTTCGTTCTCAACAATGGTGCTGACGGCAGGCACATGATGTGCGGATGGTATGCACCACTTGTGCTGACGGCAGGCACGCTTTCAAGAGGATACTCCGAAGGAGAGCGAAAACGCTTATGACTTTATCAGATAGAAATAAAATAAAAATATCTTTATTATGAAACAAAAAAGTAACTTTCTATTTCCTTTAGCCATTATTGGCTTATTCTTCTTCTCTATTGGCTTTGCCTTGGGTATCAACTCTTACCTGATGCCAGTATTGGAGAAATCAATGAATATCTCTGGTGCAGCATCAAGTTTGCTGCTCGCAGCAACCTTTATCCCGTTCCTCTTGTTCGGTATTCCTGCAACACATTGTATTAAGGCAATCGGCTATAAGCGTACAATGGCTTTGTCATTTGTCATCTTTGCTGCTGCCTTTGGTTTGTTCATCCTTGCTGCTAAGCAGAACTCTTTGACATGGTTCCTCATTGCGAGCTTCGTCAGTGGTGCTGCTAACGCTGTTTTGCAGGCTTCGGTCAATCCTTACGTGACCATTCTTGGCCCTATGGATTCAGCCGCACGTCGTATTTCTTGTATGGGTATCAGTAATAAGTTGGCTTGGCCTGTTACAACACTCTTCATCACTTTGGTGATTGGTAAGGGTATCGGCGATACACAGCTTAGCGACCTCTATATGCCATTCGGTATCATCATCGGTATCTTCTTGCTCTTGGGTGTTATCGCGTTGATGGCTCCACTACCTGACGTGAAGGCTGCAGGTGAGGACGATAGCGAGAGTAGCGACGAGACAGCAGCTAACTCATACGCTGACGGTAAGACAAGTATCATGCAGTTCCCACACTTGTTGTTGGGCTGTTTGGCTCTCTTCCTCTATGTGGGTGTAGAGACTATTTCGCTCGCAACGGCAACGGGTTATGCTCAGTCATTGGGCTTGGAAGGCGATAACTACGGATTTATCCCATCTATCGGTATGATCGTGGGCTATATCTGTGGTGTAATCTTCATCCCACGTTACCTCTCACAGGCTGCAGCAATGCGTATCTGTGCTATCGTAGCCCTCGTGGGTAGTGTGGCAGTAGCAGTCGTTCCAGATCCAGTAATCTCTGTTTATTGCATCTTCTTGATGGCGTTAGGCTGTTCACTCATGTGGCCAGCGTTGTGGCCTTTGGCAATGGCAGACCTTGGCAAGTTCACTAAGTCGGGTGCTTCCTTGCTGACAATGGCAATTGCTGGTGGTGCTGTTATGCCTTGGTTGCGTGGTTTGGTACAGGATGCAACGTCTTTCCAGACCTCTTATTGGGTGAGCGTTCCTTGTTTCCTCTTCATCCTTTACTACGGAATGGCAGGATATAAGATTCGTACAAAGAAGTAGGGGGTTGAGGAGTTAAGGAGTTAAATGCGAGGAGTTAAGGAGTTAAATGGAGTTAGAGGAGTTAAGACAACACCGTCTACACTTGTTTTTTTGCCTAATATAATATTCACTTCTTTCTTTTCTCCACCTCCGTATTGTAAATAAAAATCAAACCTTAAAAATAAAAAGGGCGTTAATTCCATTCGAATTAACGCCCTTTTAGCTTGCAAAAGATGCCCTTTTGAGGTCTTACTAACGCCCTTTTGAAGTCCAATTAAGCACCTTTCGAAATTGACTCTCACAACTGTTTGATAATAAACTACTTATATTGACATTAAAAATACATGTTTTTAGCTCTTTTTCTCGCCTTTTTATCGGATGATTTGTAATAATATTTCAAACCTCGGTATTCAAAGTTTTAAGCTTAAAGTTGCGGTGCATTCTCTCACAGAACTCACAGATAAACAGATGACACAGAAACCTCCCCCAACCCCTCCAAAGGAGGGGGGCTGCCTAACGGATAGTGGGTAAACTAAATCAACTAACCTGCAATAGCTTTACACTTCATATCATAATTATGACGTACTGATGAGAACTCAGTTCGAATAATTTTGACTTATGAATTCTGAATTACAATAGTAATCATGAGTATGGATTATGAACTCTGAATTACAATAGTAATCATAATCATGAATTATGAACTCTGAATTACAATAGTAATCATAATTATGAATTGTGAATTATGAATTGTGAATTATCACTAATCATAATTATGAATTATGGATTATGGATTATGAATTACAATAGTAATCATAATTATGAATTGTGAATTATGAATTATGAATTAATAGAGGATTATGAATTATGAATTAATAGAGGATTATGAATTTTGAATTCCGTTAACTACTTGTGTGCGTGAACAATACTTCATATTGAAAAAAAAGAAGTTTTCTTTTGGTGTTTATTGTATAAACGACTATATTTGTAGCATAAACCTAAATCAATAGAATATATGTCTAATTTTATGAAAGTAAGTCAGAACCGCAGAAAGCACCCACCATTTGTTAGTGGTCGCTTAGCTTTCTCTTTTGCACTTGGGTTGATGGCGTTTGCACCGTCCCCAGTATTAGCCAATGTGGATGCGAACACGAGTATGAGTGTTCAGCAGCAAAAGCAAAGTATTAATGGTGTGGTAAAAGATGCTAATGGCGACCCTGTCATTGGTGCTTCTGTACTGGCAAATGGTACTCCAGTAGGGGTGACCGACATGGATGGTCGCTTCTCAGTCTCTGTTGCTCCGGGTACGGAGTTGAAGATTAGTTATGTTGGTTTCGCCACTCAGAGCGTCATGGTGAGAAGTGGTGTGACGAACTATAACATTACCCTAAAGGATGAGAACAGCGCCTTGAGCGAGGTTGTTGTTGTCGGTTATGGTACACAGAAGAAGGCAAACCTCTCTGGTTCTGTTGCACAGCTTGATAGTAAGGCACTCGAAAACCGCCCTATCTCTAACGTGTCTTCAGGCTTGCAGGGCTTGCTTCCGGGTATCACGGTGACCGGAGCTGACGGTGCACCGGGTTTGGATAATGGTACGATTCTTGTGCGTGGTGTGGGAACATTGAACTCAGCTACGCCATATATCTTGATTGATGGTGTTGAAGCAGGAACATTGAACTCGCTCGACCCAGAGGATATAGCGAGTATTTCTGTCCTAAAAGATGCTTCTTCAGCAGCCATCTATGGTTCAAAAGCATCTAATGGTGTGATACTGGTAACTACAAAACGAGGACAGAATGGTGCGCCAAAGGTTAGTTATTCAGGTTATTTTGGTATTCAGAATGCAACAGCCTTGATGGAAAGGATGAACTCTGCCGATGCCGCTTACTATTATAATAAGGCATTGGAGCGTAGTGGTAAGGCTGCACGTTTCTCTGATGAAGCGATTCAGAAGTTCCGTGATGGTTCAGACCCTTACAACTATCCTAATACAGACTGGTACGATCTTGCATTCAAGACAGCTTGGCAGAACCGCCATAGCGTGAATGTTACAGGTGGTAACGAGTATGTGAAGTATCTTGCTTCTGCAGGTTATCTCAAGCAGAGCAGTATTCTTCCTAATGCAGGTCGTGAGCAGTTTAATGGTCGTGCAAATCTTGACATGGTGTTGTCAAAGCGCATCACTGCCCATCTTAACCTCTCTTATATCCAAAACAACTACCGCGATGCAAGTAGTGCATACGCTGGTGGTAGTAGCGATCAGATTATTCGTCAGCTGAATATCATCGCACCTTGGATTGTGTATAAGTACGAAGATGGTACATACGGTACTGTTTCTGATGGTAACCCAATGGCTTGGCTGGAGTCAGGTATGACCGTAAATCGCAACAACCGCAACTTTACGGGTATGTTGGGTATTGACTATCAGATTTTTAATGATTTGAAGTTGACGCTGCAGGGTGCATACGTTGATGCTTCTCAGCGTTATTCTTACTTCCAAAAGTTCATTCAGTATAACCCTAATAAGGCATCTGACCCTAACAAATTGGAGATTGCTCACTATGACTGGCACCGCACAACCTTCGATGCATTCCTGAACTATGACAAGTCATTTGCGAAGCATAACTTCAAGGCTATGCTCGGATGGCATACTGAACGCTATAAGTATCTGCCAGATTGGATGTATCGTAAGAACTTCCCTAATAATGAACTTACCGATTTGAACGCTGGTGATGCTTCGACACAACAGAATGCTGGTAACACTCGCGAGCTGGCGATGGTGTCATACTTCGGTCGTCTGAATTACGATTATGCAGGTCGTTACCTCTTTGAGGCAAACTTCCGTTCTGATGCTTCTTCACGCTTTGCGGAGGCTCATCGCTGGGGCTTCTTCCCATCATTCTCAGCTGCATGGCGTATCTCTGAGGAGCCATTCATGGAGAGTTCAAAGTCATGGTTGAATAACTTGAAGTTGCGTGCATCATGGGGTCAGTTGGGTAATCAGGATGCTTTGAACGATTACTATCCTTGGATGAATACTTACAACCTCAATGCGAAGTATCCATTTGGTGGTCAGCTCACTCCGGGTTACTATCAGGGTAGCTATCACCTTGAGACTATCTCTTGGGAACGTTCTACTACATGGGGCGTTGGTCTTGACTTTACCCTCTTCGGTGGTTTGACTGGTTCGTTGGATTACTACAACCGCAAGACGACTGGTATCATCATGGACGTATCTGCTCCAGCAGAGTTTGCACTCGGTGCTTACAAGGATAATATCGGTGCATTGCGTAATCAGGGTGTGGAACTCTCATTGGCTTACGCAAAGCAGTTGAACAAGGATTGGACAATCAATGTTGGTGCGAACTTCTCTTACAACAAGAATAAGATTCTCTACTTGGGTGAGGGAACCGAATATGTTGTAGATAAGGATAACCGCAACCGCCGTACAGCTATTGGTCAGCAGTACAAGAGCTATTATATGTACAAGGCAACGGGTAAGTTCTTCAACTCACAGCAGGAGGCTGACGACTACACAGCGAAGTATGGCAACCCATTCGGACGTAAGTTCATGGCGGGTGACCTTATCTATGAGGACACAAACGATGATGGTAAGCTCGATTCAAACGACCGTATCTACACCAAGCATACGGATATCCCTGCAATTACTTACGGCTTCAACCTTGGTGCAACATGGAAGAACGTAGACTTCTCTATGATTTGGCAGGGTGTTGGTGCTGTATCTCATATCTACAACCGTGAGGTTCTTGGTGAGTTCTCTGGTGATGCCAGCCACCCTTCAACACTGTGGAAAGACTCATGGACAGACGACAACCACAATGCTAAGTTGCCACGTGTATTCGAGACAGGAAACAGCCCAAGCGACATGACTCGTGCGATGTCAACCTTCTGGTTGTGGAACACAGCTTACTTGCGTTTGAAGACTTTGCAGTTGGGTTACACCCTTCCAAAGAGCGCACTCAAAGCAGTTGGTCTTGAGAAGGTACGTATCTACTATGCAGGTGAAAACCTCCTTACCTTCGATGCATTACCATTCAATATTGACCCAGAAGTGACCAGCGAGCGTGGATCATCTTATCCATTGCTGCGTTCACATTCTATCGGTATCAATATCACATTCTAACCGTAAATACCCGATATACATTATGAAAACTGTAAGAACATATATATTAGCAGGTGTGGCTGCTCTTGCGCTCACATCTTGTAATGACTACCTTACCACTGTGCCGAAGGATGCAATGTCGCCAGCTACAACATGGAAGACGGGCGACGATGCTGAGAAGTTCCTCGTGGGCTGTTATGATGGTTGGGAAGAAGGTGCAGCTCTGCTTTATTGGGACGCTGGCTCTGACTTTGCGTACAACAACTTCCCTTGGGAAGGCTTTACCAATATCGGTAATGGTTCGCTCTCACCATCGTCTCCGGGCTGGTCGTTCTACGATTATACCATCATTGGTAGATGTAACACCTTCCTTGAGAATGTTGATAAGTGTGTCTTCAGCAGCGATGCAGTGAAGAAAGACCTCGTTGCGCAAGTGAAGGCTATCCGTGCTTATAACTATTTCCGCATGGGTTTCCTCTATGGCGGTGTGCCAATCGTTAAGCCTTTCACCAGTGCTCAGGAGGCACGCGTGCCACGTAATACGGAGCAAGAGGTGAAGGATTTGGTTTTCAAAGACCTTGATGAGGCGATTGCTGACATCAATACGTCTCCTGCTGCACGTGGACGTATCGCAAAGGGTGCTGCCTTAGCAATGAAGATGCGTGCTGCCCTCTACTGGGGCGACTATCAGAAGGCGAAGGATGCTGCTCAGGCTATCATCGACTTGGGTAAGTATGAGCTTGATCCTGACTATACCAACCTCTTTAAGTTGGCTGGTGTTGACTCAAAAGAAATCATCCTTGCCGTACAGTATAAGAGCGGTACTCGCCCAATCGGTACCATCGGACAGCTCTATAACAATGGCGATGGAGGTTGGTCATCAGTGGTTCCAACACAGAACTGTGTCGACAACTATGAGATGAGTAATGGTATGACTATCACTGAGGCGGGCTCAGGCTATGATGCAACCCATCCTTTCCATGGTCGTGATCCACGTATGGCAATGACGATTCTCTATCCCGGTTGCGACTGGAATGGTGCGGTCTTCAATACCCTCGACGAGAATGTCAATGGTAAGAAGAATCCTAACTATCCAACCAATGCTGCTAACTCTTCTAAGACTGCCCTCACATGGCGTAAGTACTTAGACCCAATGAGTCAGTATGCTGATGTATGGGACACAGAGGCTTGCCCAATCGTCTTCCGTTATGCTGAGGTTCTTTTGACATGGGCTGAGGCTGAGAACGAGTTGAATGGTCCTTCTGCCAATGTCTATACAATGATTGACAAGGTACGTACCCGCGTTGGTATGCCTGCCGTTGACCAGACAAAGTATAACACTAAGGACAAGCTCCGTGAGCTGATTCGTCGCGAGCGTGGCTCAGAGTTCGCTGGTGAAGGTCTTCGTCGTGCTGATATCTTACGTTGGACAAGCAATGGTAAGATGGTCGCAGAGGCAGTATTGAACGGTCCATTGAACCGCATCACAGGTACTGTTAACACATCCGTTACCGACCCAACTATGCGTGCCGTAGTCAGTGGTAGCAGCAAGGTTGAGGATCGTACGTTCCAAACCTTCAACAGATACCTGCCAATCCCACAGTGGAATATCTCTGATAATCCTAAGTTGGAGCAGAATCCGGGGTATGCGAAGTAAGGGAAAGATGAGGTAACGACCCCTTACCCAAAAACCCTCCAGCCTCACCCCCAACCCCTCTCCGAGTGGAGAGGGGAGTGATTAGCGAGATACCCCATGTGAGAAGTTTACGAGTTGCGTGTATATACGCTTCTTCACTTTGTTTCTCCTATCGTTATCCGCTACTCTATTTTGTAAATAAAAATCAAAGAATGAAAAATAAAAGGGCGTTAATTCCATTCGAATTAACGCCCTTTTGATTTTTAGGTTATGAAATTATCTGACAAAAGAAGATGTGTCAGTACACCTTATTGAATCTTTGTGAATTCATAAATCAGATAACGTCCTGTGAGTGGAATTCTTGTTGTTTGAAAGGTATCATAATATGGTATTACGTATGCATTGTAAGGAAGAAGATAAATTTTGAACTTACTTGTTTTAACGTTATAATATCCGTAGCCATTAAAATAAGTTCTAAGTATCCTTGTTTTTTTTGTTTTGTGACCATAGTCTATAAAGGCAACTATCCCTCGTGATACTTCAAACCGATATACGCAACTGTCTTGTTGGTTGCGACTGCTGAAACGAATTCCCTCAAGTCCTAAATAATTCTTTTCGTCTCGTTTAGTAAATATCCCTGGTAGTGTATCGTTTATCCCATTTTTGCCAATATTGTGTAACTGCTCATACGTGTCGCGTGGCAATGTTAAAAAGCTATACATAATTCTGCGGTCATCGTATATGATTAGAGAGTCGAGGTCAAGCCTTGAATTGGAATAATAATTTTTCTTGGTTGAAGGGTCGTAAACATGCACATTACCTTTATACGTACCAGGTAAAGAATTCTGTATTTTAACTGCTTCTTCTCTACTGATAGGTACAAAAGTAGAGGTGTTGTCTGTCGTAGCGTCATCATCTTTCGTACATGAAACGGCAAAGCTGCCTATCAACAGCAGGAAAAGAGCGAAGAGTAGGTTGTATTTGTTCTTTTTATTCATAATCTATTCTTTAATCATAGTTTATTCTTTTTGTAAAAGGAAAATTAGTTTATCCTATGCTGTCTTCTTTAATTTACATATAAAATAAACGTCGTTGAATTCGGCTTTTATTTTATTGTTTATAAACATACCGTCATGAAACAAGGCACCCACAGGCTTTATGTAAACCGTCATTTCTTTCGTTGTATTGTTGATAGTTCCACAGATATAAAAAAACAATTCAGTCAAGTCATAACGATCTTGGTGGATATAGATTATACTTGAGAATAACATATATGGGTTATACAATTGGAATGCCACTTCTGAAGGATTCTTCTTGTTTCTTCCGATGAGTATTGTACGGTAATCGCGTATCTTTCCATTCTTCCACCAAGTTTTATTTTCGATTATTTTGTATAGTTTGACATAAGCATATTGATCCTTCTTTAAGGCATATAATGTAAAAGGATGGGGAACAGGAGTCAGGCTAAACTGGTTTAAGAATGATTCGAACTTGGCACTTACATGATTATCAAAATCAGAAGGAATTACCTGTTTGGTCTTAGGGTCATAAACGGTTAGCGTACCCTCGTAGGTGCCTACAGCCTTTAAAAATAAATCGTCAGGGTCGTTTCCTTGAATAGGAATTGAATAGTTAATATCAGGTTGCAGGATATCAGCTGTGAAATCATTTTGTTCGATAGGAACAAATGGCATGGGGTCGTTTGCGCTTTCTTCATCTTTTGAACATGAAGCAAACAAAAGTGGAAGGACTAAACATGCGACAGCAATAAGTAACTTTGATTTGGGATGTTTCATTGTAAAAAGTCATTTGGTTTTATGTGTACAAAGGTACAGAAACCTTTTCTTCTGTACTAAGAATTGCAGATTCGTTAACCTGCTTTGCTCTTTATTAAATTTATCTATAAAGTTAAACCCAAATCTCTAAGTTTGTAATTCATCTTGCAAACTTAGAGATTTGGGTTTAAGAAAGACATTAAAGCAGTAGTGTTATCAAAATACAAACTTATGGCTTGTATTTTTGTAATGTTAATTATTATGTAGTAGGCTTATTTTATCGCTCCATATTTCAGAAGAACTTTCTTTCATTCTTTGTTATTATGAGATAAATTCAGTACTTTTGTAACAACAAAGAAAGGAAAAGATATGGAACCATTGGCAGAACGATTGCGACCACGCACGCTCGACGATTATATCGGACAGGAACACCTCGTTGGTGAGGGGGCTGTGCTCCGACGTATGATTGACTCGGGGCGTATTGCGTCGTTTATCCTTTGGGGACCACCGGGAGTGGGCAAAACTACGTTAGCACAGATTATCGCTAATCGCTTAGAGACACCATTCTATACGCTTTCTGCTGTGACGAGTGGTGTGAAGGATGTGCGCGACGTTATCGAAAGGGCACAGAGTGGTCGTTTCTTTAATTCTGCTTCACCGATTCTCTTTATCGATGAGATCCATCGTTTCTCAAAGTCGCAGCAAGACTCGCTCTTGGGCGCAGTAGAGAAGGGAACGGTGACGCTTATTGGTGCGACAACAGAGAACCCATCCTTCGAAGTGATTCGTCCGTTGCTCTCTCGTTGTCAGCTCTATACGCTGAAGTCGTTGGAGAAAGAAGATTTGCTGAGGCTGTTGCACCGAGCAGTGACGGAGGATGTGGAACTGAAGAAACGGAATATCGAACTGCGTGAGACGAGTGCTCTCCTGCGGTATAGTGGGGGTGATGCTCGCAAGCTGTTGAATATACTCGACTTAATCATCGCAGCTGAAGCGGGCGATGATGTTGTGATAACCGATAAGATAGTGGAGGAACGACTGCAAGAGAATCCGTTGGCGTATGACAAGGATGGCGAGATGCACTATGATATTATCTCGGCATTTATCAAGTCGATTCGTGGCTCCGACCCTGATGCAGCACTCTACTGGATGGCACGCATGATAGAGGGAGGTGAAGACCCAAAGTTTATTGCGCGTCGTGTCGTAATCAGTGCCGCAGAGGATATCGGACTTGCTAATCCTAACGCCTTATTGTTAGCGAATGCAGCCTTTGACGCTGTGACAAAGATAGGTTGGCCCGAAGGTAGAATCCCATTGGCGGAAGCGGTGGTCTATCTGGCTCGGTCGAAGAAGGATAATTCTGCATACGTAGGCATCAATAAAGCGATAGAGTTAGTGCGACAGACGGGCAACCTCCCTGTTCCCCTTCATCTTCGCAATGCACCAACAAAACTGATGAAGGACCTCGGTTATAGCGATGGATATAAGTATCCACACGATTATCCGGGACATTATGTTGAGCAGCAGTATATGCCAGATGAGTTGGTACCTCCCCCAACCCCTCCAAAGGAGGGGAGCACCTAACGGAGTGTTATCTCCCTATGTTTCCTCTTATGATAGTAATAAGGAGTGCCTAACGGAGTGTTATCTCCCTATGTCTCCTCTTATGATAGTAATAATATGTAGCGAAAGCTCACTAAATTGTATCCCAAACCCAACCAAATTGTGCCTCAAACCTTACCAAACTGTACCCCGTTAGGTACTCCCCTCCCTTTTGGGGAGGGGTTGGGGGAGAGGTTCTAACACCAAAGAAATATGAAAATAGCAATTCTCGACTGCCATGCAGTCAACCCAGGTGACCTCTCATGGGAGCCGATAAAGGAAATAGCAGAGTGCGTTATCTATGAGCGCACAAGTCAGGAACAAGTTGTTGAACGAGCAAAGGATGCGGACGGTATCCTTATTAATAAGGTTAATATCACTCGTGAAGTGCTCGATCAATTGCCACAATTGAAGTATATCGGTGAGTTAGCAACAGGATATAACAATATCGATGTTGAGGCTGCACGTGAGCGAGGTATCGTCGTATGCAACATCCCTGCATATAGTACGGATAGCGTTGCACAGCACGTCTTTGCCCTTCTCTTGAACGCAACCACACATGTCGACCATTATGCTGAGGCTGTGCGCCGTGGCGAATGGAGCAAGCAGCAGGACTTCTGCTACTGGGACACACCACTCATGGAACTTGCTGGTAAGACACTCGGTATCGTAGGCTTGGGCAATATTGGTCAGAAGGTGGCAATGATTGCACATGCTCTGGGTATGGACATCTCAGCTTGCACCAGTAAGAATAGTAGCGATCTACCAGAGTGTATTCGCAAGACAACCCTTGAGGGCTTGCTCAGTACGTCTGACGTTATCAGCTTGCATTGTCCTTTAACAGCGGAGAACGCTGGTATGATTAACGCTGAGACTCTGAAGAGTGTACGTCGTGGTGCCATCCTTATCAATACCGGACGTGGCGGACTCATCGACGAGCAGGCTGTTGCCGATGCTCTTGAGAGTGGTCAGCTCGGTGCTTATTGTGCCGATGTGCTGACTGCGGAGCCTCCTCGCACAGACAATCCACTCTTCTGTCAGCCTAATGCGTTTATCACTCCACATATTGCGTGGGCAACACGTGAGGCACGCGAACGCCTAATGGCAATCTGCGTTGAGAATATTAAGCAGTTTATTGCAGGAGAGCCACAGAACGTAGTGTAAGAAAAAGCCCCACCCCGACCCTCCCCGAAGGGGGAGGGAGGCAAACAGGATAAGGTTCGCTGTATGTTCTTGGTGGAGTAATAAGACTATCTTCTCATTGTGGAGTAATAAAGAAATTTGATTTACATATTATAATTACTTATCCCTCCATGTAAGCTATGCTCATTAGCTGCATCAACTTAGAGTACTACCCAAAGTTATCTACACCCCCTTCCCATTACTTCCTTTCGCTCAGTGACCATTTGTTCGGAGGGACGGGGCGACATTTAGCTATCTGCACTCCCCTCCTTTCGGAGGGGTTGGGGGAGGCTTTTACTCCCTCCCCTTTCGGGGAGGGTCGGGGTGGGGCTATTTTAAATTCAAATATGATCTACACTGATCCTCATCTTGTCCGTACGCTTCAGGTGATACTGGAGTTTCTCGGAACGTTTGCGTTTGCCATATCGGGCATCCGCCATGCCGCACAGAAGCGCTTCGACTGGTTCGGAGGCTATGTCTGTGGCTTTGCCGTCGCTATTGGTGGCGGTACGATTCGTGACACTATGTTAGGAGTGCGACCATTCTGGACCGCAAACATCATGTACGTTCTCTGTACGGGGCTTGCGCTCTTCCTCGTCATCTTGTCGCGTAGGTGGATTCAACGCCTTAACAATGCATGGTTTGTCTTCGATACGCTCGGCTTAGCACTCTTTACCATTGCCGGTATTCAAAAGACTATCGCCTTAGGTCATCCCTTCTGGGTAGCCGTTATCATGGGCTGTATCACTGGTGTTGCAGGTGGTGTTATCCGTGATGTCTTATTGAACAATATACCCGTAATCTTCCACAAAGAGATTTACGCTGTGGCGAGTGTAGCAGGCGGACTCATCTACTGGGCACTCTTCTCACTTGGGTTGTCGCTTCCAATAACAGTTATTGTGACATTCCTTGCAATCTGTTTAATTCGTTTTATTGCAGTGGGTTATCACATCTCCCTTCCCACATTGCAAGATGATGAATAAAAAAAATAATAAAAAAGATTGCGAAACATTTGGTGGAACCAATAAAAAGCAATACCTTTGCACTCGCAATTCAGAAATGACAAATTACTTGTTATCTGTTTGCAACCATAACAATGGTTCCGTAGCTCAACTGAATAGAGCACTTGACTACGGATCAAGAGGTTACAGGTTTGAATCCTGTCGGAATCACAAAAGGAATACTCGCAAGAGTGTTCCTTTTTTTTATCCTTTGAAGTTTGAACATTGAGCTTTGAACTTTATGATTTGTATCTTTGAACTATTCCCTTTGAACTTTGAGCATTAAACTTTGACCTTTATGATGTGAGTATTAACCCTTGATTTACCAGTTGCTTGTAGCGATAAACTTCAGTTAACAGTAGTAATCATAATTATGAATTATGAATTGTGAATTATGAATTAACAGAGGATTGTGAATTATGAATTTTACTTGGGGTATATATAAAAAGAAACGGCAGAGCAATTGCTCTTCCGTTATCTCCGAATAACCACCGTCTCGCGACGACAATATTTCTACAATCTTTACCTAAAATATAACTAAAAACCTAAATCTATTACTAACCTAAACAAATCTTCTTTCTGAATAATAATCCTGAGCAATCTTAAATACCTGTAAAGCCTAAACCTTAGTAACCAGATATATTTCTCTTGAATTACAATGCAAAGATATAGATAATATTCATATTATCAAAATTAAACGACGAAAAATATCAATCTATCGGTCAATTCTTGATATATATCAAAGACGATGAAGGTTGGTCTCACCCCCCAACCCCCTCTCCGATGGGAGAAGAGGAGTGCTGGAAACAGCTTGCCATGGAGTATTGTTAATCGTTTTCAGTGTTTGGATTGATAAATGATATCCCTAATTAATATGTTAACCGCTTGCAGTATTGGGATAGCTAAATGTATTTCCTAATCAATAGGGGTATCTCGCATTTCACTCCCCTCCCTTTGGGGGAGGGGTTGGGGGGTGGGGCCAGTTGGGGTAAGGCCGTCGCTTATTGTTTTTTTATTTCCATCCCCTCCTTATCTCCAACCTCATTGGGTCTTGTATATTCGCCTTACTAATCAATTGCAAGTAGCGTTCACGGAGCGGACCGACCCTTACATTCTTTCGTGCGCGGACTGATGAGATAACCGATGAGGGGTTGCAAGGCTCGCGCACATGAAGTACCCTACAGATATGGCGAACAATTGTTTGGAAGTCCATCGGGCGACCACATCTATCTCTTAGCGCACCACTCTCCCAAACCATGTGAGCCAAGTCGATGAGGTCACACTTCAACCCCGTCCAATACAATCCTTCCTCCTCGCTTCTATTGATCAGGTCATAGAAGTTGTCAACAATCCTCTTTATCAGTCGGTCTTCCTCCTCTTGTGTCCAAAACTGAGCAGCCTTTATTACGATATTAACTTTCTTATCCATTGGTCTTAGTGTTTTTTGTTATAGAATAATGGTTTTAATCATCTACCACCTTATTTTATTCGTGACGCAGTGTAGGTCAGTAGGAGAAGTCGTCGGGTGGCATTCGCATCGTCCTCCATGGAAACAGTCTACTGGGGAGAAGACTGTTTCATGAGGTTGCTGCAAAGTTATAACTCAATAGTGCAGTATATGTTCAATGGCAAAACTTTTTTCTTTAAATAAAACTAACGAAAAGACAGTAAAACAGATTAGGAGGAATAAGTCCCATGTGTCACTTCAAATCTCTGCAATTAGTCTATAAAAAATCTGCTTACCCTCAATTGAGGATAAGCAGATTTAATGTATCTAATAAAATTCTATTCTCTTAGCCGTTTAGTATTTACGACCAGTAGCATCAATGATGTTGCTGAATGGTGCAAACTTAGCTGCATCAGTAACTGGTGGTGTGCCTGTAATGGCTGGACCATCATAAACTGGGCGGATTGCACAAGCCTGCTGCTTCTGTGGCAATGTCATTCCATAGTTAAGAGAACCGAAGAACAAGCCCTTACAAGTACTAAGTGCCGTTGCACGATCAGCATAATAGAAGCCCATGAAATTACTACCCTCAGCAACATGACGGTAAACGGTAGTGCTAACATTGTCATTACGACGTCCTGTTACAGGTAAGAACAAACCTCTATTAGCAAGTACAAGACCCGTTACGTCTTCATACTTCCAGAGCTTTTTACCTGTAGGGAACTTAGCATGCTGACCAGTCAGTACGTAATCGCTATAGTAAATACCATAAATCTTATTTCCCTTATCGGTATAACAGAATGCTGGTACCTTCGTGATACTATTCTGCAGGCCTTCGAGTTGAGCCAAGGTAGGATACTTGTAATAATAACTACGTCCTGTCTTTTCGGTATAATATTTTACGATATCACCAAACTTTGCTTCACTCTTATCTACTGGTCTGTTGAACCAGCCGCCAGGAGTTAATTTATTCTTATAGTAATTCCCATCCATAGTAAATCCTGTTCCACCGAGATAAGCATCGCTATTCAAATTCAAAGCCTCTGTAATATCTCCCCATCTAAAGAGGTCTAAGTCGTCAGAAGTCTGAGTGTAACGTCCATTATGGTTGTCAATATACCAGTGCTGTGATCCTAATCCATCCTTTACAATATCTTTGTTATCCACTCTGTTGTCAACTGATGGATTATCACCATAGTTACTAATCCACCACTGTGCTGGTGCAATACCCCAGTACTCCTGTGAACCCTTCTTATAGTGTATGAAGTTACCTGTAGCCCATCTTACGTTATTCACTGTAACGTATGGCTGAGGAGTAATCTTCTCAACGGTAATGTTTGAGCGGTAGTCGTAGCCAGTGTTAAAGAGCTTTGATGCAGTCTTTGTGTAGACTCCACTTTGTGTATAAACAGTTAGTGTGAAGTTGGTTGATGCATTCTCAGCCAAGAAAGCCACCCACACGTAGCCATTCTGCAACTTAATCTTTGACTGATCCTTGTTGGCTACAGTAATCATATACTCCTTCTCGTCAGAAGTACCAACGAAGGAGCCATCACTAAGATTAAGTACATCGTATGAACGAAGACCATTGATCTTTACGCTATCAATGTCCTCAATGAAACCAGTACTACTTGGATTGTTAACTATCTTGAACTTCAGACCCCATATAGTAACCTTACGATTCAGTGTTACCTCTGTCTTGACAATCTTTTGTCCGTTGTCGTTCTTAACCTCTGTAGGCTTAGCTTTACCCCAGTTGTAATCAAACTTCTGGTCGATAGTTGTTAATGTACCATCCTGCTTCTTCATGTCAAGAGAAACAGTACTGCGGATGTTATACTTCACATCGTTTGTTGGGTTCACTGAAGTATGATACTTTATGTCTATCCCCTTTGTAATATCTTTTTCGTGATGAGGTGTTGGATCTACCTGCTCAACAGTTTTCTCTCCCTCAACAGCTGTTCCTGGATAGAAGAAAGCAAGCTCATGGTTGGTATTCATAGCATTTACGCTTTTAACCTTACCGATGAAGTCAGCTTTCTTCTTGTTGCTGTTGTTAGCAGCCATTGTTACTAAGCTGTAGTTGGCTTCTTTGCTTTTATCTGCGTCATTAAGGTCATAGATAAACATCTTGTCACCATTTACCCAATCTGACACAATGTTGTTATTAGCATCAGGGGTAAGTGCGCGTGTTCCAGCCTGCGCAGCATCACCTGTAGCCGCTGTTACCTGAATTGTTGTGGTATAACCCTCTTGCTGTGTGTCATCACCTGCCACATCGTTTGTATCGCTGCAGGCTGCAAGTCCCATCATAGCGATTGCGCCATAAAGGAACTGTAAACTCTGTTTTTTCATTTTACGTTTAATTTCTTTAGTTTTAATCTTCCCATCCTTTCACTCCAGAATTCTCGTCATTGCCAAAAGGATTTGACTTAGAGAGATTATCCTCTCCACCATGCTTTGGATCATTCTTAGTTACTCCGTTATCACTTCCTGCGAGTAGCGACATCTCTACCATAGTCTTAACAATCCCACATGTGGGACGCTCATAACTTTTCTTCATAATCGTTAAATATTTATAGGCACAAACCAAGACTTCAACTCAGTTTTGAACAAGACTGTTATTGTCTACAAAGTAGATTCTTTTAACGACTTGTACCTTAATTAAACTTGATTTAGTTTACCTTTTGTTATCCAAATATCAAATATCTCAAATTGGATATAATTTTATCCGTTTGCAAAGTTAAACATTAATTTCGAAAGAAACAATAAATCTACAAAAAAGATTGAATGACATAAAGAAACATAAATAATATAAATTTTAGAACGATGAATTCCTCTAATTACACGAATCCTTTTATCCTTTGAACTTCTTGTCCTTTGTCCTTTTGAGATTAGAACATTGAAGAAACGGCATAGAGAGAAATGGAGAGTACAGAGGCTCCTTTGACGTGTGGAACATCAGAGGATATTAGCGAGTGTTATTAATTCTTTGTTCTATTTCATTACAAAATAATTGTTTGCAATATTTATAAAAACGTTTATTACCAAAGCTATCAGCAATACGGACATTACACCTCTGTCGCTCTTTGTGCCTTCGGCACCTCCGTGTTCTCCCCCTCTCTGTGTGCCTTTTATATGTAGTAGGCTTACTTTATCACTCCTTATTTCAGAAAGAGCCGTTTTTTTATATAAACCAACATTTTATTCCTTCCTCATCCGATAGTTGTAAACTATTTTCGTATCTCTCAAAACGAAAAGGGCATTAATTGTCTTTCAATTAACGCCCTTTTGGCTTGCAAAAGATGCCCTTTTGAGGTCTTAGTAACGCCCTTTTGAAGTCTTACTAAGCATCTTTTGAAAACCACTTCTGCAACTACTTGATAATAAAATGCTTACGAGAGTGTTTCTAATGCTTGTTTTTTGGTCTTTTTCCAACTTTTCTTTTCTATCTTTTTGTAAAGATTTTTAGCGTACTGGGAATAATTCGTTTAGAGTTGACTAAAAGACTTTCTCAACCAAAAGGGGTAACTCGCATTCTACTCCCCTCCCTTTACTTCCCTTCGGTCAGTGACCGTTAGTTGGGGGAGGGGCTGGGGGTGAGGCCGCTTTCTCTTCTTCTATATGTTTATAAATGTTAAATATCAATGTTAAAGTAAGTATTATTAGTAGCTTAGTTGTTTGGATTGTAGATGCCGTTTGACACAATCTTATTTACCGTGAACTGAATAGAGCATAATGAGCTGGTGTTCAGGAGTTTAGGGAAAACATAGTTTTTCTTAATAAACACCTGTGACTAAGTAGGTTAGAGCTTGAAAGGAAACAAAGAGACGTGAACAAGAAACCCCAATAGACTACACCTTATTATATATAAGTGTAAAAAGATGGAAGTTTTGGCATTACCCAATATCAGTTGAAACAAAATTAGGAAAATAAATAAATAAAAGTTTAAAACCTAAACCTGATGAGTATCTTTAAAGAAACAAAGCAGAAGCATCTGTACTTCTCGGCTGCCTTTGCTCTATCATTGGCATTGGCACCTACAGGTGTCTACGCAGGTACAAACACCAGCACTGCAGTACAGTCTGTACAGCAGAATGGTAATCACAAAGTGACCGGTCGTGTCGTTGACTCTGCCGGCGAACCGCTTATTGGTGCTACCGTCCTCGTTGAGGGTACCACTAATGGCACAGTAACGGATATTGATGGTAACTACACCCTCAATACAACCGCAAATGCGAAGCTTGTCTTCTCTTACATCGGTTATGCTGCACAGACCATCCCTGTTGGTGGTAAGGGCACAATCGATGTTACATTGAAGGAGGAAGCTAACACCATGAATGAGGTCGTTGTTACCGCCATGGGTATTATGCGTAAGGAGAAGTCTCTTACCTACGCTACCCAGCAGGTGAAGGCAGAGGACCTTATGAAGGTGCAGGATCCTAACGCTGCTAACTCTCTCGAGGGTAAGGTGGCTGGTATTACAATTACACCAAGTGCCGGTGGTGCTGGTGGTGCTTCAAAGATTGTTCTTCGTGGTAACCGCTCAATCCTCGGTAACAGTTCTCCACTTATCGTTGTTGACGGTGTGCCAATGAGTAATGGTATTCGTGGTCAGCAGGGTATGGACGCTTCGGGCTTCGGTTCAACGGGTACATCTGAGGGCTCTGACCCATTGTCATTGATCAACCCAGACGATATCGAGTCAATCAACGTCCTCAAGGGTGCTAACGCTGCTGCGCTTTACGGTTCACGTGCTGCCAATGGTGTTATCATGATTACAACAAAGAAGGGTCGTGAGGGTAAGGTTGATATCAACGTTACTTCAAACATCACCTTCGACTCTCCATTGTTGACTCCAAAGATTCAGAAGGTTTACGGTTCTACCGTTGACCCAACAACAGGTGCGTTGTCATTGAACAACTGGGGCGGTAAGATTGCAGATCGTTCAAGCAGCGACCTCATCTTGCGTTCACCATTGGATGAGCGTTGGGTAGGTTATGCAGAGGAGCAGATTGGTGTTGACGCACAGAAGAACCCAATTATGGCACGTCGTCATAACGTTTACCTCCGTAATTCAGCAGGTGACGATGTGGCTGACTTCTTCCGTACAGGTGTGACAACTAACAACTCTATCTCACTCTCTGGTGGTACTGAGATTGCACGTACATACGTTTCTTTGGCAAACAGCCACGCAACTGGTATGATGCGTAACAACTCTTACAACCGTAACTCTATCAGCTTCCGTCAGACTTATAACTTCTTCAAGCGTCTACACATTGATGCTTCGCTGAACTATACTGAGTCTAAGACAAAGAACCGTCCTGGTGGTGGTACTGTTGGTAACCCACTTTACCATCTCTACACCACACCTCAGAACATCAACATGGATTACTACCGTGATCATTACATGATTTCAGAGGGTCAGTGGCTTTCTAACCCAGGTTCTTACTATAAGTTGAATGGTTCAAACTTCGCTTGGACACAGGGTGCCCGTACTACTCTTACTGGTCCTCAGCAGGAGTGGGCGTTCCTCTCTCATCCAAACAACAACCCATATTGGTTGTTGAATATGGCTAACAGCCAGCAGAAGGAGAGCCGTCTCTTCGGTACATTGCAGGCAAACATTGACATCTATGATGGTTTGACCTTCCAGGCACGTGTTAACTATAGCCAGTTGCGTTACAAGAATCGTTCTTTGCGTTACGCTACTACCTTCCTTCCTGCTTCTATGGAGGATTACGGACGTTTCTGGGATTCAGACGAGAAGACAACTGAGTTCTATACTGACTACCTCTTGTCTTATAATAAGGCATTCGGTGACTACTCTGTATCTGCAACAGCAGGTTTCGTTGGTCACACCGTTAAGGGTGAGTCAAAGGGTACAGACGCTGTAGCTACATACTATGATCGCCTTATGCGTAAGCTGCCTACAATGGTTAACTACTTCGATACCAGTGCAGGTGGCTATGGTGTAACAAACACTGACAAGAGCTCTAACTGGGACCGCTCTTACCTCTTCACTGGTCAGGTAGGTTGGAAGGAGACAGTTTACCTCGATGCTTCTTATCGTCGTGACTGGTACCGTCCATTCCGTTACTTCAAGCAGCTCGGTAAGATTGACACTGATAACTATGGTTACTTCGGTGTTGGTGCCAACGCTATCGTTAGCCAGTTGGTTAAGTTGCCAGAGTGGTTTAACTTCTTGAAGTATCGTGTTTCTTACTCTTCTGTAGGTAACTCTATTCCTAACAAGGCATACGGTGCGATGAGCCGCAACCTCCAGACAGGTGCACTCTCTGGTAACAAGTACCTCGATTTCTCTCCAATTCCTGAGGAGACAGGTTCTTTCGAGACTGGTATCGAGTCATTGTTCTTGAACAACCGTTTGAGCTTCGACTTCACATTCTATAATACAATTGTGAAGAATCTCTACATGGAGTTGGGTTCTCTCGGTGGTAGCACTGAGTTGTTGAACTCTGCTAAGGTTCGCAACACTGGTTTCGAGACAACTATCGGTTACGACTTCAAGTTTGCTAACAAGCTTCGTTGGCGTACTTCTTACAATGTATCATACAACGATAACGAGATTCTTGAGACTGGTTATGACAAGGATGGTACATCACGTAAGTATCAGCAGACTGTAGGTGAGGCTAAGGTTATCTACCAGAAGGGTGGTTCTATTGGTGACATCTATGCAGGTGACTTCTTGCGCGATGCTAATGGTCATATCGTTCTCACTGCTAAGGGTGAGCCTACATTTGATAAGACTGGTTCTAACGACCGTTTCCTCGGTAACATGAACTCTAAGTGGCAGATGGGTTGGACCAATACCTTTAATTATAAGGAGTTCCAGCTTTCATTCCTCATCAATGGCCGTATCGGTGGTAAGGTACTCTCTTTGACAGAGGCTTACCTTGACTATATCGGTGCTTCTGAGCGTACTGCTGATGCTCGTTTGAACGCAGAGAAGAACAATATCGTAGCTACTAACTATGGTAACGTTCCAGGTATGGAACTCAACGATGGTAGCGGACGTATCGTTCCTGTTCAGACTTACTATCAGGCACTTGGTGCATCAAGCAACCCATCATCTTACCTCTACAACGGAACTAACTTCCGTCTCCGTGAGCTTTCATTGGGTTACACCTTCCGTGATGTCTTCGGTCAGAACCGTAACTTGACACTCTCATTCATCGCTCGTAACCTGTTCTTCATCTATAAGGATGCACCAACGGACCCAGACGTATCTCTGTCTACACAGAATGGTCTCGGAGCGTTTGAGAGCTTCAATATGCCATCTTCACGTTCATTCGGTTTCTCATTGAAGGCTAACTTCTAAACCAAATATCTATAGTGAAGGAAAATTAATAAAGGAAGGAAACTGAAGGGCAACGGTCCTGATGGGAATACCCACAAAACGAATGTCTTTCAGTTTCCACTCCAACATAATCAGAACTTCAATAATTAACAATCTAAAGAAATAAGACAATGAAAAGTAAGCATATAATCGTGCTCATGACGATGGCATTGCCGGCACTGGGACTTCAGTCCTGTCTCGACTATGACAACCCAGGTGATGAGTTCAACGCAACAACTAAGAATGTTGAGAAGGTGACCGCTCGTGGTGCTGTTGATAGCATTCCTTATCGTACAGCAACTGATGCTGCTGCAGCTGGCGATGCTATGACAGCTATGCAGGACCTCCTTGACGCTGGTGTTGGTGGTCAGTTCTCTATGCGTGGTGGTAAGAGAGGTGAGCACCCTGGTGCACATGCTTATCAGTACCAGTATTCTCTCGGTGTTGATAACTATGCAGAGTACACAGTTGTTCCTCACACTTTCTTCCAGTACTCTAAGATTCGTCTTGCATCTTCTTATGCAATCGACCAGAAGTGCTACGGTGGTGCTTGGGGTTCATTCACAGAGATGAAGACTGCAATGGTGCCAATCTTGAACCATTCTAAGGTAAACGCTATCCCTGAGATGAAGGCAGCTTACCTGACACTCTTCAATCAGCAGGCTGTTGAGGTAGCTGACGTTTATGGTCCTATGCCTTACCGCGAGTTGAAGACTAACCTTCAGGTAGGTCCTTATACATATAACAAGGTAGAGGATGTTTACAACGACGTTCTCGCTAACCTTGATACTGCAATCGCTTGTTTCCACTACTTCGATCAGAAGCCAGCTGCTTACAAGCAGAAGCTCGTTAACGAGTTTAAGACACGTTTCCTCGTGATGAATGAGGGTGGTGTTGCTGACGGTACAATGAAGAATTGGGCACGTTATGCAAACTCTCTTAAGCTTCGTCTTGCTATGCACCTCGTGAAGAGCGACCCTGCTCGCGCACAGAAGTTGGCTGAGGAGGCTGTTGCTGATGGCGTTATCGAGAGCGTAAGTCAGGAGGTTTCTATACGTCCAGGCGTACTCGGTTTCTCTAACCCATTGTGTGGTGTTGAGGATTGGGGTGATGCTCGTATGAGCGCAACTATGGAGATTGTTCTCAAGACCTTCGATCACCCTTGGTTGAAGTACCTCTTTGAGAAGAACTCTAACCAGATTAAGAACAACAAGACTGGTGAGATTACTAACACTGGCACACGTATCTGCGGTATTCGTACCGGTACACACCCAGGTGAGGGTCAGGGTTACGATGAGAACCAGTACATCGCTTTCAGTAAGTTGAGCGCACAGTATTTCAGCAATGCACCACTTCAGATTATGAAGTATGCAGAGGTTTGCTTCCTCCGTGCAGAGGGTGCACTCCGTGGTTGGAACATGGGTGGTTCAGCACAGCACTTCTATGAGCTCGGTATTCGCAATGCTAACTGCGAGGATCCTGAGATGAAGTCTATGGACGGTGAGAGCCCAACAGGTGCTTCTGGTGTAAACTGGTATGATGCTTGGGTTGATACTTACATGGCACAGGAGAACCCTGTAGCATACGTTTACAAGGATCCAACAGGTGACACACCTGACGCTGCTTCTCCTATCACCATCGGTGTGAAGTGGAACGACAGCGATTCACAGGAGACAAAGCTTGAGAAGATTATCACTCAGAAGTATATTGCAATTTATCCTAACGGTTTCGAGGCTTGGAACGACCTCCGTCGTACCGGCTATCCACGTAAGTTGGATGTTCTGAACATCGATGAGGCTGATGGTAGCCTCTTCCCTGGTGACATCATGCACCGTCTGCCATTCCCTGGCACACAGGACATCGCTACTAAGCAGGATGTTGACAACACTGGTATCCCAGCGTTGGGCGGTCCTGACAAGATGGCAACTCGTCTCTTCTGGGATAAGACTACATCTAACTTCTAATTGACTTAGTTTTTTTCAAAACGAAATACTTTAATCCCAGCAGCGGGGTAGCAGTTACTCTACTGCTGGGATTTAAAATACCTAACAACATTACTAAACAAACAATTATATGAATAAAAAATTTACTCTTAGTGCGTGGGTAGTAGCAGCAATGTTGTCTATGGCACCAATGGGTGTTGCAGCTCAGACAAATATGTCTCCTACAGCTTCTACGCAAATCTACGACCTTTCAAAACTTGGTGACCAGACTTTGTTGGAGAACTTTGCAAAGTTGATTGAGCAGGGTCGCAAATATCCTACAGATGCCGACCTTGAGGCATGGGGCATCAAGGACGAGGTTGAGTTTATCCGTACTCACGTGAAGAAGCGCAATATCGAATCACGTAATGACCGTCTTATTCAGGACACTTACGAGAATCGTAACCTCTTCATGAATATTCCTGGTGGTGCAGGTAAGAACCTCGGTGGTTATCCTTCAAGCACATTTGCTAACGATAACTTCTCAATGTGGAACTATACCAACCTCTTCGGTGCATGGAACTACGGTTTGTTCCAGGCTCCAGGTTCTTGGGCTGATGCTGCTCACCGTAACGGTACAAGCATCTTCGCCGGTATTAAGTTCTTCGATCATACAACAGGTGGTGCGGCTAATAGCTGGCAGAGCTTTATTATGACAAGAAATGATGATGGTTCTTTCCGCTATACACATCCAATCATCAACTGTATGCGCTTCCTCGGTTTCGATGGTATCAACTATAACTGGGAGAGCACAAGCAACTATCAGAACTCTAATAACGTTGCATTCCACAAGGAGCTTTACAAGATTGCGAAGGAAGAAGGTTTCAACGACTTCAAGATCATGTATTATACAAACAGCTCAAACTTGACTGGATGGAGTACAGGTTATATGTGGGGTCCAAACCAGAACGAGCGTATCTCTGAGGTGATGTTGAACTATTCTAATAGCGACTTCAGCTGGAATATGGATAACTCTGTAAAGGAGGCTGAAAAGACAATGGGTTCTGCTGACGGTCTATACGCTGGTGTATGGATTGTAAGTATGAATAGAAGATGGAATGGTCTTAACAGCACAGATGCTACTAAGCGTTGTGGTATCTGTCTTTGGGGTGAGCATGCTGAGAGTCGTTTCTGGAGCTATAACACTGGTGGCGACGCTATGTCTCGTATGCATAACTATCAGGAGTATCTTGAGCGTGCCTTCTCTGGTGGTAAGCGTAACCCATTGGATCGTCCTGCTATCAGCAATATAGGTAATGAGGTTGAGGCACATGGTGGTGTACCAGCATTGTCTAACTTCGCTGGTCTTGCTTCTTGGATCCCAGAGCGTACAGCTATCTCTGGCAATCTTCCTTTCGCTACCCACTTCAATACGGGTGCTGGTGAGCGTTATCACTATAAGGGAAAGAAGACAGCTGGCTCTTGGTACAATATGTCTGCACAGGACTTAGTTCCAACTTATCGTTGGATGGTTGTTCAGCCAGGTACAGAGACCGCAAGCTTTGACGTACAGCCTTCATTCACTAATGAGGATGCTTACAACGGTGGTGCAGCACTTCGCTTGAAGGGCGTTAACAACGCAACTGCTACAGACGTTGTTCTCTTTAAGACTAACCTCACTCCTTCTGCTGGTAAGGTAGTTGCTAAGGTAGCTATCAAGACTGGTAAGGCTGGTAATACAGACTCAAAACTTTCTCTCATCGTTCGCGTGAACGGTTCATGGAAGGCTTACGAATTGGGTAACACCGAGAGTGCAAGCTGGGCAGAGAAGAAGGTTGAGCTGAACGATATCGCTGTTGGTCAGAAGATCGAGCGTATCGGTTTGCGCGTTAAGAACGCTACTCCTGACTACGATGTTCTCGTTGGTAAGCTCGAGCTCAATGATGACGTGACAGCTACACCAGCAAATGTAAAGAACTTGACCGTTCAGGTGAAGGAAGAAACTAAGTCTTCTCTCTCTGTTAAGGCTATTTGGGGTATCGATAAGGAGGCTGGTAACAACCCAACTGTTTACAACGATGAGGCTAATATCGACCACTTCGAGATTCTCTATAAGAATGGTGAGAATGGTAAGGTGTCTGAGGTAGGACGTACTTCACAGTGGGCTACTTACATTCCTAACATTCAGTTCACAAGTGCTGCAGACAAACCATACATTGGTGTACGTTCAGTAAGTACTGACTTGAAGACCTATTCAAAGGTTCAGTGGATTGCTGTTCCACGTGCTGACCAGTCTCAGCTCCCTGCACAGCAGGAAGAGTCATACGGTACTGTTGAGTTGGATGAGTCTGCTGCTGGTGCAAGTATCGCACGTCAGGTACGTTATGTAAAGAGATTTATCACTGAGGGTGGTACCAAGAACATCGACTATACAGCAACAGGTCCTGCAGGCAATCAGACTAACTATGTTGATGCAACAGCTGACCACGAGTTAATCGTTGAGCAGGGCAAGACTGTCACTGTGAAACTTCAGGGTTATCAGGCTTTTGATGGTACAGATGGTAACCACGATGACCTTCGTTGGTGTATGGGTAAGGCTTGGATGGATTTCAACGGCGACAAGCAGTTTAATCCTGAGAACCTTACAGAGAATCCATCTGAGGGTGAGTGCGTAGTATTCTTTGGTAAGGTTCGTCAGGGTGTCTTGGATCAGGTATCTAAGTTGAATGAGTACACCTTCACTGTTCCTACAGATGCTAAGCCAGGTAAGAGCCGTATTCGTCTCGTATTCTGTGATGCATGGTTCCAGGGTGGTTTGACACCAACTGGTAAGTTCAATAAGGGCTTCGCTATCGACTTTGCTGTAACCATCACTGGTTCTAATCCAGCTCGTGGTGCTAAGGCTGATACCCACGATCAGGGTGTTGCTGATGAGCCAGAGTTGCTCGAGGGTGGTTCTACTAATATTGCTTCTTCTGCTGTTGGCGGTGCTTCACAGCTCACAGTTGCAGGTGGTAAGGTAGTATTCCAGAACGTTGAGCGCGCATGGGTATTCTCTACTGACGGTCAGACCGTGAAGAGCTTGGTTAATCCAAAGTCATTCAACACAAATGAGTTGCCAGCAGGTGTTTACCTCGTTAAGATGCAGAACAACAATGTTATCCGTACACAGAAAATTACAATTAAGTAATAAGTGATATCACATGAATAAGGTTATCTGGCTTGACAAAATCGAGTCGGATAACCTTGTTTTGCTTAAATAGGTAAGTTTTTCGCTGTCTATATCGAATAGTTTTCTCGCAATACGGCAACATTTGAAAGGCTATTAGGCATCAACACGGGTGGTGCTGACCATTAGCACAACACGTGCGGGGCGTTAGCACATCAGATGAAGATGGTCAGAGGAATTCATAAAGATTACGTCGTAAGGCGATAGTGAGTGACTTATGTGAGAAAGGATAGCAGACAGCACTGCTTCAAAATATTGTCCTTGGACATAACCTGCACTCTCAAAAGAGAGGAAAGCAGATATAAACGGTAATTAGATTTTCAATTATTCAATAACATTAAACCCAAAATCAATCATGAGAAGAATTCATTTACTTCTTTTCGGTTGCTGCTTGATTCCATCTACCTTGATGGCACAGGAACTCAAGAGCGACTACATTCAGTGGGGCTTTGACTCTCATCAGTTTGCAAACAAACTGAGCAGTTGGTCAAAGGCAAACCCTACAATTAATGAGGATGATAATTTCTTCATCTCTCGTGTAAGACCAAAGACACGTTTCCGTAACGTAGACACACAGGTTCGTCAGGATCTCACAGATGCTAACGACAAGAAGCTCCTTGCATGGCTCCCATGGAACGTGCCAAGCAAGAACGCTCTTCCTGATGGTGTCTTCGACTCTGAGGTGTTCTCAATGTGGCCATACGTTACTCACTGGGGTGATTGGAACTGTGGTCTCGGTCGTATTCCTGCATCGTTGCTCGACGTAGCACACAAGAATGGTGTGCCTGTTTCTTCTGTTGCTGGTATTCCTTATGGTAGCCTTAAGAGCGATTGGAGAACAACTTTGAACAACATCGCAACTTCAAATGTTCAGAATGCAGCTGCCTTCATGAACTACTTCGGTTACGATGGTCTCGGCTATAACTCTGAGTATACTGAGTTCTTTGGTGCAGGTCGTGTGACAAAAGCACTTAGAGATTTCCACGTAAACCTCAACAAGGCAATCAAGCCTTACAACCCAATTTACGAGAATCTTTGGTATGATGGTACCAACGATCAGGGTCGTATTGCTTTCGACCAGGGTCTTAACGACAATAATAAGAGTATCTTCGGTGAAGGTGGTAGCGAGGCTGCAAACCTCTTCTTCAACTATAACTGGAACGCTGATTGGTTGCTCCAGCAGTCAGTAGAGAAGGCTGAGGAAATCAATCGTAACCCATTGGATCTCTACGCTGGTATCAATATGCAGGGTGGTGAGCCAAGACACGGTTCACGTTGGACTTTGTTGAAGAATCATCGTATCTCTATCGGTCTCTGGGGTGCACACTCACAGAATATGTTCTTCGAGAGCCGTGGTGAGAAGGGTAGTGACCCAGAGACACAGCAGCGCACTTATATGTTGCGTACTGAGCGTTGGTTCTCAAGCGGTTCACGTAACCCAGTTAACTCTATTGCAATCAATAACAGCTTGAACTACAATGCTGATAACACAGACTTCGCTGGTATGTCAGCGATGATGACTGCACGTAGTTCTATGTCTTGGGATCTCGCAGTAGAGCCATTCATCACTTACTTCAACCTCGGTAACGGTAAGTTCTTCAACTACGGTGGTGTACGTCAGAACGATCGTCCTTGGGCTAACGTAGGTGTACAGGACTATTTGCCAACATGGCGTTGGTGGTTTGCAAGCAAGTTGCTCGGTCGTACCGCAGCTGATGTTCCTGCAAACGGCCTTGATGCAGAGTTCGTATGGGACGATGCTTACATGGGCGGTTCTACTGTACGTGTACACGGTTCTACCAGCAAGGAGTATCTCCACCTCTTCAAGACAAAGTATGCTTTGAAGTCTGGCGACGTTATCACTTTCCGTTATAAGGTTAAGGGTGGTAAGGCTGATGCTTCTTTGGTATTCACAACAGAGGACGCTGTAAACACTGAGAAGGCTTATCCAGTACTCGCTTCTACAGATGAGGCTGATGAGGACAAGTGGGTAGAGAAGACTATCACTGTTGATGGTTCTTTGAACGGTAAGACACTTGCACTCGTTGCTTTGAAGATGGAGAACGCTGCTGACTTGAACCTCTACCTCGGTGAGTTCTCAATCGTTCGTGGCACATTCGATGCTCCAGCAAAGCCAGTAATCGCAAAGACTGCTCTCTTGCACTCTGCGAAGAATGGTGTTGACGGTAAGATTATCTTCAATATGCCTAACTCTAAGGCATCTGGTGAGCCTTGCTACAACACAGACGTGAAGACTTCTCTCTTCAAGCTCTGGGCTAAGCAGGAAGGTAAGGAGCCAATCCTCATGGGTGTAACAACATCATGGGCAGGTATGTACTACTCAGTTCCTGTTGACGTTAAGGGTCAGGGTAAGATTAAGTTCGGTGTATCTGCAGTATCTCTCGATATGAAGAAGGAGAGTGATATCGCTTGGGGCGAGGATCATGACATCTTCACAACCTATGACTACAGCGACGAGATCAAGGCTGACAAGTCTGTTATCAAGCCAAACGAGGCATTCACAATCTCTTATGTTGACCCACGTCACGAGGCTGGTAACTGGAAGATTGAGCACAATGGTACAGCTGTAGCAAGCAGCAACAATACTACTGAAATCAAGGTTAACGGTTTGAATCAGGTTGGTTTCTACGACCTCGTTCTTACAGGTTATGTAACTGAGAATGGTACTCGCGTAAGCAAGGAGGTAAGATACTCTAACTACGTTCAGATTACTTCTGATGCAGTAGGTGCTGTTCCTCATATCAACAAGCTTACAGCTAACGACAGCGAGACTTCTATCGAGGTTGTTGCTAATAGTGAGGTAACAATGAAGTATGAGGGTAAGAAGGCTGATGGTTCTGGTTCAAGAGGTATCAAGACACTCGAGAAGCCAGTAGGCGTTAAGGTTTCTGAGCTCGGTTTGACAAATAACAACCAGCCTTGGTCACTTGCATTCTGGGTTAAGTTCAACAGCTTGTCTGGTGGTACTCAGATTGTCGATATGCGTGATCCAGGTACAGGTTGGCCACAGAACAACTGGGGTACATTCTGGTCTACATACGATCCAAGTACTGGTGTTTACGAGTTGACACTCCGTGCTAAGAACGGTGGTGGTTCTCCAGAGTACAAGCAGCGTTGGAAGGTTGACTTCATCCCAGGTGCATGGACACACTTCACATTGGCTATGGACGGTAATGGTACTAATACCAAGCCTATGCTCTATATCAATGGTAAGGAAGCTAAGGCACACAACTGGCAGATTGGTGATAGAAATGGCGAAGGCTTGTGCGAAGAGAGATTCGTTAACAATGGCTGGTGGGATGCTAACATCCTCGGTATCAGTCTTGGTCGTCACAGCACAGCTGCTATGAACGCTGTTATTGACGATGTTAAGTTCTTCAACAAGTATATCTCAGCTGCTGAGGCTGCACAGACAATGACTTCTACTTCTACTACAGAGGGTGGTTTGAAGGCTTATTGGGACTTCGAGGCTGACGCTGATGCAAGTCACTACTTCACAAGCAAGGTGGGCAATGCTAAGTTGGCTCACGGTGAGTTGAAGGTTGGTACTGGTGAAGGTGTTGCAAGTCTTGTTCCAGATGCTCCAACATACGACGCAGGTAGCGCATTCGTATCTGGTAACTATCAGGTGAAGACTACTGCAGAGTGGACAGCTAAGAAGGCTACTATCGTATCACAGAATGGTACTGATATGGCTGGTACAGCGAAGTTGAAGTATGCTAAGGCTGGCGACTATGAGGTTACATTGACCTTGACCAATGCTCACGGTTCTGACACTCGTACCTTCCAGGTAATCAAGGTGAAGGCTGATCCAACAGGTATCAACGGCACTGAGGCTGCTGACATGAAGGTTTACGCTATCGATCGTGACGTATTGTTCGACGTAGAGACACCGGGTAACTACCTCGTTCAGGTATTCTCTACTAATGGTCAGATGGTTGCAAGCAAGGCTGTTTCAGTGAATGGTGCTGAGTCTGTACGTCTCCATCTTGGTGCTCAGGGCGTTTACGTCGTGAACGTTAAGAAGGACGGTAAGACCCTCCGTACAGTGAAATTCATCTGCAAGTAAACATATCTTTAAGTGCTGGAAGGAGCTCGACTCCTTCTGGCACTTATATATTAACCTAATCTTATAGCTTATTAAAAGCATCTAAACTTTAAATACAACAAGTTACATCTAAATAGCATTATTGCTAAACAACGAAAAACAAACCTTATATGGCTATACGTGTATGGCTGTATAAACCTAAAATCATTTATAAACTAAACATTCATTTTTCATGAAAAGGATTACTTTATTTGCATCCTTGGCATTGGCAAGCTGTCTCACTGTGAGTGCACAGCGTACGCCGACACACCCATTGGACATTAAGGATGCTAAGTTTGAAAACCTGCCTAACTACCTTGAAGCGTGGTTGAAAGGCGAGATGAAGCAGCCACAGGGCGTCAGCGATATTGACGACCAGTTCTTTATCTCACGTGTTCGCCCACTTGAACGTATTAAGGATGGCGACTATCAGGTTCATTCAAATGTGAAACGCGATCGTAAGATGTGTCTGTGGACACCGCTTGACGACCCTACCGCTCAGTGGAAGGCGCTTCCTCGTTATTGCTTTGAGGGCGATAACTTCAGTTTGTGGTCATACATTGATATCCACGGAAACTGGACTTCACCTTGGATTCGTTCTACTGCAGGTCTGACTGACGTTGCTCATAAGAACGGTGTTAGCGTGGGTTGTCTGATGTCTGTTCCTGATGGAAGAACTATTTATCTAAGCCCTTGGAGACCTGATAGCTATAGTAAGATATTATATAAACTTACTCTGAATCAGAATGGTAAGTATGTTTATGCAGAGCCATTGGTTCGTATGATGAAGTTCTATGGTATCAATGGTATCGGTTTTAACTCTGAGTTCCATACTTCTGCTGATGTAATGAGACAGCTGACAGAGTTCTTTGTTGCTTGTCATAAGGAAGCAGAGAAACTCAAATGGAAGTTTGAAGTACATTGGTATGATGGTACTGGAGATGATGGTCGTATTCACTTTGATGGCGGTCTGGGCAATCACAACAAGAAGATCTTCGGTGATAAGGACAACATTGCTACCGATATGCTTTTCGCTAACTATAACTGGGGACCAAGTCATCTGAGAGGTTCTGTAAGTACAGCACAGAGTTTAGGCCGTAGCAGTTTCGACTATTATGCAGGCTTTGATATTCAAGGTCGTGGCTTGCGTCAGGCAAGTTGGAGCGCACTGTTGGATAACGATATTTCTATTGGTTTCTGGGGTGCTCACAAGCAGAGCCTTATCCACCAGAGTGCTACCGACAATGGAACATCTGACATTGCTATCCAGAAGACTTATCTGAAGAAGCAAGAGCTTATGTTTAGTGGTGGTTATAACAACCCAGCTTTGTTGCCAGCTATCAATACAGATTGTAATTTGGCTAATGCAAGCTTGAAGAACTTCCATGGTCTTGCAGCCTTCCTTACAGCGAAGTCTACTATCCAGCAGGTTCCATTCGTGTCACGCTTTAACCTTGGTAATGGTTTGAGCTTCCGCAAGGATGGTGAGGTTGTTTTCAACCACAAGTGGTATAACCTCAATACACAGGACTATATGCCAACATGGCGTTGGTGGATTACTGACCGTGCAGACCAAGTAAACACTGGTAATATCAATAGTCTTGCAAAGGCAGAACTTACCTTTGATGATGCTTACTGGGGTGGCTCATGTTTGTCAATCTCTGGTCAGACAGCATTCTCACGTGTGAAGCTCTTTAAGACGATGCTTGAGGTAAAGCCAGACTATGAGTTCTCTGTTACCTATAAGACTGTCGCAGGCATGGATTCTCATGCTAAGTTCTTTGTTGCTTTGAAGGGTAACGTGAACGTATATAAGGAGGTTGCATTGCCAGCTGTTGAGGCTGAGGGTAAGTGGAAGACCTTCACTGTAAAGGCTTCTGAACTCGGTTTGGCTGATGGTGATAAGGTAGCAATGATGGGTCTTGTTGTTGAGAATACTCCAGCTAACTATGAGTTGCGTGTTGGTGAGATGGCTCTCCGTGACAATTCAAAGGACTTTGCTACTGCCACTCCAACTATCAAGAAGGTTGAGATTCTCCGTGGTCGTTACAACGCTTGTGACTTCAAGATGCAGTATGCTTCTAAGGAAGAATCAGGTTGGGAGAAGACTTATAACGATGAGGTAGGTACATGGTATTATGAAATCTACTTCCAGCAGAAAGACCAGCCACAGCAGTTGCTTACCGCTACTACTTCTTGGGCTGCATACGTTGTGGATGCTCCAATGGTATCAGGTGCTGACAAGCGCGACTGCCGTTTCGGTGTACGTGCCGTTTCTCCTGATGGTAAGAAGGGTTCTGACATTGTTTGGTCAGAGTATAAGACTGTTGCTTACGACCAGCCATTGAGCGATGTCGTTGCTGACCGTCCTGTTATCAAGCCAAACGAGGAGTTTACACTCAAGTATCTTGATGACATGGTTCCTGCTGCTCAGTCATGGAAGTTGAAGAATGCTGTGAATGGTACTGTTGTTGCTCAGAGCGAAAGCGGTACAAGTGCTAAGTTTACTGTTCCAACAGAGGGTACATACGACCTCGTTGTTATGGATAGCAACGGCAAGGAAAGCATCATCCGTGGTAAGGTAAAGGTTACTCCAGAGGCTACAGGTGCTGTTCCTCAGATTACTGATATCACTGCTGACAAGACAACAGAGAAGGTAGGTCAGAACGTAACTTACACTTACGAGGGTCGTCTCGGTGAGGGTAAGGCGTCACGTGGTCTTGAGATTACAGACCCTAAGATGTTCCGCATCCCTGGTGATGTTCAGCAGGGTAAGTCTTATTCATACGCTCTCTGGTTCAAGGCAGACAAGTTCAGCCACGATAGTCAGGGTACAAACCTTATCAATAAGAACTCTATCCATGACAAGTGGCCACATAACAACTGGGGTGACCTTTGGGTAACTATCCGTCCAGAGTGGCAGGGTCATAGAACTAAGCACGAGGCGAATGAGGTTTCGTTCAACACAATGGGTTGGACAGCTCACGACAATCCTTACGAGGATGTGATGTCTACGGGTTACAATGTTACTCCTGGTGTATGGAACCACATCGTAGTAACTCATGATGAGGGTAATATCCAGAAGATTTACTTCAATGGTCGTATGGTAGCAAGCCACAGCTTCGCAAGCTCTAAGCGTCGTGAGGATGTTGCACAGAGCGATTCACGTATCGATGCTAACAAGGTAGCCGATATCTTCATCGGTGGTGGTGGTGTTTACAAGAGCGGCTTCAATGGTATCATTGATGAGGTTCAGGTTTGGAGCAAGCCACTCTCTGATGATGAGGTATTGCAGGCTATGAAGGGCTATAAGGAAGGTCAGGTTCCTACTGACTTGAAGGCTTACTTCACTTTCGAGGAGGCTAACGGAATGAAGTTTAAGAACCTCGGTAGTGCAGGTAGTGCTTATGATGGTTCTGTTGTTGTTGTCGCTGGTAGTGGTGGCGAGAACACCTCTGGTGCTTCTTATGTTGACCAGAAGCCTAACAACGATGTATTAGGCTTCCCTGGTGTTGTAGGTACATACGAGATTAAGACTGTTCCTACTTGGACCTTGGGCGATGGTGTTATTTCTTCATCTGCTGATAAGACAGCTGTTGTTACCTATGCTGCTCCTGGTAAGAAGAATGTAACCTTGAAGCTGAAGAACGGCTGGGGTGAAGCTGAGAAGACAGTAGAGGAAATCGTTGAGATTACCTCTGAGGCTAACGCTATCGATGCAGTCGATGCTCAGCTTGGCTTCTCTGTTTATCCTAATCCATTCGTTGAGAGCGTAAATCTTCGCTTTGCTGAAAATGGTCGTTACACTGTTAACGTGCTCGGTACTACTGGCGCACTCCTCCAGAGCAATAGCTTTGAGGCTGCACAGGGTCAGGTCGTTAATGTAGCTATCACTGGCACTAAGGGTATGTACCTCGTTCAGGTGCTTAAGAATGGTAAGGTTTACAAGACCGTGAAGGTTGTGAAGAAGTAGAAAGCCAATCACAACTGGCCGACTGGCCCCTCCCCCTTGCCCCTCCCCCATAGGGAGGGGAGTGAAATGCGAGATACCCCTATAAAAAGGGTTTGTACATTTAAGAAATCTCCTCTTGTCTGCATCCTCATGTAGGGGTATCACGCATACTACTCCCCTCCCTTTGGGGGAGGGGTTTGGGGGAGGGGCCAGTTGTTGTGTTTGTTGCGTTTTTTTTTTATTATGACCACACTCCCACAATCAACCTACAAGACTACCACATGGAAGGGTGGTGTCACACGTCAGATTTTTATCTCACCTGCTGATGGCGACTTGTCAGCACGGCAATTCGATGTGCGTATCTCGTCGGCTATTATCGATGATGTGGCGAGTGATTTCTCTGACTTTACGGGCTTCACGCGCTATATTCTACCTTTGGAGGGAGAGATAACGCTGATAAAAGAAGGGCGTCGTATCGCTTTGTCGCACACTGCTTTGTATGAGTTTGAGGGTGACGAGAAAGTAAGTTCGGAGAATACGCAGGGAGCAGTAGATTTTAATATCATCGTGCGACACGGCATAAGTGTTGAGGTGGGGATAATGGAAGATGCAGCGTTCGCGGACAGCCGTCGAACGATTGTTTTTGCCCTTGAAGATTGTATCGTTGAGGGTGAGGCTCTTTCTAAACACGATACGGCTCTCCTTGATGAGCCTTTCAGTCTAAAAGGAAAAGCCGTCATTGCTCGATTTATGTAATAACGGATGGTCAGCATTGTTTGTTCTGACCATCCGTTTTTGTAAATATAAATTCCTACTTCAAAAAATAAAGACGCTTAATAGCGATTGAATTAAGGCTCTTTTGGCTTGCAAAAGATGCCCTTTAAGCCCCTTACTAACGCCCTTTTGAAGTCCAATTAAGCACCTTTTGAAAACCACTTCTACAACCATCTGATAATAAAAGGTTTATGAGGATGCCCCAAATACTCATTTTTAGCCCTTTTCTTCGCCTTTTCTTCGAATATTTTGTAATTATATTTCATATTGTTGAGGTCTCTGTGTCATCCTATGACCTTTAGGTCTCTGAGCGTTTTAGTGTGTAAAAAGGAAATCTGTTCTTTCTGTTCCTCTGTGTCATCTGTGAGAGAATGCTTTGATAGAGTAGCTGTTTCTTTATTTTCTCACAGATAGCACAGAAGAACAGAGTCCATGGACGCACAGAAACCTAAAGGTTATTGATAACACAGAACGTTAAAACACAAAATCAGCACAAGCAACTCGTTCACTATAACTCTGTGAGTTCTCTGACCTTTAGGTCTCTGAGCGTTTCAGTGTTCAAGAAAGAAATCTGTTCTTTCTGTTCCTCTGTGTCATCTGTGAGAGATTGCTATGATAGAGTAGCTATTTGTTTTATTTTCTCACAGATAGCACAGAAGAACAGAGTCCATAGGACGCACAGAAACCTAAAGGTTATTGATAACACAGAGCGTTAAAACACAAATTCAGCACAAGCAACTCATCCACTCATCCACTCGTTCACTATAAATCTGTGAGTTCTCTGACCTTTAGGTCTCTGAGTGTTTTAGTGTGTAAAAAGGAAATCTGTTCTTTCTGTTCATCTGTGTCATCTGTGAGAGATTGCTATGATAGAGTAGCTATTTCTTTATTTTCTCACAGATAGCACAGAAGAACAGAGTCCATAGGACGTACAGAAACCTCCCCCGACCCCTCCTTTGGAGGGGTTGGAGGAGGTTAATTAATATTAAATCTTAATAGACTAATGCAATAAAATGAGTAGATGTAATCTTAAATTTGTTATCTTTGTAGCTAACATAAAAGCATAGTCTATGATAAAAAATATATTTACTCCTTTTCTTTTCACATTACTGCTTTCAGTAGGCTTCACCGCACCGGTGCAGGCACGTGCAGCAATTGATTTGATTGACTTCGATACGCAGACAATTTCAATCTCAGTTGTTGGTAACGTGTTGCACGTGGTAGGTGCTGAGGACGAACAATTGGCAGTGTATAATGTGACAGGTGTACGTGTGATGAGCGTGAAGGTTGACGGCAGCGATAAGCACTATACGCTCAACCTCCCGAAGGGATGCTATATCGTTAAGGTGGGCAATGTAGTCCGCAAGGTATCTATTCGTTAAAGAGCCGTTTAGCTCTTGACAATCTAAGCCTTTTCCTGAAAGAGTAGTGACTCCCCTCGATGAAGCTGAAGTGATTCGCCAGTTGGCGAGTCCCGAAGGAAGACAGAAGGTTTTCCCCATGATTGTTGACCAGTACAGCCAATCGTTGTACTGGAAGATTCGTAGTATAGTCCTTACGCATGAGGATGCTGACGACGTATTGCAAAACACGTTTCTTAAAGCATGGAAGAGTCTTCCAACCTTTCAAGGAAAAGCTAAATTGTCCACTTGGCTCTATCGTATAGCTATTAACGAGTCGCTCGATTTTCTTCGTCGTCAAAAGGCTGCAACGCTGTCTAGTGCTGATGCCGACCTCTCGGTTGCTAACCGCTTGATGGCAGACGACTACTTCGATGGCGATAAGAGTCAGGCATTGTTGCAGGAAGCCATTGCAACCTTGCCCGATGTGCAGCGCATGGTGTTCACACTTCGTTATTATGACGAGATGAAATACTCTGATATTAGCGAGATATTAGGAACCAGCGAGGGCTCGTTGAAAGCCTCTTATCACATTGCTGTACAGAAGATTACTGACTACGTGAAGCGGTATGAATAATATTTCACCTTGATAATTAAACCATTCAGCCTTTCTGCAGTCTAAGTTATATCAAAGAAAAAACTTTATGGAATCAACGAATCACTTACAAAAGGAATACGGCACGCAGCGCCCTTTCACAGTTCCGGAGAATTACTTTTCGGAATTGTCTTCCCGTGTGATGGCTCAGATACCAACTGAAGAGCAGAAAGAGACAGTCGTGACGGTAAAGCCACGTCGTGCAAAGGTGCGTTATCTCCGCCCATTGGCAGCAGCAGCGATGACAATCGGTGTTGTACTAATAGGTTTCCTTGCTTATCAAGAGTTTGATGGCGGACAAGGGAATGGCTCACTTACAGGTAATCGTTTAGCGCAGGGAACTCAGGAGTTGTCGGCTTCGTCAGCTGATGATTTTGATCAGCTGGCTGATTATTTTATGATAGACGAGTCGGATATGTATGCTTATCTGGCGAGTGAAGAATAATAGAGGAGAAGGAAGTATGAAATACATAAGAATAATCCTATTGCTTTGCGTTTTCTTTAGTGTGTCTTTGCTGCACGCACAAGGGAAGTTAGATTTTAATAGAATCAAAGCAGAATCGCATAGCTTTATGACGAAAGAGGCAGGGTTGACAGCGCAAGAGGCTGCACGCTTCTTCCCTGTATATGATGAGATGAGGGAGAAACAGCGTGGTTATTTCGATAGGCTGCGTGCTATTCATCATTCAAAACCTTCGTCAGAACGTGAGGCAAGTAAGATGATTGAACAGGCTGACGCCTATGAAATACAATTAAAACAGATAGAACAGCGTTATCATAAGGAAATGCTAAAGGTGATTCCTGCCACAAAACTGCTGCAGGTGTTAGAGGCTGAACGCCGCTTCCACCGCCAGACGTTTAAGAGGATGGCTGGGAAGAGATAAAACCTCACCCCCCAACCCCCTCTCCGAAGGGAGAGGGGGAGTGCTGGAAACGGTTTGCTTGGGGGTGATGAAAGGTTTAATCCTAATTAATTTGCTTGGGAAATGATGAAAATCTGGATTCTAATAAATTAACTTGGGAAAGCCTAACAGTTATTTCCAATAACTATAAGGGGTATCACGCATACTACTCCCCTCCCTTTGGGGGAGGGGTAAGGGGGAGGGGCTTTTTGTTCCTTTTTCGTATATAACTAAATTAAAATAATGAGACAACTTCATTCTCTATTGAGATTATTGATTGCCGCAGTGCTTTTCATTGGGGCGGGTAATGTCGTGTATGGACAAGTCCCAGCTAAGAAACGAGAGTTCCGCGGTGCGTGGATTCAGTGTGTGAACGGACAGTTCCAAGGTATTGGTACAGAGGAAATGCAGCGTACGTTGCGTTATCAGTTGGACGAACTGCAGCGAGATGGTGTGAATGCTATCATCTTTCAGGTGCGTGCTGAGTGTGATGCCCTCTATCCAAGTAAGTATGAGCCATGGAGTAAGTTCCTTACAGGTCGTCAGGGTACACCTCCTTCACCTTATTGGGACCCATTGCAATGGATGATTACGGAGTGTCACGATCGTGGTATGGAACTCCATGCGTGGATTAATCCTTATCGTGCTAAGACAAAGAATACCACACAGTTGGCGACGAATCATGTAGCAATAACCAATCCTAATCGCGTCTTCTCTTACGATGGTCTTTACATCCTCAATCCTGCTTTGCCAGAGAATCGCGATTATATCTGTGCGGTGGTGGATGATATCGTAAGTCGATATGACATTGATGGCTTGCATATTGACGATTATTTCTATCCTTATCCTGCTGCAGGACAGACCATTCCTGACCAGTCTTACTTCCAACGTGACAGACGTGGATTTACCAATATCAACGATTGGAGACGTAATAATGTAGACCTCTTCATCAAGCAGTTGGGCGAGTCTATCCGTCGTCGTAAGCCTTGGGTGAAGTTTGGTGTTTCTCCTTTCGGTATCTATCGCAATCAGAAGAACGACCCAAAGAATGGCAGTCGTACAAATGGTTTGCAGAACTATGACGACCTCTATGCTGACGTGTTGAAGTGGGTAAACAATGGTTGGATAGACTATTGTGTGCCACAGATTTATTGGGAGATTGGCAATCGTGCGGCTGATTATAAGGAACTTATCGGATGGTGGAACCGTTATGCAGGCAATCGTCCGCTTTATATTGGCGAGGATGTGCTCCGTACGGTGAAATATGCTGATCCACAAAATCCTAATTCAAATCAGCTTCCAGCGAAACGTCGTCTGCATCAGCAGTGTCAGAACGTGAACGGTACGGTGTTGTGGTATGCTAAGTCGGTTGTTGATAATCCCGGTAACTATGGTACACTGCTTCGTACAAACTACTGGCGTTATCCAGCTTTGCAGCCTTTGATGCCATTCATTGACGATGAGGCTCCATCAAAGCCAAAGAAGGTGAAGGCAAGACAGGAGAGTGATGGCTACTATTATCTGACATGGAAGGCACCAAGAGGAGAGGGTTGGAAGGATGCTCCTTATCGATACGTTGTTTATCGTTTTTATGCGGATGAGCCAATCAACCTCAATGATCCATCAAAGATTGTGGGAATGCCTTATGGAAATAAGCTCCGTCTTAATTATAAAGATGGCAATACAAAATATGTCTATGTCGTTACTGCGCTTGACCGAATGAGTAACGAGAGTCATGGTAAAAAGAAAAAGGTGAAGCTTTAGGCTTCACTTTTTTTATTGAGGCTATTGGGCTAATAGGCCTTATTAGCCTAATAATTATTAGCCCAATTAGCCTAATTAGCCCAATAAGGCTAATCATCTTTCTTGCCCAATAGCCCCCGATAAAATTCCTCATACAGTCTTGCAACCTTGATATAATCATGGTGCTTGCTAACATAGGCATAGCTATCGCGTCGCAGTTGAGGAATGAAGGAGAGATTGTTGACAAGGCGAGTAAGCTCTGCAACACAGCTTTCGTAAGTCGGAAGGACGTTGATGATTGGGCGAAGTGTGGTTTCGTTGATGATTTCGTAGTTCTCTGGTTCGCCACCACCGATACAGATAATACCATGTGCCATCGCTTCAAGCGGATTCATCGAGGGTGTATAGCTATAGAGTTGGTCCATGATAGCATCAGAACCGAGCATCGTTCGCACGTATTCGTCAAAGGGTAAGCCCGTTACAACCTTCAGATTCAGTCTGTCGGGATATTGTTCTTTCACTGTTTCAGCCGCTCGCAGCATGATATCTGTGCCTTTATAGACAGAGCGGTTCTTGCTGATTCCAATAAAGAGATTCAACTTTTCGGGTGTTTCATCGGCTATGATAGGTGGCTCACCGACAACGATAGGGAAGGGGATAAAGGTAGTTTTCGTAGGGAAATACGGTTCGTAACAACGCCAATACTCATAGAGTCCAGTCACAATACCATCGCATTGCTCCGCCATCAGTCGGTTTAGGCGTTCTTTCTCCGTACCTATCCAGTCCTCTCTCTCAATGACAGCTTCCTTATTTTGGCGCAGATCCTTACCGATATTGAAGTCGCTGTAACGCAGTGGCATCGTCGTTGAGCAGGTGTTCACCCAATAATAATCCATTCCGAAACCACAGAGAACAATCTTTTTATTATGCTTTTTCAGATAATGAAAGAGTGAAAAGAGCCGTTCTGCCTTCAACTCAAAGAACATCGGATTGATGAATTGCACAATGTCATAGCCTCGTAGACGGGGCAGTAGGGCATAAATCTTAGCCATCAGAAGCACACCACCCATCTTACCCGGTCGTCTGGAAACATCAATGTCACGTGGGTAATTCTTCCAGAAGTCCCCATTTGACACCACTGTTACCGTATGTCCAAGCTCACGCAAGCCTTGTGCCAGCGTGTTATGTACGTTGCTATATTCGCCTAATAGTAGGATTTTCATGTGACCTTTGTACTTTGAACGAGTACTCAAAATAATCTTTATAGGTTATTACTTCTCTATAGTTCATGGCAAAGGTAACTTATAAATTACGTTCATACAAGTTTTATGGGGTGTTTTCTCCGTTGCTCCCTGCACCGACGGTGCCTCTGTGGACTACGTTTCATAAAAAACTCTCCGCAAACTCTGCATATCTCCGTGTGATATTTAATCTCAAAAGGTAAAGAAATATGTTTACAAAACAATCAAAGAAAAGGCGGGGAAAAGGACTAAAAACAAGCCGTTTAAGCACCCTTGTAAGTGTTTTGTTATCAAATAGTTGCAAAGGTGCATTTTAAAAGGTGCTTAATTGGAGTCCAAAAGGGCGTTAGTTGGAGTCCAAAAGGGCATCTTTTCGAAGTCAATTAGGCATCTTTTCGAAGCCAAAAGAGCATGTATTGGTTTTGAACTACATGAAAATAGTTTACAAGAACCAATTAGTAAGGGAGTAGTTTGTTTGTAGAAGACGGATAGATATCGTATCTATTTGCGTTTTATCCCTTATTGAGCCGCAACAGCATTATCAAAGTCTTGCGCCCGAAACTGCTGTTTGTCATTCTTCTGAACCACTTATATTTACTTGTATAGTCCTTGTCAGGCAGTGGGAAAAGCCCATGTCGAGACAGACGTTGGAGCACATGGTCAAGATGTGTTTCGTCATGTGTCAGCCTTATGACGTTGTATATGTGGTCCATTGTCAACTGTGCGATGCGCCTTTCCATAGCGATACGCTCTTTGACAGGGAGGTGGTCTACTCGTTCTTTCAAACGATAGATAACTTGTTCAGCATCAGACAGACGACGAAGGTGCCATCGTTTGTCGCTCTTGTGCATCGTTGAGTTCTCCCGTTTACGATAGTAATAAGCCTTGTTGTTGGTTGTATAAATGCTTTCAGCACGTAACATAACCTGTGGAACAAACTCTTCATCCTCATGGAATATGCCCTTACGGAAGCGAAGATCGTGCAGAATCTCCTTACGGAAAAGGAAGGTCCACACACAACCACGCAGGTTATTGTGTGTCATATACTCCGTTCCACTTATCGGACCCTCAGCATCAGCAAGTGGTTTGGAGGTTTTCTTATCAGAAGACTGGAACAGAACCATGTCTGTTTCGCGGTATCTGACGATGTCAAGACACTGCTCGTAGGCACTTGTCAGCAAGAGGTCGTCGCCATCAACAAACTGAATAAAACGACCTTCTGCCAACGCTATACCCGTGTTTCGCGCTTGTCCCGGTCCTTGATTAGGCTGCCTAACGTAGACAATGCTCGATGAAAGGGCAAGCAATTCGTTGATAGGCGAATACTCCGCACCATCATCCACGACGATAATCTGGCGTTCTGTCTCGTTCAGACTCAATGCCAAGATACTGCTGATACACTCCTTTAGCATATCAACAGGCTCGCTATAAAAAGTCACGACGAAGCTTACGAGCGGCTTATCTTCCTTATTTTGTGAATAAACTGGGTGAGTTGACATAAGCGTTTTAATCCTATTAAGTGGAGAATAAAGAGTTTCAAGGTGCCTTTATAGGGCAGAACGGGTAGGATAGGCTCAGCGTGAGTGGCCTCATAGACATCTATTTGAATATTAACCAATGCCTGATAGTAAGCAGGTGTCAGTTCGCCCCATAGCTTCAGATGCTTCAGATGTGCCTCTAAAAGGTCGTTCAATTCCTTTCCACCAGCCTGAGCAGTGATGCCTTTATCGTTCTGACAATAATAATATAGCCCCGCAGACGTTGTTGCCACTACCCTTGCTCGCTGTAACAAGAAAGGATAAGTATAGACATCTTCAAACACCTTACCTTCTGGGAAGCGGACATCAGCAAAGAGTTCACGCCGAAAAAGCTTATTACAAGCATAGCTGTGGAGGTGACCTCCGCCTAACCAATAGTCACGGATAGAACTGATGGTTGTATCAGAGAACGTCAGCAGTCGCTGCTTCGTCTTACTTCCATAATACAGTAAAGCAGGATATTCAAGGATATCATAGTCGGGATGCGTCGCCAACACAGCCAACAGCGCAGCGTATGTACCCTCAGCAATGAAGTCATCAGAGTCGACAAAGGTGAGATAATCCCCCATTGCCACTTCTATTCCTGCATTTCTTGCAGCCGAAAGTCCCTTGTTAGTTTGGTGGATAAGCCTACAATTCCCTCTGCCAGCCGTCATTTCTTCCGCAATCTGCCCAGAGGAATCCGTCGACCCATCATCAATGAGCACCACCTCCATCGTCTCATCTACTTGCGCCAACACGCTCTCCAAGCATCGTTGGAGTGTGTCTTCAACGTTATAGATGGGTATGATAATAGATAGTCTCATGTAATAATTGTTTGATGCAAAAATAATAAAAAACTTTTAAATCCGTTAGATAATGTGATGAAAAAAGCCTCTAATACTGACAGCTATTTGCATATCTTGAAGTACATCAGCCTCTTTGGTGGTGTACAGGTTATCAATGTGCTGGTTGGTATCGTTCGCAACAAGTTTGTTGCAATGCTGCTCGGACCGCAGGGAGTAGGACTTATCTCGCTCTTTAATTCCACAACAAAGCTCATCAGCGACTCTACGAACTTTGGTATCTCTATGAGTGCTGTACGCAATCTGTCAGAGGATTACGACCAGAACGATGAGGAGAAGCTGACGGAAGACATTGCCGTCGTGCGTTCTTGGAGTCTGCTTGCAGCCTTGTTGGGATTCTTTGTCTGTATCTTCCTTAGTCCGTTGCTCAGCCGTTACACCTTTTCGTGGGACGGCCACATGCTTCATTTCATCCTTCTATCCCCTTGTGTAGCATTGACTGCCTTAGCAGGAGGCGAGTTAGCCATCCTCAAAGGAGTTCGTAAACTGCGTGCCTTAGCTGCTATTTCAGTGTATAACGTGTTGGCAGCCTTAGTCTTAACCGTTCCTCTTTATTATTTCTTTGGCAACGCAGCCATTGTTCCTTCGTTGGTATTGATGGCGTTGGTACAGTTGATTTTGACGATAGTCGTTTCCTATCGCCTATATCCTTTCCGCGTTTCTTTCCAAAAAGCGTTCTTAGACAAGGGCTGGGGCATGATTCGATTGGGTACAGCCTTTGTCTTTGCAGGCATCTTGGGCTCTGGTGCAGAACTGATAATACGCAGCTACCTCAATAATGTTGCAGAGATAGAGACCGTCGGTTTCTATAATTCTGCCTTCATGATGACGATGGTTTATGCAGGTATGATCTTCTCAGCGATGGAAACTGACTACTTTCCACGCCTATCAGGAGCGAACAACTTGAAGTTTACTTTTAATCAGATAGTCAACCGACAGATAGAGGTGACACTCCTGCTTATATCTCCTTTGCTTACCTTCTTCCTCTTGTTCTTGCCCCAGTTGATACTCTTCCTTTATTCCGATAAATTCCTTCCAGCCCTCGGTATGGCACAAGTGTTGGTGTTAGCGATGTATATCCGTGCTATTCGCCTCCCTGTAGAGTATATTCCTTTGGCAAAGGGCGACTCAAAGTCCTATCTACTCTTAGAGGGATTGTATGACATCTTCCTTGTTGCACTCGTGCTTCTTGGCTTCTGTCAGTGGGGACTTCTTGGTGCAGGACTCGGTATGGCAGCAGCAGGTTTTCTCAATTTCATTTGTGTCTACATCTATGCTTACGCTCGTTATGGCTATCGGTTGTCTTCATCGGTGATGCGCTATGCCATTCTCCATTTATCCATCGGAGTCCTTGTCTTCCTTTGTGTACGCTCCGATAATGATTGGCTACGCTGGGGAGTAGCGAGTCTCTTATGCTTTGTCAGTACATTCATCTCTCTTCGTGTCATGAAGTCGAAGGTAGGCTTATGGAACGCTTTGGTTCATAAAATAAAAAACAAGTTCAGCCATCATGCCAAAGATTAGTCTACTCGTAGCCGTTTATAACACGGCAGCCTATCTATCGCAATGCCTCGACTCCTTACTGAGTCAGACATTAGCGGATATTGAGGTTATCTGTGTCGATGATGCGTCAACGGATAGCTCATTGGATATCCTCCATCAATATGCTGAAAAGGACCAGCGTGTGAAGGTCTTTGCCTTGAAGGAGAATAAGGGACAGGCACACGCTCGTAACATAGGACTATCTCATGCCACTGGCGAGTATATTGGCTTTGTAGATAGCGATGACTGGCTTGGACAAGATGCGTTAGAGAAAGTGTGTGATGCCTTCCGTGAGGATGTCGACAGTGTCTTGTTTCGTATGCTCTATGTTTATAGCGATGGTAGTCAGAAGGATTATCAGATGGCTCCATTCCGCACGATGACTGGCGTAGAAGCTTTTCAGGCGAGTCTTACGTGGAAGATTCATGGTTGTTATGTGGTTCGCAATTCTATCCACATGGCTTACCCATACGATGAGTCGCAACGAGCTTACAGCGATGATAACACCACACGCATCCATTATTATTATTCACGTAAGGTTGCTTACTGCGAGGGAATATATTACTATCGTCAGCAAGTCGCATCAGTAACCCATAAGGTTAGCGTGCGCCGTTTCGACTTTCTGCTTGCCAATGAGTCTATGCGTCGTCAGCTCATTGCCTTGGGTGCATCAGAGGAGAACCTCCGTTGTTTTGAAACGGTCAGATGGCTCAACTTAGTGGGAGTGTATATGTTTTATTATCTCCATCGCAACGAACTGTCAGATGCTGACCGCCAACAAGGCTTATCAATCATGCACCATGTTTGGCATACTATCAATATCAAGCAGGTGAGTCGTTCCATTAGATGTAAGTTTGGTTATATGCCCCTCCGCTTTTCGTGGTCCCTTTTCCGTTTGCAGGAAGAGTTGTATTTTTGGTTGAGAGGGCTTGTGGGGAAGAATAGGGAATAAAGCTAATGACTGCCTCCAGCCCCTCCCCCAGCTCCTCCCCCATAGGGAGGGGAGTGGAATGCGAGAGAGATATCAGCCCCACCCCCAACTCCTCCCCCATAGGGAGGGGAGTGATTAGCGAGATACCCCTATTGATTAGGAAATACATTTAGCTACCCCAACACTGCAAACGATTAACAATACTCCATAGCAAATTGTTTCCAGCACTCCCCCTCTCTCTTGGAGAGGGGGTTGGGGGGTGAGGTTTTGTGTGTAAAATATCCTTACAAAATATTGGTTGGAAAGGTCGAAAAAACAGCTAAAAACGTGCTTTTCTACCACCCTTGTAAGTTGTTTGTTATCAAATAGTTGCAAGGCGGGATTTTAAAAGGTGCTTAGTAAGGCTTCAAAAGGGCGTTAGTAAGACCTCAAAAGGGCATCTTTTGCAAGCCAATTGGGCGTTAATTTGAATGTTATTTGTGCCCTTTCAATTTTCAGCTTTAGATTTTTTTTTACATAAAGAAGCGTATATGGAGAGGAGATATGTCTAAGACATCGCCCCTCCTTCCTTATGAAAAGGGTGGGAAGGGCTCGTTATTTTTGTTGAGGTTACATCTTTTTCATCATATATTTATCGTATAATGGTTTGAAAATAGGGGGAACGGGGCACGTTTTATATAGCTATGTAAGATAATCCTTAGCAGTGTCACTGTTACTATAATCCCCTCAGTTTTTTAAGTATTTGGTAGCTCCAAGGGGCAGGGTAGGCATAAAGAAGTTGGAAGACCCTATCATCATAATAGTCTTCTTGTTTGATTGTAGCTTGACAAGCAGCCTTAGCATACCACTCGAAGGCAGGGTCGTTCCAGTTGCCGATGGCTTCACATGCCTCATAGGAGCATACACCTACTTTCTTTAGATTGGCTTTCAGCAACTTGTTGATACGCTGACGGTCATTGGGATTCTTGTATTGAGCGAGGAGAGGGAGGATAGCATCATTCCCCTTGTCGGCTTCTTCGATGACTGTGGTATAATAAATCTTATGGGGTTTGAAGTCTATGGGTAGTCCATCTTCAAAGCCATAGTGCTTCATATAATCGAAGAAGATGAGGCTGTCAAGGGAGAAACGCAACTGGTTGGGTAGTTTAAGTTCGTAGCTAACGTACCTATAGATAGAGATAGCAGCGCGATTGTAAGGTTCTTCAAAGCCCCTACAGCCAGACTCCAACGCTACGTATGTCGTATCTTTTAATGCCTGCTTCAATACATCAATTACTTGATTGTCAGCTTTCTTCAGTAGAATTCTGTATGCCCAGAGCCTTGTTATGCGTGAAGTATCGGTATTGGCAATCTCCATTAATTGTTCTGCAGTTGTGTGACGGCTGAGCTGATCGGCATAATCAAATTGCTCTGACTGCCTCCCTGCCATACCGATGTCTCTTGAAAGAGCCATATACTGGCAGTGGTGGAAGGAATCGAGTGCCACCATAGCACTATCAGATAACCTGTCTGAAAACTTTGTGCAAGAGCCATAGCCACTGCCTAAAGCTATCAGTGTGAGGACTGATATGACAAGATAAATACGTTGTTTAAGCACTAAGTAGTTCATTATTATATCTTTTTATTCATTTAGTGTATAGCCGAGTCGGGCGTTAAGGCGGTGGGCAAGTTGTTCCACTTCTTTCTTCTGTTCGGGCTCTATCAGGCGATCGTAGAGCTGTTCGATAACACGAATCGGAGCGATGGTGTCGCTGGGCAATGGGTCTTCTTGTATTTCGGAAGGGCAGTAGAAAGCGATGACATTCAGCGACTCATAGACCTTGATAGAGTCGGGATTGCTGTAGCTATAGAATGTAACTCTCCGTTCCGTCAGCCCGCTAACCTTGTAAACAGCCGTCATGTTGTTGTCGAAGAAGTCATATCTGTATCGCCTTGCAAGGTAATCACCATCTTTACAAAAGTAGGTTGGAGGGAAAAAGATATCACCCCCTATGACTTGAAGAAAGATGGCAAGTAGCCAAAGTCCTATGCCTATCACTCCGCTGTAAAGGCGTATCACTAACATCCTTTCACTTTTCCGTGCTGCAATCATCAGCGGAATGGGCGACAAGAGGGCAATCCATATCAGCCAGTAAGTCAGTCCCCAGCGCAGGTGTACGTCTTCGGGTAGCAGGATATAAATCAGTCCACAGAGGAATATTGCACCAAGGTGTAAGCCCATTGCAAGCGATAGTTCTTTGCGTTGAACCAAGTCTTTTATTCTATTCCATTGTGGTTTTTGCATATTGTTAAAGTTAGTTATGGGACAAATTTACGTTTTTCTACATTAATAAGCAAGTGTTTGTTATGTTTTTTGTGGTTCTCACTATCTTTTCTTTTCTCATCCTCCGATATAGAAGAGCCTTTTCTCATACTCCTTCGAAGTGGTGGATAATGCTTTGAAAAATCATTACATAAATTCAAGTAAAACCCCTATAAATAAGGATAAAAACACATATAAAAAGCGTGTTTATAACCAACAGGAAATCAGTTAGTTATAAAGTAGCATCAGAAAAGGTGCTTAATTGGACTTCAAAAGGGCGTTAACAAGACTTCAAAAGGGCACCTCTTGCAAGTCAATTAGGCATCTTTTAGAAGCCAAAAGGTCATGTATTGGTTGATGAGGGTGTGAAAAAAGTTTACAAGTATACGTGTGATAGCTTAAAAGAAGAGTAATGGTTTTTGTGAGAATAAGACTTCACTTATTTCTCAATCAGCGGTCGGAAGACTTGAGGAAACGTTCCGTGTTTCGCTTGTTGTTGAAGAAAAACCTTTATATCTGAGAAGTTCTTGTATTTTTCTTCTTGGGAAATCATATCTTTAAAAATATCATAGCTCCACGGTGCAGGGTAGCTCCAAAGGAGGCTGATGTAACGAGTTTGACCGTAATGTGTCTTCTTTTTGGCTGCTGCTTGGCAGATGGTCTTTACATACCATTCAAAGTCTGGCTTATCCCACGCATTAAGAAGCCAATAAGATTCGTTGGTCATTTCCCCATTCTTCTTCAAATCGCGCTTCAGAAACTTATTGATTCGCGCGATATCGTTCTTGTTCTTGTATCGAGCAAGGAACATCAAAACCTCGTCATTGCCTTTGTCAGCCTCTTTGATGATGGTTGGGTAATAGGATTTGAGTGGTTGGAGGTCTTGAAGGAAGGCTTCTTCATATCCATATTTTTTCATATAATCAAAGAAGACTAAGCTGTCAATGGCTGCTTGCTGTTGTTCAGGCAGGTCCTCGTCTACGTTACTATAGTAGACGCTGAGAATAGAACGGTGGAAGGGAACTTTGAATTCTTCTTCAGAGCTGGATATATAGTTTACTTTTGTTGTGTCGTTTATAGCCTGTTTAAGAATGTTGAATATTTGCCCATTGGGTTTCTCCAACAGGATTTTGAATGCCCAAAGGCGTGTGATACGCGAAGGACTTGTTTGGGCAATCTCAGCCAATTGGTCGCTTGTAGCGTTGTAGCGCAATGAGTCAGCATAGTCAAATTGCATTAAACGATAACGATCAGAGGAGCCCACTTTCTCTTCCTCAGAAAAGAAAGTCTCTTTGTTTAAGGCGTCAAGAGCCATTCTAAGCGTTTTAAGCGACTCTTCCGTTTGTGGTCTTCCACTTCTGACTGTATGTCTTTCCTTTAGATATCTGTCGTACAGTGGTTGGAAGATAGGAGGGATAGGTCCTTCCTTAGCATACTTTATAAAGTGTTCCTTTATTTCGTGAATGTTACTATATCTGTCTTTACCAGAAAGGATATCTTCGAGAAGTTGATAGCTCCAAGGTGCAGGATATTGCCAAAGAAGGGGGAAATACTCTCTTACACTAAAGTAATCTGGTTTACCGATAACGGCTTGACAAACGCTTTTTGCGTATTCTTCAAAGTCTGGTTTTCCCCATTCTTCGAGGATTTCACGGGTATCGTATGTCAGTCGCTTGTTCTCCTCAAAGTCAGCTTGCAGCAACTTACGGATGTGCTGTAAGTCGTTAGGATTCTTATATTTGATGAGTAATGGCAGGACTTCTACCTGTCCTTTGTCGGCAGCTTCGACTACAGCTGCATAGTATTTCTGTTTAGGTTTGAAGTGTTTGAGTATTCCATAGGAATATCCATAACGTTTCATATAGTCGAAGAAAGCTAAACTGTCAATCGCCTCTTGCATTTCTGGTGTCTGACTATTCACTTGATCAAAATAGTAGAGGGAGAAAGATCTGAGGTTATAAGGGACCTTGCTATAGAAACAATAACTCATCTGCTCAGTCTCTGTGGTGTCGTTGATAGTTGCTTTCAGGACATCATAGACTTGCTTGTGAGGTTTCTCTAACAAGATTCTAAGTGCCCAAAGACGAGTGGCAGGATTAGGATTTGTCTTAGCTATCTCGGCTAACTGGTCGGGTGTGGCGTGACGGCGCAGCCAATCAGCGTAATTATATTGTCCAGAGCGATGATGTTCTGGACCGAGTACGTAGGTAGCAGCAAAGATATTATACTTGTTTATGGAGTCAATAGCTATCTGAATGCTGTCTGGCATCTCGTGTACATCAGTCTTACCACTTCTGAAACTACTACCAAGAAGGGTGATAGAGAGGAGCGTTGCGACAAGGAAAACTGGTTGTTTAAAGTTGAACTTTTTAATTCTTTGAACTTTGAGCATTGAACTTTGAACTTTATGATTTGGGTTTATAGCTTTTACTTTTCTCATATAGGTAATCATAATTATGACTTTAGTATTCTTGTTTTCCAGTCAGCGTATAGCCGAGCCGGGCATTAAGTTGGTGGGCAAGTTGTTCTATCTTTTTCCGTTCAGGTTCCATTGTGTCGTCATAAAGCTGTTCGATGACACGGAGAGGAGCGATGGTGTCGCTGGGCAATGGGTCTTCCTGTATTTCGGAAGGACAGTAGAAAGCGATGACATTCAGCGACTCATAGACCTTGATAGAGTCGGGATTGCTGTAGCTATAGAATGCAACTCTCCGTTCTGTCAGCCCGCTAACCTTGTAAACAGCCGTCATGTTGTTGTCGAAGAAGTCGTAACGGTATCGCCTTGCAAGGTAATCACCATCTTTACAGAAGCAGGTTGGAGGGAAAAAGATATCGCCCCCTATGACTTGAAGAAAGATGGCAAGTAGCCAAAGTCCTATGCCTATCACTCCGCTGTAAAGGCGTATCACTAACTTCCTTTCACTTTTCCGTGCTGCAATCATCAGCATAATGGGCGACAAGAGGGCAATCCATATCAGCCAGTAAGACAGTCCCCAGCGTAGGTGGATGTCTTCGGGCAGTAGGGCGTAAATCAGTCCACAGAGGATGATTGAGCCAAGGTGGAAGGCTGTAACCAGCGATAGTTCTTTACGTTGGACGAATACCTTTATTCTTTCCCATTGCAACTTTTGCATATTGTCAATGTTGGGTTTGCTGCAAATTTACGTTTTTTTGTGTTATAAAGCAAGTTTTTGTTGTGTTTTTTTGCTTTCGTTAAAAGTGTAAAAAGCAAAGGAAGTGATATGAGAATATCTTTACAATCTGACAAGTGTTTGAACGCCAAAACGCCAAAAAATGACGTTTTTAAGTCTTTACGCAACCATCAGACAATCAAGGACTTGCATAATTGCATTTCAAAAGGGCGTTAATAAGACTTCAAAAGGGCGTTAACAAGACTTCAAAAGAGCATCTTTTGCAAGCCAATTAGGCATCTTTTCAAAGGCAAAAGAGCATCAATTCGAATTTATCCTTTGAAATATTTATACAAAAACCATGTATGTGTCACTACAAAGAGACAAAAGCTAAGTTTATACAAACACAATGATGAATGTCCAAGGATTTAGTGGAAGAACCTTTTTTGTCCAAAATGAAGAACCAGAAAACAATTGGGCACGGTGTTTGTTAACGATGTTTAAAATGAGAAAAATAAATAGGTGGATGCGAGATACCTGCTATTTTTTTCGTAATTTTACCCCCAAATTCATTTAAGGCATGAGTAACAATTCACTTACATGCCGATTATAGGAAATAGATGAAGCAAAAGACAACGATAAAACTTATCTATGCGTGGGCACTCCTTTTAGTGTTCACTTCTATGCTTTTGCTCAAAGATTTCCACTATCATAACACTTCTTATCCTTGTTCTGAAAAGGCTTCGGTAAGCCACGATGCTTCGGTGAAGCAGGTTTGTAGTACTTGTGACTTCACAATGCACGAGTCTACTGCAGCCAAGGCAACCGTCTTTCAGCCTGTTGTAGCGATAAGTTGGGTTCCAAGATGTTCTTTTACAGAACAAACTGTCTATCAGGTTATTGTCTCTCTCAATAGCCATTCGCCTCCGACAGTGGGCTAATTATCACCTTATTTATATGGGATAGGTGTGCACTAAGGTGTGCATACATGTCCGTATGACAAACTTTTCGTAGGTTCTTTGCCCATTTAAGGGGGCGAAAGAGCCGTCTATTGACATTTAATATTTAGTCTATGATGCTTAAATCAGAATCAGGCAAGCATCAGTGGGCAGGTGTTTTATTCGCGTTGCTATGTTGGTCTATGCCATTAGTAGCACAGAATGAGAATACCACTAAGCCCGCTCATGATTCTATTTGCCTAAGTGAAGTAGTTGTTTCTACTCGTCGCCAGATGATGAGTGCAAATCAGATAGGCAGTCAAATCAATCAAACAGCCATTACAAACGCTATGGGACGCTCCTTAGGCTCACTGCTTGAGGGAGTTAGTGGTATGAGTTCTATCCAGACAGGAACGATTGTTTCAAAGCCTGTGATACATGGAATGTATGGTAATCGCATACTCTTGGTGAGCAATGGTGCACGTTTGACGGGTCAGCAATGGGGTGCAGATCATGCGCCAGAGGTCGATAAAAACAGTTATAGTAACATCGAAGTGGTCAAGGGTGCTGATGCTGTAAAGTATGGCTCTGAGGCACTTGGCGGTATTGTTCTTATGCAACCTTCACCCTTACCTTATGATGTCAGTGGTCTTCATGGTATGGTATCGGGGCTTTATGGCACAAATGGTAGACGCTTCGGTGCCTCAGGCTATGTTGAAAGTAGCTTTAAGTGGCTGGGTAATTGGGCGTGGCGTTTGCATCTAAATACTGAGAATGGAGGCGACAGAAGTACGGCTCATTACTTGTTGAACAATACCGGAATGCGTGAAAACGACCTATCCCTCGCCTTAGGCTACAGCCGTGATCGCTGGAGAGTGGAGGCAGGGTATAGTCTTTTTACACAGAAATTGGGCGTTATGCAGAGTGCACAAATGGGCAATGAGCAGTTGCTTCAAGAGCGTATCAGGCTCGGCAGACCCGTTGATTTCACGCCTTTCAGTCGACAGATAGACTATCCTTTTCAGCAGATCAATCATCACATTGCCTATCTCAAGGCCTTTTATGATCACGAAAAGATAGGACATTTTGCCTTTCAATCAACCTTTCAGCAAGACAATCGACGTGAGAACCGCATCCGACGTCTGAACCATTCGGACATTCCAACGGTCAGTTTACACTTGAAGTCGTTGCAGAATTCACTCGTTTGGAACAAGGGCTATCAGCATTGGAAGAGCGAGGCTGGAGCGCAGTTGATAATAACCGACAATACAAACGAGCGTGGAACGGGCGTTGTTCCGATTATTCCTAATTACACAGAAGTGGCTTTCGGACTCTATGGGCTGCAGAAATACACTGCCGATCGGTGGGGAATGGAGGCTGGAGTGCGTTTAGATGGACAGCAAACGAAGGCTGACGGCTATGATTGGACAGGACGAAGATATGGCGGAAAGCGTGACTTTACGAACTTTACTTATAGTCTTGGCGGTCATTACCACATCACCAAACAACTGAAACTGACATCACATTTCGGTGTGGCTTGGCGTGCCCCACACGTCTATGAATTGTATAGCAATGGTAACGAACTTAGTTCTGGTATCTTTGTGAAAGGCGATTCAACCCTTCTCTCAGAGCAGAGTTACAAGTGGATTACCTCGTTGAAGTATACTAATAAATACTTTGATGTTCAGCTCGATGGCTATCTTCAGTGGATTAACAACTACATCTACGACCAGCCAACGGGGCGGAATATCACAGTCGTGTCGGGGGCTTACCCTGTCTTTCAGTACAAGCAGACACGTGCTTTCTTCCAAGGAGTAGACTTAGATGCCCATGTCCGCCCACTGTCATCACTCGATTATCATCTTGTTACGGCAATGATTTGGGCGCGCGAAATGCCTTCTCACGCCTATCTTCCTTATATTCCGAGCTTCCGTCTGACCCATTCGCTGACGTGGTCGCTACCTTTCTTCAAGGCATTCTCGCCAAAGATAGGACTCAGTCATCGCTTTGTGGCTAAGCAAACACGCTTCAACCCATCCACAGACCTCATCACAACGAGTCCTGAGGCCTATCATCTCATGGGCTTTGATGTTAGCTTCTCGGTGCCAATGCGTGAGGGACAGTCGCTTCGTGTAGGTCTGATGGGCGACAATATCCTTAATCGTGAGTACAAGGAATACACCAACCGCAGCCGCTACTATGCCCATGATATGGGTCGTGACGTGCGCTGTATGATTACATGGAACTTCTAATTAAAAAGATAAAAACGATGAAAACAAAAAGATTAATAAATGGTCTTGTACTTGCTTTTAGTGCAGTAATGACCATGCTGTTCGTGGCTTGTAACCCTGAACAGCCTGAGAATGAGAAAGAAAACAAACTGCATGAAGACCCAGTTCGGGCTGTCTTCACCCTCCAAGAGGGAACGCTCAACAACGTTTCTGCCTTCGACAACACACCGAAGATGGCTAACTTCAAGGCAGCTTCTGTCCCTGCTCAAGTGATAGAATGGCAGACAACGGCTGGTCAAGGTTGGCACGTGACAAGTCCAACAAAGTCGTTCAACGTAAAGAATAGCGTTGACAACCCTTCTGTTGTTTATCTTCTGAAGATGGACTATTATAATGCAAAGGGCGAAATGATGAACAGTCAGTTCTACAATCTCGGTCAGGACAAGATTCATCAACACTTCTTCTCAATGTTCAAGCAGGTGATGTATGATGGACAGACGAGTTCTGTGCGTGTCACAAACAAAGCAGAACTGCCTTATGACTACCGTTATATCGACGAGTTAAACGGCACTTTCGTTGGCGACACAAATCCTATGGGCTTTGAAGGTCTTATCAAATTCGTGAAGCCGGGACGTGAGTTTACACTCTCTATCGACCTGCTCCACGCTGCAGGAAGTAAGTTTGGTGACGACGGAAAGGCCTCTCCTTTCTACAATCCAGCTGGAAAGTTGCTTAGCACTGGACTTTGGGATATCAACGTTAAACTGCCTATCGTGATTGATGGGCAGTCAACTGAGGAGAGTACTACTGACCCTTCACTTATCAATCCTGCAAAGGTTGTGATTGAAATCTATAACGGTCACTTGCATGGACCAAAGGCTTTTCATCAGAACCCAACACCAAAAGAATTGAAGTATATCGGACGTAACTACAAACTCACTTACACTTTGGAGAATGGAAAATGGGTGGCTGACCCACAGAATGGTAAGAGCGTGAATCTTATGGGTAGCAGTCAGAGGTTTTATGAGTCGGCTTTTGTCATCCACTATTACGACAAGGCGGGCAACGAAATCACCTCTCAAATTTTCAATAATGGCGAAGACAGCCACTATCAGCACTTCTTTATGGTAGATAATATTCGCCCTTCTTATGGCGGAAAGAAGGAGGCAACCGATGTTAACTCTCCTGATTTCTTTAATTATGTCTACTGTGATACAGACCCATGGAATAAGACTAACAAGTTTGATGGTGCTAAATTCTTTGGTAAAAACAATCCTATCGGTCATAAAGGTTACTTCGAGTTCTTGCGTACGCATAAGCAGTTTAACCTCGAAATTCGCCTGATGCGCGCTCGTAACTCTAAGTTGACAAATGGCGAAGCAAGTCCTTTCTACGCACCAACCGAACGCCAGTTGAAGGAGGAAGCATGGTTGCCAACCATCGTTGTGCCGATGAATATCTATATGGATAGCGATGAGCGCGAACTCGACTCAAAGGTTTTCGACACTGAATTTGATAAGTTAAGCAACGATGCAAAGGACTATTCAGAGAGCAACATGGTGTCAATTCGCTCGCTTATGGATGCTTTTGAAATAACCGACATCAAGACAGCCGTCCTCGATTTCTGGTGGAATTTCCACGGAGACAGCAAGCACAGCGATGCTGGTTTCTGGTTCTAAACGAGAAAATCAATGGCTTATCCCTACCGCTCTTGATGCCGATAGGGGAGGAAATAATATGATCGCTGTTTCTTTATCTTCTCACAGATAGCACAGATAAACAGAGTCCATAGGACACACAGAAACCTAAAGGTTATGGATAACACAGAACGTTAAAACGCAAATCCAGCACAAGCAAATCGTCAACTATAACTCTGTGAGTTCTCCGACCTTTAGGTCTCTGAGCGTTTGAGTGTACAAAAAGGAAATCTGTTCTTTCTGTTCATCTGTGTCATCTGTGAGAGAATGCTGTGATAGAATGCCGTGATAGAGTCGCTGTTTCTTTATCTTCTCACAGATAGCACAGATAAACAGAGCCCATAGGACGCACAGAAACCTAAAGGTTATTGATGACACAGAACCTTTGTTTTATGCTTTCTGTCTTCTTTATCTATGTGTGATTGTAAAAATCTTTCACATCTTCAAAATTAAAACATCATCTTTTGGCTTTGAAAAGACGCCCAATTGGCTTGCAAAAGATGCCCTTTAAGCCCCTTACTAACGCCCTTTTGAAGTCTTATTAACGCCCTTTTGAAAATCACTTCTGCAACTACTTGAACACAAGAGAGTTATAACGATGTTTAAAATGCTCGTTTTTAGTCTTTTACTCCATCTTTTGTCTTGCTCTTTTGTAATAATATTTCATAACGTTGGGCGAATGAATTTTCTCATAGAGGGCAGAGATTTACGATGATATGATATTGTTTCCTAACAGCTTTTATTTTCTTATCGGCATCTTGTCTGTCTTTGTAACTTGACGTAGCAGGTTACGTCTGCGCCTAAAAGACAAACAATCTGCTCGATGATATAACAAAATATGTTTAGGTTCTAATAATCGATTTGGGTTAAAATACCTATTAGTAAGTATTGACAAGACGAAAATCTTCGCCTATCTTTGCAACAAAAGTAGACAGAATGGAGAAGATATTAAAATGCCATAGAGCATCAAGCAATTGAAAGCGTACTGCAGAATGAATGCAATACGCTTTTTTTTATGAACAAAATAAAACATTGTCCGTTAATAAGATAATAATGAAAACATTAAAAGAAGATGTGCGGAGTAGGATTGTTATGGCTGCCCGCAGTGAATTTGTTAAGTGTGGATATAGGAAGACCTCGATGCGAACAATCTCGGCAAAGTCCGGTGTTGTGTTGGGGAATATATATAATTATTTTAAGACAAAGGACGACATCTTATGTGCTGTCCTGCATCCGCTACTCTCTGTGATAGGCGAACGAATGGCGTCGCATAGCAAGGGTGAACACGAAGAAAAGCACCTTGATTTCTCCCCACAACGGCAGAAGGATTTTCTAAAGGAAATGCTTCGTATCATTTTCTTATATAAGGAAGAGCTGAGACTACTGCTCTTTGAGTCGCAGGGTACCTCCTTGGAGAATTTCCGTGAGAACTTTATCGACGAACAAGTGGCGATAAGTAAAACTTACATGGAGCAGGTGGGGACGAGAGTGTCGCCTCTCTTCTTTCGTATTAACGCCTCTACATGGGTGACCATCATCGGTGAGATTGTGATGAACCCCGACCTTCGAAAGGAGGAAGTGAGGCAGGCTTTGGCCGAATATATATGCTACAATACGGCAGGGTGGCAAGAACTCATAAAACAATAAGTTAGGTATGAAGAGATTAATCCTTATTACAATGTTATGTCTGTGCCCTCTGCTCGTGGCGGCCCAACGGCTGTTAAGGGGTAAGATAGTGGAGAAAGAAACGTCGACTCCTATCTGTGGAGCTTGCATAGCAGTTAAGGGAACGAAGCAGCAGGTGCTCTCTGACAGGACAGGCGGTTATGAGCTGACGATTACCGCAGCGGGTGCCTATACGATAGAGGTGTCGGCTGTAGGCTACAAACGGCTTAGAGAGGTCGTTACGGTGGGTGGTGATGCGACAAGAGACTACTATCTCGACCCCTCATCGACCTCGCTTCGTGAGGTTGTTGTGCGGAGTTCAGTGCAGAGTGCGGAGATAAATCAGATACGGCAAAGCCCTATGGCTGTGACAGTTGTGGATGGAGTAAAACTGAGAGGACGAGCGAGTAGCATAGAGGAGATACTGACGCAGACGTCAGGAATTAAGGTTCGGAGATCAGGCGGACTGGGGAGTGCGTCGCGCATCTCGGTTCATGGCTTAGAAGGGAAGCGTGTGGCTGTGTATATTGATGGGTTCCCACTGAACAGTCCTGACGGGTCCTTTGATATTAATGACATCCCGATAGATGTCATCAAGTATATCGAGGTGTATAAAGGGATTGTTCCTGCGGAGTATGGCGGAGATGGCTTAGGAGGTGCTATCAATATCGTCACGCGAGAAGATGAGTGCGACTTGGTGGGCTTCACACAAGAGTTGGCATCCTTTGGGACGGTGAAGACACTCGTAAGTGGACAAAAGCTCTTTAGCCGACCGGGGGTATTATTTAACGTGGCCTTCTTTAAGAATAAGTCGAAAATGATTATATGATGTCGTGGCCAGTGTTCGAGACCAATCTACCTGCGTCGGCATATAGAAAGGTGAGACGTAGGAACGACTATTACGAAGCCAATTTCTATCATGTTGGGTTAGGGTTTAGGAAACTTTACTTTGATAAGTTCGACCTGGAGTGTGCCTTTTATAAGAATGAGAAGGGAATACAGGCACTTAATTTCGACGCTCGACATGCCTATACAAAAGGGATAAATATCATGCCAAATATTGTGTTAGAGAAACGTGACTTCCTCGTTAAAGGATTGGATATGAAGTATGCTATCGTTACTCCCATTATCCGCTCAAATATGACAGACACCGCCACTACGAGGAGACAATGGGACGGAACAGTCACGCAAGCCGTAGGAGAGACGGACGACAACCTTTTTAACGAGTCGCATGATCGGCAGTTTGAGGTGAGGAGTAAGTTTAACTTGAAATATACACGGGGTCGGCACACTCTTAATCTCAATGACCAATACGCCTACTCGGCTTATACTCCTAAGGACGAACGCATGAAAGGCTATCTTGGCTTTGACCCCAGTGCCTATCCAAGTAGGATGACTGCAAACAACATTGGGCTCAGTCATCTGTTTGTGTCAGATAATCGTCGGCTACAAAACTCATTGACAATCAGCATATACTACCTTAATTCAAGGGTTTACAGAACCAGTGACGCACTGGTAAAAGGGGCGATAACAGACGAGTTAGCACCCAAGCAGACCCGTGTGGAACGGTCGTATTATGGGTTCAGTGAGGGCTTCAGCTATGAACTGTGGAAGGATGTGCGGGCGAAGCTGTCATTTTCGCATAATGTGAGGATACCTGATACGGGCGAACTCTTTGGCAATGGGATAAGCATCAAACCATCGGTGAACCTGCAGCCAGAGGTGGGGAATAATCTGAACCTTGGCTTTATCGTCGATAGAAGAGGACTATGTGGACTCATGAGGGTACAGTGGGAGACGAATTTCTACTATATGATGATGAAGAACATGATAAGACTCTTTCCTGCTGACACACGTTCTATCTATACGAACTTAGGGAAGACAAGGACCATTGGAATGGACACTGACGTGAAGGTGGACGTCACACGCAATGTCTATCTCTACTTTAATCTGACTTTACAGGATATCCGAGACAGGCAAAGATGGTTTAATGACGAACAAGGAACGAGCAACCCTACCTATAATAAGCACGTCCCTAACATCCCTGCCTTTTACTATAACTATGGCATGGAGTACCATGCAGAGGGCTTGATAGGGTGCCGAGAGCTGTCGAGAGTATATATTGACGTGTCGCATGTGGGCGAGTTTGACTGGGGATGGCAGATGAGTTCACTTGCAGAGGAGCGTAGGAAATGGCGTATCCCATCCAATGATGTCTTTACGATAGGGCTCCAACAGTCTTTATGGCATAATAATATGTCACTGAGCCTTGAGTTAGAAAACGTCTTCAACAAGGAGAACTACATGGAATTTAAGATGCCTCTGCCCGGAAGAACCTTAAAGGCAAAACTACGCTTCAACCTGTTCAGAGACAAACTGGCAGGTGGGGCAATGAGCTTATAATTATTAACTTCTTTAATCAAAACACAATGAAACATTATTTCTTAACCGCAGCTATAATGCTGCTCACGACCGTCGGACTATTATCTTGCGACAAAGACTCACCTGACACACCGCCTGCACCGGCAAAGACGGAGATGGGTTTCGTCCATAGTGTTAACATCGGAGACAATACATACGTAAGTGTTTTCAAAGACATGAACGTTGGTTCGCTCAATACGGACAATGCTTTGGTGTTTGCCAAGGGTGCTTATACCTTCGTATATAAGGCGAAAGTGTATATAACCGACACCGAACGCATCTATAAATATGCCCAGAAAGAGGGAAAGTTAGTGCAGGAAGGGAATACTATCCTACTCCCAAGTGGGGCTGCAGCAATGCACATCACCTTCGCTTCCGACCATAAGGCATACGTCTCTTGTCCTGGTTTAGGAAAGGTGATCATCATCAATCCTACCACAATGGAGAAGGTTGGAGAGATTGATTTGGCGGAGTACTCCTTAGGGAAAGCCGCTGGTGATAATAATCCAGAGCCTGCCGCATCTATCATAAGAGACGGAATACTCTATGTGGCACTTAGTCAAATGAAGTCTACATACGTCTGTGAAGCAGGGGCTTACGTGGCTTTGATTGACACAAAAACCGATAAACCTATCAAAGTCGTTAGTGATTCTCGTGTCTCAATGGCCTCTGGTGAGTCGCCAGCTGGCGACCCTTTCATCGATGAGAAGGGTGATATCTATTTTTATTGTGTAGCGATGTTCGGCTATCAACCTGGTGTCAAGGAGGGATTTCTGCGTATTAAGAAAGGTCAGACTGACTTTGATAAATCCTACTGCTTCACCCTTGCGGATGTTGACTTAGTAGGAGTCAAAGGCAATAAAACCTCGTATGCTTACATGAAGGTGTATGGCGGCAACGGAAAGGTGTATGCTTACCTGAACATCCCAGGTGCTGCAAGTAATCCACCAGACTATGTTCACGATAAATGCTTCCAACCTTTCGAGATTAATCTCTACAATAAGAGCTGTACAAAGTTGGACCTCTCTGCCACAGCTGGGTGGGCTGCAACCCTCTGTAAGTCGGGTAATGACATCATCTTCGGTATGTCCACCGACCAAGGTATGGGCTATTCTGTCTATCATCCAGCCACTGCCACCTACGAGACTCTCAAGGTAAAAACCTCTGGTGCACCATATTTTGTGCATGAGTTGAGGTAGTTTGTGTACATATCGAATCCACAGAAAGAGTAGTTGTCCCTTCTCTTGAGGGTGTATCATTTTTGATATACCCTCAAGGGAAAGGACTGCTTGGTGGATGCTGATGGCTCTTTGTGTGGTTGTTAGGGGGGGAGATATTCCTTCTTCCCCTTTTTCTGATTTAACCCAAATCGGTCATTAGAGGCTAAACATATCTTGTTTTATTATTGAGCAGATTGTTGTCTTTGTAACGCAGGTGTAGCAGGCTACTTCAAGTTACAAAGACAGACAAGATGCCGCTAAGAAAATATAAGATGTTAGGAAACAATACCATAGTAATAAGCATTATACATATTAGTGGTCTAATGACCGATTGGGGTTTAATATTATGTTGTTTGGGGATTTGAAATATTATTACAAAAATAAGCGATTGGGAGTCAGAAAAAGGGCAAGAAAAGGAGTGCTTTTAATGCCTTTGTAAGTAGTTGTGTGTCAGGATGTTGCTGATGTGGTTTTCAAAAGGTGCCTAATTAGACTTCAAAAGGGCGTTAGTAAGGGGCTTAAAGGGCATCTTTTGCAAGCCAATAGGGCGTCTTTTAGAAGGCGATTAGGCATCTATTTGTTTTTGATTGGTGAATTTTTTATTACAAAATGAAGGTTTGTGATTGGAGTGTTCAGAGTAGGAAGAAATAAAAACTACTATTTCATAGCGTGTGTTTACCTGCCTTTTGTGTTCCATATAAAGTCGTACTTTTCCTTTATTGTTCTATCTTGGGGAGGGTTTGTAAGCAAGCACACTTCTTCCGAAAAATAAAGAAAGCAGAGGTGGGTAGGGTGAAGGTAGTGCGGATTTGTTGTGATAATCTCGGGTTAGCATATATTAATGAAGTCATAGAAACGTCGTGAAAGTTGGTTGATATAAGATATTTTTAAAGATGTTGGTAACTTTTCCCATTATGCTTTGCTTTTGTACTTTTTATTTGTTATCTTTGCGGTAGATTTAATTTAAAAAGTGTTCTAAGACGATATATGGCTAAAATAAAGACAATTGGAATTCTGACCTCTGGTGGTGACGCCCCAGGAATGAATGCAGCAATACGTGCTGTGACCAGAGCCGGTATCTATAATGGTTTTGAAATCAAGGGTATCTATCGTGGTTATGAAGGATTGATAACAGGTGATATTAAGTCTTTTACCACAGAGAATGTCAGTGGTATTATCGGTCAGGGCGGTACGATTCTCAAGACGGCACGCTCAAAAAGCTTTGCAACGATGGAAGGTCGCCAGCAGGCATACGACAATCTTGTGAAGGAAGGCATTGATGCGTTAGTAGTCATTGGCGGTAATGGTTCGTTGACGGGAGCGATGATCTTTGCACAGGAGTTTGATATTTGTTGCATTGGTCTGCCCGGTACGATTGACAACGACCTTTATGGCACGGATAGTACTATTGGTTATGACACGACGATGAACACTATTATGGAATGTGTTGACCGTATTCGTGATACTGCCCAGAGCCATGAGCGTATCTTCTTCGTGGAGGTGATGGGACGTGATGCTGGTTTCCTTGCACAGAACTCGGCTATTGCCAGCGGTGCTGAGGCTGCTATTATTCCAGAAGACTCTACTAATGTTGACCAGTTGGGCCGTTTCATGGAGCGTGGTATTCGTAAGTCAAAGAAGAGCTGTATCGTTATTGTCTCTGAGAGTCCTAAGTGCGGTGCAATGTATTATGCAGACCGTGTGCGTAAGGAGTTCCCTGACTACGATGTGCGTGTGTCAATTCTTGGGCACTTACAGCGTGGCGGTCGTCCTTCAGCACGTGACCGAATCCTTGCCAGCCGTACAGGTGTTGGTGCTATTGAGGCAATCCTTCAGGGGCAGCGTAACATCATGGTTGGCGTTAGAAACAATGAGGTGGTTTACGTACCATTGTCTGAGGCGATTCGTTCTGATAAGCCTTTCGACAAGAAACTTATTAAGGTTCTCGACGAGTTGAGCATCTAAGAGGGGTCTTTCCACCTTATTTATATATAGAGGAAATAATAATAAAAAACAACAAAGATATTTATGTCACAGATTAATGGGCGCATCTCCCAGATTATCGGTCCTGTTATCGATGTCTATTTTGATACCAAGGGAGAGAATCCTGAGAAGGTTCTGCCAAAGATTCATGATGCCCTACGCGTAAAACGTGCGAATGGGCAGGATTTGATTATCGAGGTACAGCAGCACATCGGTGAAGATACCGTGCGCTGTGTGGCTATGGATAATACAGACGGCCTGCAGCGTAACCTTGAGGTTGTACCAACAGGCAGTCCTATTGTCATGCCAGCTGGCGACCAGATTAAGGGTCGTATGATGAACGTTATCGGTCAGCCTATCGACGGTATGGAGCCACTGAGCATGGAAGGTGCTTATCCTATCCATCGTGAGCCTCCTAAGTATGAAGACCTCTCTACACGTAAAGAGATGCTTCAGACCGGTATTAAGGTCATCGACTTACTTGAGCCTTATATGAAGGGTGGTAAGATTGGACTCTTCGGTGGTGCTGGTGTAGGTAAGACGGTGCTTATCATGGAGTTGATTAACAACATCGCAAAGGGTCACAATGGTTACTCAGTATTTGCTGGTGTAGGTGAGCGTACTCGTGAGGGTAACGACTTGATTCGCGATATGTTGGAGTCAGGCGTTATTCGTTATGGCGAGAAGTTCCGCAAGGCAATGGATGAAGGCAAGTGGGACCTTTCACTTGTTGATCAGGAGGAGTTGCAGCAGTCGCAGGCAACACTTGTCTATGGACAGATGAATGAGCCACCTGGCGCACGTGCATCAGTGGCACTCTCAGGTCTGACTGTTGCTGAGGAGTTCCGCGATCACGGAGGTAAGAATGGTGAGGCAGCTGATATCATGTTCTTCATCGATAATATCTTCCGTTTCACACAGGCTGGTTCTGAGGTGTCAGCGTTGTTGGGTCGTATGCCATCAGCCGTAGGTTATCAGCCTACTTTGGCGAGTGAGATGGGTACGATGCAGGAGCGTATTACCTCTACAAAGCATGGTTCTATTACTTCAGTACAGGCGGTTTATGTGCCTGCTGACGACTTGACCGACCCTGCTCCAGCTACTACCTTTACCCACTTGGATGCAACAACAGAGTTAAGCCGTAAGATTACTGAGCTTGGTATCTATCCAGCGGTAGACCCATTGGGTAGTACCTCACGTATCCTTGACCCACTGATTGTTGGTAAGGAGCATTATGAGTGTGCTCAGAGAGTAAAGCAGTTGCTGCAGCATTATAACGAATTGCAGGATATCATCGCCATCTTGGGTATGGACGAGTTGTCAGACGAGGATAAGTTGGTTGTGAACCGTGCTCGTCGTGTACAGCGTTTCCTCTCTCAGCCATTTACTGTTGCTGAGCAGTTCACTGGTGTTAAGGGTGTTATGGTACCAATCGAGGATACTATCAAGGGCTTCAATGCTATCTTGAATGGTGAGGTTGACGACCTGCCAGAGCAGGCGTTCTTGAACGTTGGTACGATTGAGGATGTCAAGGAGAAGGCTAAGCGTCTTTTGGAGGCTTCTAAGTAATCGTCTTCTTGTACAAACTGAATAATAATTGAATTGTCTATGTTGACACTTAGAATAGTTTCTCCCGAAAGGATTGTCTTTACAGGCGAGGTGGATAGTGTGTTGGTTCCGGGTACAGTGGGACCGTTTGAGATTCTTGATAATCACGCACCTATCATCTCTACGCTCAGTGAGGGCAAGGTAGCTTATAGCATAAAAGGGGCGAAGACGGAGCTTCAGATCGTTGGCGGATTCGTTGAGGTGAAGAAGAACTTAGTCAGCCTTTGTGTAGAAATCTAAAGAAATATAACTGACAGACAGCTGAATACGGATGATGGATGCTAACAAAGTATATAAGAAGTACTATAAGAATAACCTGTTTATTATTGCAGGTCTCTTTCTTATTGGCTTGCTCGGAGTGCAGCTAACGCAGCAAACGGCTTATATCAATGTGCTGACCATTTGTGCTGTTTATTCGCTTATCACCTCTTCTATCTATGGAGGAGCTTGGAAAGCGATAGCCAGTCAGTCGCCCGCAGTACTGAATAACTTCTATCTTGCGGCTTCTGGTTTTCGTATGCTGTTGGCGTTCTTGACCGTTTTGATTTATGCAATGGTGGTGAAGGAACGCGCAATGGTAATCGGCTTTGTTGTTATCTTCATGATATTCTATCTTGTGCTGTTGGCATTTGATACCGTCTATTTTTACAAAGTGGAAAAGAACAATAAAATTAATAATTAACGAATGAAATATCTCAAGCATCTGATTTGTATGGTAATGATGCTCTTCCTGTTAGTGCCTGGTGCTGCTGCATCAAGCAGTAAAGGGGGAGAGATTGACCTGCAGGAGATATTGTGGGGACATATCAAGGACTCATACGAGTGGCATGTTACCAGTATCGGCGATAAGCATATCATCATCAATCTGCCAGTCTTTGTGAAAACATCAAAAGGCTGGTACACGGGTTGGGCTGAAGACTTTGCTGAAGAGCCGTTAGAGGAAGGTCCACACGCAGGCTATCGTCCTTGTAAAAATAACCCAGACCTGTTCATTGCAACGAAGGGAAACTATGAACGTCGTATCGTTGAGTTGCAGGAGGATGGCACGGAAGTGCGTCCTATTGACCTCTCTATAACGAAGACGGTGTGCGTACTCTTCATTGATGCCATCATTCTCTTGCTGTGTATCTTGATTCCAGCACGCTGGTGTCGCCGTCATAAGTTTACGGATAAGGCTCCAAAGGGATTCACGGGATTGATGCACATGATGATTATGTATGTTTATGATGAGGTGATTAAGCCTGCATTAGGCAAGGAGGCAGACAAGTATGCGCCTTATCTGCTGACTTGTTTCTTCTTCATTTTCATCTCTAACCTCATGGGTATCATACCATTCCCACCAGGTGGCGGTAACTTGACAGGTAACATTACGGTAACATTCTTCCTTGCAGTGTGTACGTTCTTGATAACAAACTTCTCTGGAACAAAGCATTATTGGAAGGAAATCTTCTGGCCAGAGGTTCCTGTATGGATGAAGGTTCCGGTGCCATTGATGCCATTCATTGAAATCTTTGGTATCTTCACGAAACCGTTTGCTTTGATGGTCCGTCTCTTTGCTAACATGATGGCAGGTCATGCGATAGCATTGGCTTTGACGTGTGTCATCTTTATTACAGCAACAATGAGTGTTGTTATCAGCACTTCTATGACGATTGTGAGTGTGGGTATGAGTATCTTCATGATGCTCCTCGAATTGCTTGTTTGCTTCATTCAGGCAATGGTATTCACGATGTTGAGTGCGGTGTTCATCTCATTTGCAAGAGTACACGAGTCTGAGGCGTAGGAGAATGGCTGCGGATTGTCCTAACCTATATAGGAACTCTAGGCTATCTAGGAACCCTAGGAACCTAACCAAACTAGGAATCCTATGATAACTGGAAACCTATGATAACTGGAACCCCAAGGAATAATAGGATAAATAGCTTCACTATTCCTGCTATAATAGCAAGTTTTGTTAGTAAGCCAGTTTCCTCTTCTCACAAGAATAAAAACAAAGAAAGTAAGAAAATAAAAACAATTAATAATTAAAAGCAAAAAACTATGTTGACATCATTGTTATTAGCAGCAGAAACTGCAAAGTTGGGCGCCGCTATCGGTGCAGGTATCGCAGCCGTAGGCGCAGGTCTTGGTATTGGTCGTATCGGTGGTCAGGCGATGGATGCTATGGCTCGCCAGCCAGAGAAGATTGGTGATCTTCGTTCTGCTATGATCGTTGCTGCCGCTTTGGTTGAGGGTGTTGCCTTCTTCGCGGTTATCGTTGCTGCTCTCTGTGTATTCTAAACCACAGAAGAGAGCTATTTAAACAAAATTGGTAAGAAAAGTAATTTAGCAGCTTATGTCATTATTATTGCCAGATAGTGGCTTACTCTTTTGGATGACCCTCGTCTTTCTGGTGGTCTTCGGCATCTTGTGGAAGTGGGGTTTCCCATCAATCATCAAGATGGTGAACGAGCGCAAGGAATATATTGACGAGAGTCTTGCAAAGGCAGAGGAAGCCAACTTGAGGCTTGCCAACATTCAGAAACAAGGTGAGGAGCTGCTTATGGAGGCACGTGAGAAACAGGCGCAAATCCTTAGGGAGGCGTCTGAGACACGTGAAACCATAGTCGGTCAGGCACAGGAGAAGGCACGCGAAGAGAGTGCTCGTATCCTTTCTGAAGCCAAGGCAGAGATTGAAAGTCAGAAGCAGGCTGCCATCCGTGACATCCGTTCGCAGGTTGCAGAGCTTTCTGTGCAGATTGCTGAGAAGATTCTGCACAAGGAGTTGTCTGGTTCTGCCGAGCAGACTCAGCTTATCGACAGCTTATTGGATGAAGTTGCTTCTTCTAACGGAACAGAAAGTAAATAATCGCTTATGAATACAGGTGTAATATCGGTTCGCTATGCTCGTGCGCTGTTGAAGACTGCCTGTGAGCAAGGTCTCGAGGACAAGGTATATGCTATCATGCAAACACTTGCCCAGAGTTACCTTCAGGTGCCCGAACTCCGCATGACGATTGAAAGCCCGATGCTTCCGAAGGAGAAGAAGCGCAAGCTATTGGAAGTAGCCTGTGGTGACGACTGTCCTGAGCTTGTTGGAAACTTCCTTTCCCTTGTTATGAAGGGAGATAGAGAGGAGTTGCTGCAACTTATGGCGAATGACTATGTCGCTCTGTATCGTAAGCAGAAGAACATCATTCGCGGAAAGGTCATCACAGCCTCGCCTGTCTCTTCCCAGACGGAAGACAAGATGAAAGCACTGGTACAGTCCAGAGCGCAGGGAACCGTTGAGTTCAACACTGAGGTTGATCCTTCACTCATTGGCGGCTTTATTCTTGAGTATGACACTTATAGAATGGATGCCAGCGTGAAGAGCAAACTGAACGCTATCCTCACACAATTAAAAAAGTAATTAGATTAATAACATGTCAGATAAAATTAAACCAAGTGAGGTGTCTGAGATTCTTTTGAAAGAACTTCAAGGCATCAACTCTGAGGAGAAGTTTGATGAAGTCGGTACCGTACTGACCGTTAGCGACGGTGTGGCACGTGTCTATGGTCTTCGCAATGCTGAAGCCAACGAGTTGCTTGAATTCGAGAATGGCACCATGGCGATTGTCATGAACTTGGAGGAAGACAATGTTGGTTGTGTCCTTCTTGGTCCTACGTCAGGTATCAAGGAGGGACAGAGCGTGAAGCGTACACACCGCATTGCCTCTATCCGTGTCAATGACAACTTCTTGGGACGTGTAGTCAACCCGCTTGGAGAGGCTATCGATGGTAAGGGTGATATCGACCTGACTGAATCTTTTGAGATGCCATTGGACCGTAAGGCTCCGGGTGTTATCTATCGTCAGCCAGTGAAGGAGCCACTCCAGACTGGTCTGAAGGCTGTTGACTCAATGATTCCTATCGGTCGTGGTCAGCGTGAGCTTATCATTGGTGACCGCCAGACAGGTAAGACAGCCATTGCCGTTGATACTATCATCAATCAGAAGAGCTTCTATGAGCAGGGTAATCCTGTTTATTGTATCTATGTTGCTATCGGTCAGAAGGCTTCTACCGTTGCTACATTGGTACAGAACCTCAAGGAGCGTGGCGCATTGCCTTATACGATTATCGTAAGTGCTACAGCGGCTGATCCTGCTGCTATGCAGTATTATGCACCATTTGCTGGTGCTGCTATCGGTGAGTACTTCCGCGATCGTGGTTACTCTGCTCTCGTTATCTATGATGACTTGTCAAAGCAGGCTGTAGCTTATCGTGAGGTTTCATTGATTCTTCGTCGTCCTTCAGGTCGTGAGGCTTATCCTGGTGACGTTTTCTATCTCCACTCTCGTCTGCTTGAGCGTGCTGCACGTATCAACAACCAGCAGGAGATTGCAGAGAAGATGAACGACCTTCCAGAATGTATGAAGGGCCATGTAAAGGGTGGTGGTTCGCTTACAGCGTTGCCTATCATTGAGACACAGGCAGGTGACGTGTCAGCCTACATCCCTACTAACGTGATTTCCATTACCGACGGTCAGATTTATCTTGAGTCAGACCTCTTCAATCAGGGCTTCCGTCCAGCTATTAACGTAGGTATTTCCGTATCTCGTGTGGGTGGTTCTGCGCAGGTTAAGAGTATGAAGAAGGTGGCTGGTACGTTGAAGATTGATATGGCACAGTATCGCGAGTTGGAGGCATTCTCTAAGTTCTCATCAGATATGGACAAGGTCACAGCGATGACCCTCGACCGTGGACGTAAGAACAACCAGTTGCTTATCCAGCCACAGTACAGTCCTATGCCAGTGGGTGAGCAGATTGCTATCCTCTATTGTGGTGTGAACGGACTGATGCGCGACGTACCTGTCGACCAGATTCGCCAGTGTCAGGACCAGTTCCTCGACAGCATGCGCTCTTCTCATGCCGATGTAATCAGCGAGTTAGCTTCTGGTAAGCTCGAAGATGCTTCTATCAAGGTAATCGAAGAAGTCATGGGCAATATTGCCGGACAATACAAATAAAGACAATACAGAATGGCATCCTTAAAGGAAATCAAGACTCGTATCGCCAGTGTTCAGAGTACTCGTAAGATTACGAGTGCGATGAAGATGGTTGCGTCGAGTAAGTTGCACCATGCCCAGAATGCCATCGAGAGTATGCTCCCATACGAGGCTATGCTCGAACACATTCTCAAGGCTTTCCTTGTCTCTACGCCCGATACGGACACTCCGTTCGACGAACAGAGACCAGTGAAACGTGTTGCCTTACTCGTGTTCTCCTCAAACAGTTCTCTCTGTGGTGGATTCAATGCTAATGTCATCAAGCTGATGCAGCAGACGATAGACGAATATCGTGCGCAGGGTTTGACTGACAAGGATATTGTCATTTATCCCGTAGGACGTAAGGTGTTTGAAACAGCTAAGAAGCGTGGATTTACTTGTGTATATCCTTATCCGCAACTTGCTGACAAGCCAAATTCTGAGGAGTGCCGCAATCTCGCTAAAGAGTTAAGTCAGAAATGGCTGGATGGCGAGTTCGACAAGGTGGAGATAATTTATCATCACTTCAAGAGTGCAGGAAGCCAGATTCTCCAGCGTAAGAATTTCCTTCCGATTGACCTTGAGGAAGAACTCAATGCCGACTCTACGCGTGATCTTTCATCAAATATTTCGAGCAAGGCTGCACAGGAATATCTCAAGAGAAAAGGACAGTCTGAAACACAGAAGTCTAATAAAGAGGCTGTTACTCCTCTGAATGATAACTTCATCGTTGAGCCAGACCTGCATACAGTCTTGACAGCATTGGTACCGAAACTGCTGCATCACATGGTCTTTACTGCCCTTTTAGACAGTAATGCCTCTGAGCACGCAGCGCGAATGGTTGCCATGCAGACCGCAACAGATAATGCTGACGATTTGCTTCGTGCGCTTAACTTGCAATATAACAAGTCGCGTCAGGCAGCCATCACATCTGAGTTGCTCGATATTGTAGGTGGTACGGTAAATAATTAATTTCTTGTTTGCCCTTGTGGTAGGCAGTGAATAGAATCTAATAAACAGGGATAGGCGTTGGCTTATCCCTGTTTTTTATTGGGGTAATTAGCCTAATAATTTATTAGCCTAATTAGCCTAATTAGCCCAATAAGGAAAATAAGCCCTATAACCCTAATAATTTATTAGCCCAATTAGTCTAATAAGGCTAATGAGCCTTATAATTAATCAGCCTAATTAGTCCAATTAGCCAAACACTTAATTTCCCTGCTTATTGTTGGAAAATAATTAACAAAAAGTCTGCTCAATCCTCCCTTGAATCCCTCCAAAATATTTTAAAGAGCCTTCTTTGTAACTATCATATAATCAATAACTTGCAGAGGTGCTTTTTAAAAGGTGCTTACTTGGACTTTAAAAGGGCGTTAGTAAGGGGCTTAAAGGGCATCTTTTGCAAGCCAAAAGGGCGTCTTTACGAACCTAAAAGAGCATGTGTTGAATTTCAAGCGTTGAATTTTTTATTACAAAACAGATAATCGTTTGGTTCTTCCGAAATATGGAGTGCTAAACTAAACGTCTTATATAATAGGCACACGGAGTTACGGAGGGGACGGAGGTAATGCAATGTAACGGAGGTGCCGACGGCACAAAGAGCGACGGAGGTATAGCGTACAGATTCTTAATAAATATTTAGGGATAAATGCTTTGTTGATAAATTGCTAATAGAATTGGCAAACAAGCTCCGTCGCTCTATGCACCGACGGTGCCTCTGTGACTTCTATCGCTTTTTAATAATCCTCCGTTCTCTCCTTTTCTCCGTGTGACATTTCGTTAGAAACCTAACTTTAAATGTCAAACCTTATCACTCCAAAATCCTGAAAACCTATAAATAAACCTTAGCATAAGTATAGGTTATGAGAGATAATGATTCATGATAAAAAAGCGTATAAAGTCAGAGGTTATAAAATTTGTTTTATAGAAAAGTTTCAATTTGTAAACCAAACTTTATATAAATGTATGATTCTTATTAAATGTGATTTATTAGAGTATTAGTAAAGTTGTTGTCCCTTACAAATTTTATCAATAATTCCAGATAAAGTCTGCTTTGTTTAATACCTTCTTTATATCTTTGTAGGGTAGAAAATCGTACACATAAAAGGAGGTGACACGGTGTTGTGTGGGTGAAGATAATCACTTGAACATAAGCGTGTTTAGAAAAAAAAATCAGATAGTAATGCTTCGTTATATCAATACAGATATCGTCTTTCAGGAGTTTCCCGATGAGGTGACACTTGCCATTAATATTTCGGGATGTCCGTGTCGTTGTCCGGGCTGCCATAGTCAGTTCTTGTGGGCAAATAGGGGAGATGAATTGACGGCTGAAGCACTGTCTGCACTGATTCATGGTGCGAAAGATACCATTGCCTATGTGGGTTTTATGGGTGGCGATGGTGACCCAGCGGCAGTCGACCTGCTTGCGAAATATGTCCAAGAACGTCACAACGGTTTGAAGGTTGGTTGGTATACTGGGCGCACGGCAATCTCTCCGCTCATCAATCAACAGCATTTCGACTATATCAAAGTGGGACCCTACCTCCGCCATCTTGGTGGACTTGATTCCCCACGCACCAATCAACGAATGTACCACCGCTGCACAGATGGAAACTTTGAGGATATCACTTCCCGCTTTTGGACACATCAGATAGGCAATAACCTATAAAAAAGTCACCTTTGGTTGATAAGATTTAACCCAGCGTTCCTTGACATTTTGCTTAAAAATTACTACCTTTGCACTCGCTTAGAAAGCAGTTGATTTCTGTTAACAAGAGCAGGCGTTATTGGTCTTATAAATACCAATCCAGCTTATACAAAGGATTCGTATGTCTTGCTCTCTGAGAGTATCTTCCATTAAAACAAGGATTAAGACATTAAATCTGACAATTGCATAGTGTTATTTATTTCTCTGAGAGTATCTTCCATTAAAACAAGGATTAAGACTTATTAAGATTACAATAGTTAACTACATTAGCAATACTCTGAGAGTATCTTCCATTAAAACAAGGATTAAGACTCCGCCCTTACAATAGAATAGTAATAAAAGCCGTTGCCCTCTGAGAGTATCTTCCATTAAAACAAGGATTAAGACCATTTTAATTGCAATTTTATTGGGTTACCGAAATCTCTGAGAGTATCTTCCATTAAAACAAGGATTAAGACCATTTTAATTGCAATTTTATTGGGTTACCGAAATCTCTGAGAGTATCTTCCATTAAAACAAGGATTAAGACGACATACACTTACAGTTCGGATCATGTACAATACTCTGAGAGTATCTTCCATTAAAACAAGGATTAAGACATTTTTAGTTTGTTAATAATTGGTTAAAATTGTCTCTGAGAGTATCTTCCATTACAACAAGGATTAAGACGACATACACTTACAGTTCGGATCATGTACAATACTCTGAGAGTATCTTCCATTAAAACAAGGATTAAGACATTTTTAGTTTGTTAATAATTGGTTAAAATTGTCTCTGAGCGTATCTTCCATTACAACAAGGATTAAGACAACAGTCCACTGTCAGACACACGAAATACGAATCTCTGAGCGTATCTTCCATTACAACAAGGATTAAGACAAACGAACGTAATTCTCTTTAGGAGTAACAGTTACTCTGAGATTATCTTCCATTTAAACAAGGGTAAATAGAGCTGGCAAAGTTAAGGTGGATTATTGTTTAGTATTTTTAAGCATAGTACTTCTACCTTTTTTAATAGTATTCTCACTTTAGGAAAGGTCAGACAGAGAGTAGCTTATAAGAAAAAAGTCTGCTCCGCTTGACATTCTGCTTTAGAATCATTACCTTTGCAATCGATTTACGGCTACTCCTAAGTAACGGAAAATGTATTTTTAGAGTCCTTGTAAGTCAAAGAATAACAGAATAATAATGAAAAAGTTTAAGACAATAATCATGTTGCTATTGGTTGCTATTGCGTTGTATGCGCAGCGAACTCCAAGAGTGACGAATGATCTTAAAGAAGGAGACTTAATCTTTCAAGTATCGCAAAGTCGTCAGTCACCTTTTATTCAATTAGCAACTAATTCTCCGTGGTCACATTGTGGTGTGATTGTAGAAAAGGAGGGAAAACTCTATGTGCTTGAAGCTTCTAATGTTGTCAAGGTCACTCCACTAAAAGCGTGGATTGATAGGGGTAAGATGGGAAGGTATAAGAGAAGACGAGTACTGAACAAACCTGTCAAAATTAAGTACGCTAAATACCTTGGTAAGCGTTATGATTTAGCCTTTAAGTTTAATAATGACAAGTATTATTGTTCAGAACTTATATACGACATCTATAAGGATCAGTTTGGTATTCAACTCGTTACGCCCAAGCCGATCAAGTCTTATCATATCTTCGGACTTGGTAAACTAATGAAAAGACGTGGTATGGACCCAAATCAGAAAGTCGTTGCTCCTTGTGACTTGTTATAGATTTAGCTGCATAATGGAAACCGAGTTCTCATGTTGTCTTGTATTCTCCATAAGCAACCTGTTAACTTGTCAACTCGTTCACTCGTCTAACTTGTCACCCCTCATGTTGCATTGTTCTCCCAATACATTTCTATAAAACAAACTTTGCTGTCACTGCTATCACTCGAAGAACTCGTCTAACTTGTTAGTTTACAGTGTGATTACTTGAAGTGTTAAAAGTGACAGCAAATAAAAACTAAACTCTTCTTGTAAGAAGTGTATTAGTCTCTTGCTTTTTTCAAGCCCTTCTCCTCCCATATATTATAAGTATTTACCCCTGTTCTCCTGTTACTTTGTCTTTCTTCGCAATCAACTTGTTCCCTATCAACTTGTTTACTCGTCCACTCGTTCCCGTGTTACTCTGTCTTCCTTCGCAATTAACTTGTTCACCTGTCTACTCGTTTACTTGTCCACTCGTCCCCTTGTTACTCTGTCTTTCTTTACTATTAACTTGTTCACTCGTCCACCCGTTCACTTGTCCACTCGCTCTCAAGAGTGTATTATTTACGTAATATCCTTGCTTTCCTATTGCTTATTTGTTTTTTTTTATTAACTTTGCCTACGTTGTAAAATGGAGTGGGGCTTGCAAGCTGAGTAGCAGTCTCATAGCGTCTTTGAAGAAGCCTTGAAAAAGGCGGTCAGAGACAGTTCAGAAAGCGTATAACACCTAACTATTATGCATAAACAATTTTTATTCGGTTTATTATTATCGTCATTAACAGCTGCGCCTATACAGGCTGATGACTACCCTGCGGGAGGCTATCTCTTCGGTCAGGCAACAGCACCAACTGGTAATGAATGGCAAGCACCGGGTGCATTAGGCTACAATAAGTTGCCTGCTCGTGCGTTGTTCTCTTCTTTCTCGTCTGTTGATGAGGCAAGAAAAGTTTTGCCAGAGTTCGCAAAGGACTACCTTTCTCTCGAAGGAGAGTGGAGTTTCCACTTCTCAAAGAACCCTGATGAGCGTCCAAAGGACTTCTTTACAAAGGGTTATGATGACAGCAAGTGGGATCGTTTGCAGGTGCCAGTAAGCTGGAATATGGCGGGTATTCAGAAGGATGGAACATTGAAGTATGGTGTGCCAATCTATGTGAATCAGTGGGTTATCTTCAAATATAACATCGAACCGGGTGACTGGAAGAAGGGTGTTATGCGTGAACCGCCAAAGAACTATACTACTTACGAATATCGTAATGAGGTGGGTTCGTTCAGAAGAAGCTTTGATATCCCAGCAACTTGGGACGGTAAGGAAGTCTATCTTAACTTTGATGGTGTAGACTCATTCTTCTATTTGTGGATTAACGGTCGTTACGTGGGCTTCTCAAAGAACTCGCGCAACACGGCACAATTCGATATTACCCCTTATATCACTAAGGGCAAGAACGAGGTGGCAGTGGAGGTTTATCGTTCGTCTGACGGTAGTTTCCTCGAGGCACAGGATATGTTCCGCCTGCCGGGTATCTTCCGTAGCGTGAACGTTACAGCAACTCCGAAGGTACACGTTGCTGACGTGAAGGCAATCCCTTCATTCGCTGATGGTAAGGGTACTGTCGATCTCAATACAACATTGCAGAACCTCACAACCAAGAATACAAAAGACTTGCACCTTCGTTGGAGCATCTATAAGAACAGACTCTTTGCTGATGACAACGAGTTGGTTGCAACTTTCGAAGATGCGAAGGCAAAGACCACTTGTAGCAGCAACGGACAGACTAACGTTCGTCAGACACTTATCGTGAACAATGCGGCAGCATGGACAGCTGAAGAGCCTAACGTCTATGTTGTTGTTGGTGAGCTGATGCAGGGTAAGAAGGTTGTTGAAACGATAAGTTTCCAAACTGGTTTCCGTACGGTTGAAATCAAGGACACTCCTGCAAGTCAGGACGAGTTCGGTTTGGCTGGAAGATATTACTATATCAATGGTAAGCCTGTGAAACTCAAGGGTGTAAACCGCCACGATACCAACCCATTGACGGGTAAGGTTATCTCTCGTGAGCAGATGGAACGTGAGATTATGCTGATGAAACGTGCGAACATTAACCACGTGCGTACCTCTCACTATCCTAACGACCCTTACTTCTATTATCTCTGTAACAAGTATGGTATCTACTTGGAGAGCGAGGCAAACATCGAGAGCCATGAGTACTTCTATGGCAAGGCATCGCTTTCTCACGTGCCAGAGTTCCAAGCAGCCCACGTTGATCGAGTGATGGCAATGACACGTCAGTTGGTTAATCAGCCTTCAATCGTTATCTGGAGTTTGGGTAACGAGGCAGGACCGGGTCATAACTTCGTTGTAGCTTACGACTCTTTGAAGGCTTACGATGCTTCAAGACCAGTACAGTATGAGCGCAATAACGACATCGTGGACATGGGTTCTAACCAGTATCCAAGTATTGCGTGGACACGTGATGCGGTGAAGGGTAAGATGGGTATTAAGTATCCTTTCCATATCTCAGAGTATGCCCATTCGATGGGTAACGCTGTGGGCAACCTCGTTGACTACTGGGAGGCAATGGAGTCTACTAACTTCTTCATGGGTGGTGCGATCTGGGACTGGATTGACCAGAGTATGTACAACTACACAAAAGATGGCAAGCGTTACCTTGCTTATGGTGGTGACTTCGGTGATACGCCTAACGACGGACAGTTTGTTATGAACGGTATCATCTTCGGTGATGAGCAGCCTAAACCGCAGTATTATGAGGTGAAGAAGGTGTATCAGTATATTGGTACAAGCTGGAAGGAGGCTAAGACAGCTACTTTGGATGTCTTCAATAAGAACTACTACTCTGATGACCTCAGTGGTTATGCAATGTCTTACAGCCTAACAGCTGATGGTGTAACCGTAAAGAAAGGTAATCTTGAACTTGGTAGCGTACCAGCAAGAAGCCATAAGAGCATTACAATCGCAGGACTCAACGAGGGTCTTGACCCTAATAAGGAGTACCTCCTCCACGTAACTTATCGTCTCAAGCATGATATGCCATGGGCAAAGGCAGGTTATGTTCAGGCTGAGGAGCAGTTGCCTGTACAGGCGGCAGCGGCTCGTCCAGCTATCGCAGCAGCAGGTAAGGTGAATATGTCTGCCGTAAAGGACAATAAGATTGTCTTCTCTGGCAAGACTTTTACAACGACTTTCGACCTCGCTAAGGGTACTATCTATAACCTCCAGTACGATGGTAAGACCGTCATTCCAGATGGTTGTGGACCAGAGTTGAACGCTTTCCGTGCATGGGTTAACAATGACAACTGGGCTTACGAGGCTTGGTATGCAAACGGTTTGAATAACCTCCAACACAAGTGTACCAACTATACAACCCACGCAAATGCTGACGGTTCTGTATCAGTTGTATTCAATGTTGAGTCACAAGCACCTTATGGTTATCGCCTTGAAGGTGGCAACGCCAACTGGAAGAAGCTCATCGAGTACAAAGAAAAGCCATTCGGTAAGGACGATTTCCACTTCAATACGCAGGTGGTTTACACTATCTTCCCTGACGGTAGCATCGAGAGCGAGAGCGCAATCACAAGCAATAAGCCTAATCTCACACTCGCTAAGCTGGGTTATACCGTACGTATTCCTAAGAAGCTCAACCTCTTGACTTACTATGGTCGTGGTACTGTAGACAACTATCCAGACCGTAAGACAGGTCAGATGATTGGTATCTACGAGCAGCAGGAAGTTGAGGATGAGTTCGTTGCCTTCCCTAAACCACAAGATACGGGTAACCATCAGGATACTCGTTGGCTCTCACTTACAGGCAATGATGGCGGCGATGCCCTCTATGGTGCTATCTTCGTGGCTAAGGATAAGATGAGTTTCTCTGCGCTTCCTTGGTCAGATAATACCATTGCAATGGCTAATCACCCACACGAGTTGCCACAGAGTGAATACACTCATTTGCATCTTGACATGGCTATCACTGGTCTTGGTGGTAACAGTTGTGGACAGGGTGGTCCGTTGATGCGCGACCGTGTAATGGCAACGCCACACACCTTCGGTTATATGATTCGTCCGATGAACTCTGTTAAGACTAATGACCTCGTTAGCAATGCGAATGTTAGTCTTAAGGGTGCTACACCACTTACTATCATCCGTGATGGCGAAGGCAATGTTACAATCAATGCAAACGGTGCGAAGGGCGATATCTACTATCGTGTTAATGGCAATAAGAAAGCCATGAAGTACACTGGTCCTGTTAGCTTGCGCGATGGCGGTACTATCTCTGCTTGGGCACAGGAGAATGATTGGCTCGTAGCTTCTCAGACCTTCTCACGCATTGAGAGCATCCCATTGTCAGTGGTCTTCGCTTCAAGTCAGGAGAGTGGTGAGGGCGATGCAAGCCATCTTACTGATGGCAACCCAAGCAGTTACTGGCACACAATGTACTCTGTTACGGTGGCTAACCACCCACACTGGGTTGACTTCGACTGTGGTGGAATGAAGACTATCAAGGGTTTCACCTACCTTCCACGTCAGGACAGCAACAATGGTAACATCAAGAAGTACAGCATTCAGGTAAGCAACGACGGCAAGACATGGGGCAAGGCTGTTGCTGAAGGTGAGTTTGAGAACAATAGAAAGGAAAAGACTATCCTCCTCACCACACCTGTTAAGGCTCGCTTCGTTCGTCTGACAGCCCTCAGTGAGCAGTCTGGTCAAGACTTCGCAACTGGTGCTGAGTTCAAGGTATTGGAGAAGTAAAGACTTTCTATCAGTGTAGGGCATCCCCATAATTGCTGCCCTTGCTTCTGATAGAGCTACATTAAAATAAAAAAGGAGTGGAAGAAACAGTGTTTTCTTTCACTCTTTTTTATTTGTCATAGTAAAGTATGTTGGAAGAATCCACATCCCATTTCGTTCTATTTATTATTTGTTGTAGATGGGAAAAGATTCTTTTCGCACCAAGTGATGAGGGTTGAGACGAGTGGATAGAGCCCCTTTCCGATGGTTGAAAGGCTGTATAGCTTGTTGTTTTCAACGATAATCTTGTCTTCTTTCAAGACTTTTAGCGAGGTGGAAAGAGGACAGTCGGAAAAGTCTTGACTTAACGCTTCGTAACTCACCTCACCTTTCCTACCTAATTCTTGGATAAGGCAAAGCGTGTCTGGCACGCATACCCTTGCAAGGACATTACGTATCGGACACGTTGGGAAGAGTGGGTCTATTACCATTTTAGTTCGTCATTCAATATCACGCCGTCGGTCATAGGGGAATCTTCCTCTGCAAAACTGTTAGCTTTATATTGGATGCAGAGCATTAACATCTCGTCATTGCCAGTATTCTTCAGTGCACGCTTACCTTCTGGAGCAACGCGAATAATACTACCTTCAGTCACTGGGAAGACCTCGCCATCAACTTGATACTCACCTTCACCTTTGAGGATAAAGTAAAGTTCCTCGTGTGTCTTGTGTGTGTGAAGGAAACCACTATCCTGTCCGGGAATGAGTGTCTGGAATGAGAGTTCGCTACCTGTTGTCTGCAATGCCTGACTAACGAATACCTTACCCGGAATCTCAATCTCTCCAAGTGAGAGCACATAGTCCTTGATATCGCTGAGCTTACCTACGTTTACTGCTGTGAAGTTCTTACCATTCTTGATCGTTTCAATTGCTTTCATAATTCTTTTTGTTTTATTGATTTGTTTGTTTTGATGATGCAAAGGTATTGACTTTCAGATTAATCCACAAGTAGGTACGCAAATGTTAGCCAGTTACCTTGAGGTAAGTAATGCTGATAATAAAGCACTTAATAGGTATGCGTTTTACATAGTTTAACACTAAAAGATACGAGCCTTAGCTTATAATAGTTACTTTTGTGCAGTAATATGACTTAAAGAATTTATAAGTATGAATAGAAATGAAGTAAGAGATGCTCTCTATCCAGATTGTCCTATACGTAATGTACTGTCAAGAGTAGGGGACAAGTGGTCAATGTTGGTGCTTTTCACGTTGGAGAACAACAATAGCCAACGCTTTAAGGAACTGCAGCGTAACATTCCCGATATTTCTCAAAAGATGCTGACTGCAACGTTGAAGACGTTGGAGGGAGATGGACTTATCCTTCGTGAAGCCTTCCCTGAGATACCGCCTCGTGTCGAATATTCACTTACGGAGAAAGGGCAAAGCCTCTTACCGCTTATAAATAACTTGATTTCGTGGGCGAGTGAGAACATGGAAGATATTATTGAGTCGAGAAAACAGTATCTGCTGAAGTAGTTTTTTTAGCGTTTTTAGTGGTCAACGAATTAAGTAATAGCAATCTTCTTTGTAAATATTTTTCCTCCCTTCGATTTTTATTAAGGCTTAATAGCGTTTGAATTAACGCCCAATTGGCTTGCAAAAGATGCTCTTTAAGCCCCTTACTAACGCCCTTTTGAAGCCTTACTAAGCACCTTTTGAAATGCAGTTGTGCAACTATCTGATTTCAAAAGACTTACAATGGTACTAAAATCACTTGTTTTTAACCCCTTTTGCAGGATTTTTGTTGGATATTTTGTAATAATATTTCTAAAACCATTGGTCTTTGATTTGATGCCATTCTCTCACAGAATACACAGATAAACAGAAAGAACAGATTTCCTTTTGCTAACTGAAATGCTCAGAGACCTAAAGGTCTTGGAGTACACAGAGCAGTTTTGCGAATGTATAGCAATAGAATCTGTGTCTTCGAATGACCTTTAGGTCTCTGTGTTTCTGTTCTTTCTGTTTATCTGTTCACTCTGTGAGAGAAACCTTAGATTATTTATGTTTGAAAGTTTTACCTTCTCTTTATCCCTTCGTGAGGGCTTATATTAGCAGATTACAAGTTCTCTGGAATCTGTTTTTTCGGACTAATACCTAATGTTTTTAAGCCTTCTAATCGGCGGACGATGTTGCCCTTACCTTCGTTTAGCTGGCCCTTAGCCTTGTTGAAGTCTTGTTGTAGGCGTTCGATATTCGTACCAATCTTCACGAAAGTCTCGGCAAAGGTGACGAACTTATCGAAGAGTTCGTTAGACTGATAGAGGATTTCCTCTACATTCTTTGTCATACGGAAGTTCTGCCACATGGTGTGTGTCAGCTGTAAAGCCATGAGCAGGTTGCTTGGACTCAGAATGATGATGTGCTTGCGATAGGCGTATTGTAGGATAGAAGGGTCGGTCTTCAAGGCAGCAGAATAGCCACTTTCGTAAGGGATGAACATCAAAACGTAGCCGATGCAGCCCGGTACAAGTTTCTCGTAGTTCTTATCAGAAAGTTCGTCGACATGCTTCTTGATAGAGGTAACGTGTTCCTTCATATAGCGTTCGCGCAGAGTAGCATCCTCCTCTTTGATAGCTGCCTGATAAGCCGTCAGCGAAACCTTGGCGTCAATCACCGCACGTTCGTTATTTGGGAAGGCTATCACGGCATCTGGTCGGAAGTTGTTGCCGTCTTTGTCCTTGAAATTCTGTTGCAGGAAATACTGTTGGTCCTGAATAAGTCCACAGTCTTCCAAGGTCTTTTCGAGAATCATCTCACCCCAATCACCCTGCATCTTGGAGTCGCCTTTAAGGGCTTGCGTGAGCGAAGCAGCATCGTTACCAATGCGTTCCGTTTGTTCGCGCAGTTCTTTTACAGCACGTTCCTGATCCTCACGCATCGCTTTGATGGTCATTTCCTGCTCTGCATGAAGGCGCTTCAAGGCCTCTTCAAAAGTCGTTTTAATCTCAGTTTTATTGGCAGTATTCTCCTTGCTATTGTTTGTAACCGTCTGATTAAAAGCCTCTAATCGTTCTTTTAGAGGAGAGAGGAGGGTGTCGAGGCGTTCTTTGTCAGCCGTATTCATCTTTTCTCGACTCTCATCCAACATCTGTGCAGCCATGTTGCGCACCTCCTCTTGCAGCAGTCTGTTCTTAGCTTCAGCCTGCTTTTGCAGTTCGTTGCGTAGCTGTTCGCCATGCTTTCGTTCTGCTTCAAGTTGCTGGTTAGCATTCTCTTTGACTGCAGCAATACGTTCATCAATATTCCTCCGTTCCGTGTCGAGTTGGCTACGGAGCACAGCTAATTCCTCACCAGCCTTCTTCTGCTCTAATGTTGATTTGTTCTTCATCCATAGCAGCATAATACTTGCGCCGATGATAATGCCGAGAATTAAATATATTATTACCATTTTTCCCTTTTTCTATTATAATTTTCTCACAGAATACACAGATAAACAGACTTTACAGAACTTCTACACAGAGCCCTGATGGGCATAGATTGCACAGAGTTCTGACGATATGGATGTCTGCAAATATTATCTATATCCATTGATAACTCTATGGATATTATGTTTAATATCAGCAGTTTGGAAGTTTACGAGTAGTCCAATGTGCAGATTGGATAGTCTCAGATAGGTTAGGAGTTGTTTATAGTGCGTGTCCAACAATTCTTTTACAGCCTTTAATTCTACAATAATTTGACCTTCTACCAATAGATCTAATCTTAAATCATCAGCTAATTGTTTACCCTCATAAAATATAGGAACATGCACCTGACGCTCTACTTTTAGTCCATTTATCTCTAACTGATAGGCTAAAGCTTCCTCATAAACAGATTCGAGTAAGCCTGGTCCCAGTGCCGCATAGACTTTGTATATTGCTCCTATAATATTATAGGTGATATCATTTTCTTGCATAGTAGATTAGGTTGTATTGGTTGTAGACGGAAAGTCTATACTGTGTGTTGTGGTAGCTTCTGTGCTATCCATGCCCGTCAGGGCTCTGTGTAGAAGTTCTGTAAAGTCTGTTTATCTGTGCATTCTGTGAGAGAATGAAAGTTATTATATCCCTCCCTATGTGGGGAGGGATCTTTCTTTTTTTTAATCTTGGAAGTAAACTCTCTTCACGCGGTTGCTGATTGTCGTCAGAACCTCGTATGGAATTGTGCCGAGCGTGTCGCTGAGGACGGTCACTGGGAGGTGGTCACCAAAGATTTCAACACTATCACCTTCCTTGCAATCAATGCCTGTAACGTCAATCATAGCTACGTCCATACAGATGTTACCGACATACTCTGCCTTCTGACCATTTACCAAACAATAGCAGTTGCGGTTGCCAAGATGGCGGTTCAAGCCGTCAGCATAGCCGATTGGTATTGCTGCAATCACGCTGTCGTGGTCGATTGTTCCCTTACGAGAGTAGCCCACAGTCTCACCAGCTGGTACGTTGCGCAGCTGAAGGATAGTGGTCTTCAGCGTAGAGATATTGTTGATTGTCTTGTTTGTGCGTGGGTTAATACCATAAAGACCTAAGCCCAATCGGCACATATCCAACTGACGTTCAGGGAAGTGTTCGATGCCCGAAGAGTTGTCTATGTGGCGGATAATCTTATGGCTGAAAGCAGCTTGAAGCTTCTTACTACCCTCATCAAAGAGTGCAAACTGGCGTGCAGAGAACTCGTCGAAGTTGTCGGCATCAGAGCCAACGAAGTGAGAGAAGACCGAACGAGGGATGATAGCATTCTGATGTTTCAGTCGGTCAATCAACTCATCCATATCCTTCTGTGGGTCAAAGCCTAATCGGTGCATACCCGTATCGAGCTTAATATGAACAGGGAAGCCCGTGATACCCTCCTTCTGTGCTGCCTTTACGAGTGCATCCATGAGTCGGAAGCTATATACCTCAGGCTCAAGGTCGTAGTCAAAGAGCGTCTTGAAGGAAGTCATCTCAGGGTTCATGATCATGATATTGCTTGTGATACCGTTCTTACGAAGGGTCACACCCTCATCGGCAACAGCCACAGCAAGATAGTCAACACGATGATCTTGCAAGGTTTTAGCAATCTCTACCGCACCCGCTCCATAGCCGTCAGCCTTAATCATACAAACCAATTTCGTCTCAGGTTTGAGGAAAGAGCGGTACCAGTTGAGGTTGTCAACAACGGCATTGAGGTTCACCTCCAATACTGTTTCATGCACCTTCTTCACCAAGAGTTCTGTTAGTCGGTCGAAACCAAACTGTCTTGCACCCTTTAATAAGATAACCTCATCGTGCAAGTTAGCGAAGACATCGCTGTGGATAAAGGAGTTGACGGTAGCAAAGAAATGCTTTTCGCCTAAATGCTTAAAGGCAGAACGCTGTGCCAACAGTCCTTCACCAATACCGATAAACTTCTCAACACCACGCTTTTCGCATAGGAAAGCAACCTTGCTATATAGATCTTTATCCGTGTCACCACTCTGTAGAATATCGCTAAGAATCAATGTACGACGACGTCCCTTATGGTCAGGACGACGGTTCATGAAGTCGAGTGCAATATCGAGTGAGTTGAAATCAGAGTTATAAGAATCGTTGATAAGCGTACAACCATGCTGTCCCTCCTTCACTTCCAAGCGCATAGCGACAGGTTCTAATTGTGCCATTCGCTCGCTAATGGTCTCAGGATTTAGGCCTAAATGGAGTGAAACGACTGCGCAGGTGATAGAATTTTCAACGCTGGCATCGTCGATGAAAGGCAGTTTATATTGTCCTTCTGTCTTCCCTTTCCAAGTATAAGAAACGGTTGTTTCAATGTCTTTCTTTTCAATCGCTTTGATATAGAAAGCCGCTTCTTCCTTCTTAGTAGACCAATCCAGCTTCTGCCCCTTGTAATCATACTGGCTTAAACACTGCATCATCACCTCGTCATCCGAAGAATAGACAATCGCCTCGGTGTCATGGAAGAGTTTTATCTTCTCATGGCATTTAGCTTCTATGGATGGGAAGTTCTCTTGGTGGGCAGTACCAAGCGTGGTGAAGACACCGATAGTAGGCTGGATAATGTCGTGCAAAGCCATCATCTCACCCGGAAGACTGATGCCTGCTTCAAAGACACCGACCTGTGTATTTTCACTCAAGAGCAATACTGACAGCGGAACACCAATCTGAGAATTATAGCTACGAGGTGAGCGTGTGACCACCATCTGCGGAGATAGCAACTGATAAAGCCACTCCTTGACCATCGTCTTACCATTAGAACCCGTGATTCCCACAATCGGAATCAAGTATTCATCACGATGACGTTCAGCCAGTCGCTGCAAGGCTTCCAGCGAACCAACAACTTTCAAGAAGTTAGAATCAGGATAACGAGTAGCCCAACCCTCAGGCACTACCTCCACGACAAAGTTTCTCACACCCCTTGCATAAAGTTCTGGGATGTAATTATGTCCGTCGTTACGCTCAGACTTAAGCGCAAAGAACAATGTTTCTTCAGGGAAACAGAGAGAACGGCTGTCGGTAAGAACAAAGCTTATATTTGCATCCTTATCACCATAACGGCGTGCGCCAATGAGCGTCGTTACTTTCTCAATAGTATAATTCATTACTACCTATATTGTTTTATATCTTATGCAAAGGTAGTGAAAAGTCTTAATACAACATCTTATCCTTGCGGTTTTTTCGTCTTATCATTTAAGATAATATCGGTGAGCACATTTAGGACATATTCCTTTTATCATATAGTTGATTGAAAACTGCTCATATCCTTCGGGCAGTTCTACCTGCGGAACTGGTATGTCATTGAAGCAGTAGGTTTGATGGCAACGCTCACAATAGAAGTGTACGTGCATATCCTCATCCTCATCCTCTTCATCGCTAAGACATAATTCGTAGCGCACCACATCATTCCCGTCCTCCAATTGATGTACTAAGTGCTGCTGTTTAAATAGTGATAGTGTACGGAATATATTTGACTTATCAATCGTTTGAATCTTTGCTTCCAACTCTTTCATAGAAGCTGGATTATCCAGTCCTGACAATGTGCGTGCTATGAGTATGCGATTTGCAGTCAGTCTTATGCCATGTGTTTTTAAGAGCAGTTCAATCTGTTTGTCGTTCATTTCTTCCATAGTTATAAATTCAATTCTATATTGGGATATTTTAGTTTCAACATTTTTGCTTTTTCCATTGTTTTCTTTATGAAATCCTGATAAGCCGCTGCCTCTGGATTAAACGGGCGGTGGGCTAATGCCTCTTTAATCGGTTGCCATTCTCTAAGAAACTCTTTAGCTTCAGTGGAGAAGCAGGTTGCCACAAGCTGTTCCCATATATAGTCTACAGCCTGTTCGTTGGGGTGCAGCATGTCTGCCTTATAGAAACGATAGTCGCGCAGTTCGTCATTAACAATCTCATAAGCTGGGAAATAATAGACCTTATCACCATTTTCTTTCACCACTTTGTCTGTTGCCAATAGCAGTACAGCCTTTGACAATTGACTTCCGTGATAGCCATATTTAGCATAGCGGATAGGACTAACCGTCAGGATAACATTAACCTTTGGATTCGCTTGTCGTAATAGGGAAATAGCTTCATGTAGTGCTTCTGCGCATTCCTTAATAGTGAGTTCGCGCTCTTCAAACTCTCGCTGTGGACGTTTCTGGCAGTTGTCAACAATCTCACCTGTCGCCCGCTCCACATAGACGTGGTTTGTTCCCAAGGTGAATACGGCTGTGTCAAAGGCTTGGCTCTCCAACTTCTTTACCGTATGTAGCACTGAAACAGGGTTGTACATCACACCGAAAGGATTTACCACGGCATGGAATTTCTCCTCTTCGAATCGCTTGCCAATATTATCAGCAAAGCACGACCCAACGAAAAGAATCCGTTCGCAAGGCTCCAACTCAAATGTCGGACGGGGGATGTTGACAATTGTTCTAAATTCCATAAGGTCGCAAAGGTAAGAAAAATCATAGAGAAAAACATTCAGTAAAGAATATTTTTCATACTTTTTAGTTGCTTAAATAAATATTCTATCAGTTAATGTTTCTTTTCATATATTATTTGTATATTTGCCCTACTTATAAGCTTATCGTATCTAAGTTTAGTAATGATATGGATAAAAAGACGTTAGAGTTTGTTACTTATTGCATAGGTAAGTTGTCAGTAATGCTGAAACTACCACAACAAGAAGTATACCGTAGGTTGAAAACCTCTGGTATATTGGATGAATATATTGTGCCTTCTTATGATGTTTTGCATACCTTTGGTTCTCGTTACTTGATGGAAGATTTGACAGATTATATGAGAGAGAAAGGAGTTTTATAAATAGAGAAACGATAAATGTACACATACCAATATCCGCACCCAGCCGTAACGGCTGACTGTCTTGTTTTTGCACGTACTGAAGAAGGGATGAAACTGCTGTTGATACAGCGGAAGAATGAGCCTTGTAAGGGGAAATGGGCTTTCCCGGGTGGCTTTATGGATATCGACGAAACAACGATTGATGCTGCTCGTCGTGAACTGAAAGAAGAAACAGGTTTGGAGGTGGGCGAGTTGTTTCGCGTTGGTGTCTTTGATGCTGTCAACCGTGATCCACGCGAGCGAATCATTACTGTGGCTTATTATACGGTTCTTGATAAGCCTGCCGAAGTCAGTGGCTTGGACGATGCAGCACAAGCAAGGTGGTTCCTACTGACTGAACTCCCCGAATTGGCTTTCGATCATCGTGAGATACTTCGAGAGGCAGAACGAGTGACGAGGCTTGCTTTGTCCTAATTTTTCACAACCTCATTTTTAATTCATGCTCATTTCGAATTGAATTAAGGCTTAATAGGCTTGCAAAAGGGCGTTACTTGAAATCCAAGTAACGCCCTTTTGAGGTCTAAGTAACGCCCTTTTATAATGTGAGTTTATAACATCCTGAATGATTGATAGTTATAAAGGCAAAAAAGAAAGGCTCTTTCTGTGCTTTTAAAAGATGGGATAAGGGAAGTAATGTAAATATATTTCTTTTCGTTTCAACGGCTATACACTATGAGTTATCTTCACAAAAAGAACGCTTTTGCCACAAAGGAAAGCCTTTCTTTTCGTGAAGATAAGTTCGTTTTCGTGTGAATAACTCTTTCGACAGCGTCTATAAGCAAGCAACGGTAAGTCCTGCCATCACGATGCTGACCATGCTCATGAGTTTGATAAGGATGTTAAGCGATGGACCAGAAGTATCTTTAAATGGGTCGCCAACGGTGTCACCGACGATAGTTGCCTTGTGAGCGTCAGAGCCTTTACCGCCGAAGTTGCCTTCTTCGACATATTTCTTCGCATTGTCCCACGCACCACCAGCATTCGACATGAATACGGCAAGGGTGAAGCCGGCTGCCAAACCGCCTACTAACAAGCCTAATACACCTGCCACTCCGAGCAAAAGACCGACGACAACAGGGATGATGATGGCTAAAAGCGATGGGAAAATCATCTCGTGTTGTGCACTCTGTGTACTGATTTCCACGCATCGTCCATAGTCTGGTGTGCCTGTTCCTTCTAATATTCCCTTAATCTCACGGAACTGGCGACGCACCTCTTCCACCATCTTTCCAGCTGCTCTACCAACGGCACCCATTGTCAGTCCGCAGAAAAGGAAGGCTGCCATAGCACCGATGAAAGCACCGACAAGAACCTTTGGATTCATCAAGTTTACTTGGAAGAAGTTCATGAAGTCTGGGATAGTAGCCTTTGTGGCATCAATCGTTTCACCTGCAACGTTGGTCATTTGTGTACCGACACGAGCCATGGCAATCTTGATTTCTTCGATATAAGAAGCCAACAATGCTAATGCTGTCAGTGCAGCCGAACCAATAGCAAAGCCTTTACCCGTAGCGGCTGTCGTATTACCCAAGGCGTCAAGGGCATCAGTACGCTGGCGCACCTCTGCTCCTAACTCGCTCATCTCCGCATTACCGCCAGCGTTGTCGGCAATCGGTCCGTAGGCATCTGTTGCCAAGGTGATACCCAAGGTTGAGAGCATACCCACCGCAGCGATACCGATACCATAGAGTCCGTGCTGAATAGAGAGTGCTGACATTGACATGTCAAAGCCGTTGGCACAGAGATAACTCAGCATGATAGCCACTGAAATGGAAAGGACAGGAATACAGGTTGAAATCATACCCGTACCGATACCTTTTATAATAACTGTTGCCGAACCCGTCTGACTTGCCTCCGAAATTCCCTTTGTTGGCATATAACTTTGAGAAGTATAGTACTCCGTTGCCTGACCGATGATAACTCCAGCAGCCAAACCAGCAATGACAGAGAAGCTAACACCGAGCCAGTTCTCCAAGCCTAAGAGGTAGAGGATGAGGAAGCTAACAGCAGCGATGAGTATGGCAGCCGTATTTGTGCCTAATCCTAAGGCGTGGAGAAGGTCTTTCATCGTGGCTCCCTCCTTCGTTCTTACGAGGAAAATACCGAACAAACTCAAGAAAACACCGACGGCAGCGATGAGCATTGGTGCGATGACAGCCTTTAGTTGCATATCGCCTGATGAGGCTGCAAAGGCGGTTGCACCCAAGGCAGCGGTAGAAAGAATCGAACCACAGTAGCTCTCGTATAGGTCGGCACCCATACCCGCCACGTCACCCACGTTGTCGCCTACGTTGTCGGCAATCGTTGCAGGGTTGCGTGGATCGTCTTCAGGGATGTTAGCTTCGACCTTACCCACGAGGTCGGCGCCTACGTCGGCAGCCTTTGTATAGATACCGCCACCCACACGAGCAAACAAAGCCTGTGTAGATGCACCCATACCGAAGGTCAACATCGTTGTTGTGATGGTGATAAGCATTTCGCTCGTTGTCATCTTATCAAAATAGAACCAAGTGAGGACAATGAACCAAATGGCTATGTCTAACAAGCCTAATCCTACGACAACGAGTCCCATGACTGCGCCCGAACGGAAGGCAATCTTGAGTCCATCGTTGAGTCCGTTGCGTGCTGCGTTGGCTGTTCTGGCACTGGCATAGGTAGCCGTTTTCATACCGAAGAAACCTGCAAGACCAGAGAAGAAGCCGCCAGTTAGGAAGGCAAAGGGTACCCATTCATTCTGCGCATTGAAGCCGTATGCCATGATGGCGAAGACAATAGCAAGAACGACAAAAACCATCAATACGACTTTGTATTGCTGTTTCAGATACGCCATGGCACCACGACGTACGTATTCAGCAATCTCAACCATGCGGGGTGTACCTTCCTCCGCTTGCATCATAGACTTAAAGAAATACCATGCCATACCCAGTGCGCACACTGATGCAATGGGAATGAGCCAAAAAACTTGTGGGATGTGTTCCATAATTCAAAATATTTAGGTTGTGTAATAGTCTTTCCTTGTTCGTTCGCAAATATATAAAAAAATATTGAAAAGCAAGGGAAATTGGGAAAAAAGAAAGAGTAAAACAGCAACCAATCACCACAACAAGCAGCCCCTCCCCCTTGCCCCTCCCCCAAAGGGAGGGGAGTAGTATGCGTGATACCCCTATAAATTAGGGAAAGGCTTTCAGTTATTCGCAAGCATGGTGTTTCCTGCACTTCCTCTCTTTCCCGCGCGAAGATGGGGCTGGGGGTGAGTTTTTATTATCTTCTGCCATACTGTTAACGCCTCGCACATAGCGTGCTAACGTTCCGCACATGATGTGCGGGGCGTTAGCACCATCACAAAACACATGAAAAAGAGGGACAAAATAGATGTAATAAGTAGAAAGTTTACAAAATATTTGTAAGAAAAGGGTGTTATTATTATCTTTGCAAATATGTTGTACTAAAACTATTAATTATGAAGAAAAACTTATTTTTACTAATCCTATTATTTTGTGTGCCAATCGTGCTTATGGCACAAGATAAGAAGTACTATTGCGAAGCAGAAGGCTATTTAAATAGGCAGAGTTATATCGTTTATCTTGATTTTGGTGATTTGAGAGAAAACTCTTCTCTTTTTGAATCAGAAAAGAAGACACGACCAGTAGATGAGCAAGGGAAATTTATTAAATTCTTAACAGCTGTAAGTTTCCTTAATTGGATGGTTGATAAAGGCTGGAACTTGGAGTTCAAGGTTCTTGAGCCAGATAATGCAAACAATGCTGTTTATACATTCTCCAAAGTAACATCAAGGAGTAAAATAAAAGAGGGGATTATATTAAAGGGAGATAAGTGATATTAAGTAAAAACGGAGATTTATATAAATCTCCGTTTTTAGTTTTGCTGTGTTGGCTGTTGGTTGTTGATGGTTTGTTTACTCCTTTATAAATCCTTGATTTTTAAGTGAATTTATTAATACTTTAGAAAGGGCTTCGTTCGCTTCTTTCGTATATCTTAAATCGGTGAAAACCTGTGCGAGGGTTTCTTTATTGTTGATTTCCACAAAATGTTTGTTTTCCTCTAACTGCTCCTTTGGCGTATAGAAAGCATCGATACGCTCAGGCGTATAGTCTTCGTAAGTTTCGTTGTGGATAATGCTGTCGATAGGAAGGCGGTCAACAAGGGCTGGATCTTCATCAGGCCAACCGAGGGTAATCGTAGCGACAGGCATCACTAAGCGAGGGAGTTGTAATGCTTCAATGATAGTTTTAGGGTTGTAGATGGTTGTTCCCAAGAAGCAAGTGCCTAAGCCTTCTTCCTCTGCAAGGTTGCAGAAAGTCTGACAATAGAGCAGCGCATCAGTAGCAGCATTGAGGAAAGAAAGGAAGTTGTCGTAACCCGGTGTTGCCTTACGGTTCTCCGCCCAGAGCGTAGTACGACGGAAGTCCGCGCAGAAGGTGAGGACCACAGGTGCCCCCATGACCATCGGTTGGTTGAAATGAGCAGGTGCCAATTGCGCCTTCTTTTCCTCGTTTCGTGTGATGACAACTGAGTAAAGCTGCAGGTTTCCCATTGTTGGGGTACGTTCAGCCTTCTCTAATAGATTTTTCAGTAAATCCTCCGATACATCCTTGTTGGTGTATTTTCTTATCGTCTTTCTTGTATTAATAGTTTTCATTTTAGATAATTTTGATGCTACAAAGTTAAGTAAATGTTTTCTATTTTGGAAAACAATTCGTAACTTCGCAGTCGAAATATTTTCTAAAACGACAATAATGGAAACCAAACAAACTTACTCATTTGATGAAGCATTTCAAGCTACTTTAGCTTATTTCGGCGGAGACGAACTTGCTGCTCGTGTATGGGTCAACAAGTATGCGATGAAGGATAGCTTCGGAAATATCTATGAGAAGTCGCCAGAACAGATGCATTGGCGCATTGCTAACGAGATAGCTCGTATTGAGAATAAATATAAGAATCCATTGACGGCACAGGAGGTATTCGACCTCTTGGACCATTTCAGATATATTATCCCTGCTGGTAGTCCGATGACGGGTATCGGTAATAGCTATCAGGTAGCATCACTTTCTAACTGTTTCGTTATCGGTTTGGACGGTGATGCCGATTCATACGGTGCCATTATGCGTATTGACGAAGAGCAGGTGCAGCTGATGAAGCGTCGTGGTGGAGTGGGACATGACTTGACCCATATCCGTCCGAAAGGCTCACCAGTGAACAACTCAGCCCTGACTTCAACGGGTCTTGTTCCTTTCATGGAGCGTTATTCCAACAGTACTCGTGAGGTAGCGCAGGACGGTCGTCGTGGTGCCTTGATGCTTTCGGTAAGTATTAAGCATCCAGATTCAGAGGCGTTTATCGATGCCAAGATGGAAGAAGGTAAGGTGACTGGTGCTAACGTGTCTGTAAAGATTACCGATGAGTTCATGCAGGCAGTCGTTGAAGATAAGACATACGTACAGCAGTTCCCTACCAATAGTAGCGAACCAAGTGTAACGAAGGAGATTTCTGCTAAGGAATTATGGGAAAAGATTGTACATAACGCATGGAAGAGTGCCGAGCCGGGCGTGTTGTTCTGGGATACAATTATCCGAGAGAGTATTCCTGATTGTTATGCAGACCTTGGTTTCCAGACTGTTTCAACGAATCCATGTGGTGAGATTCCGCTCTGTCCATACGATAGTTGTCGACTCCTTTCATTGAATCTCTATTCGTATGTTATCGACCCATTCACAGACCATGCACGCTTCGATATGGAATTGTTTAAGCGTCATGCACAGCTCGCACAGCGATTGATGGACGATATCATCGACCTTGAGATGGAGAAAATCGACCTCATTATGTCGAAGATAAAGACCGATCCTCAGGTTGATGAGGTGAAGAGTGCAGAGTATCATCTTTGGGAGAAGATTAAGAAGAAGAGTTGTCAGGGTCGTCGTACAGGTGTGGGAATCACTGCTGAGGGCGATATGATTGCAGCTATGGGCTTGCGTTATGGAACACAAGAAGCAACCGACTTCTCGGTTGATATTCATCGTACATTAGCTCTGAATGCTTATCGTTCATCGGTGACAATGGCACAGGAGCGTGGTGCGTTTGAGATATACGATGCTAAGCGTGAGGAGAAGAATCCGTTTATCCTTCGTTTGAAGGAGGCTGATGGTCAGCTTTACGAAGATATGAAGAAGTATGGTCGTAGAAATATTGCCTGTCTGACGATTGCTCCTACGGGTACAACCTCTCTCATGACACAGACAACATCGGGTATTGAACCAGTCTTCATGCCTGTATATAAGCGTCGTCGTAAGGTGAATCCAAACGATACGGACGTACATGTAGACTTCGTAGATGAGGTGGGCGACTCTTTTGAGGAGTACATTGTTTACCACCGTAAGTTCTTGACATGGATGGAGGTGAACGGAATTGATACGCAGAAGAAGTATAGTCAGGAAGAAATTGACGAACTCGTGAAGCGTTCTCCTTATTATAAAGCTACCGCAAACGATGTCGACTGGTTGATGAAGGTACGTATGCAGGGCGAAATTCAGAAGTGGGTTGACCACTCAATCTCTGTGACTGTGAACCTTCCAAATCAGGTTGATGAGGAGTTAGTGAATAAACTCTATGTTGAGGCATGGCGTAGTGGTTGCAAGGGTTGTACTATCTATCGTGACGGAAGTCGCTCGGGTGTGATGATTTCTGTATCGAAGAAGGATAAGACGAAGGAAGAAAAGCCTGCTGATGAGGAGAAGGCAAAAGACCTTAACTCAGCAGAGGAACATCATGAGCATATCTGTAACCATCCAAACGTTATTGAGGTTCGTCCAAAGGAATTGGAGTGTGACGTCGTACGCTTCCAAAACAATAAAGAGAAATGGGTAGCTTTCGTTGGCTTGTTAGATGGTTATCCTTACGAAATCTTTACAGGTTTGCAGGACGATGAGGAGGGTATTGCCCTTCCAAAGAGCGTTACTAAGGGTAAGATTATCAAGCAGACAGCCGAAGATGGTAACCATCGTTACGACTTCCAGTTTGAGAATAAGCGTGGCTATAAGACCACTGTTGAAGGCTTGTCAGAGAAGTTTAACCCAGAGTATTGGAACTATGCGAAGTTGATTTCAGGTGTATTGCGTTATCGTATGCCAATCGATCATGTCATCAAGCTCGTTGGTTCGCTGCAATTGAAGAATGAAAGCATCAATACTTGGAAGAATGGTGTTGAGCGAGCTTTGAAGAAGTATGTTACTGATGGTACGAGTGCGTCAGGCTTGAAATGTCCAGTCTGTGCCCAAGAAACCCTTGTTTATCAAGAAGGATGCTTGATTTGTACCAACTGTGGAGCCTCACGTTGTGGCTAAACGGTTAGCAGTAAAGTTCAATAAAATCCCAATTCGGTCATTAGAAAACCATTAATATACATATCGTAGACTAATGACTGATTTGGGTTAACATAGAGGGCGGACAGCTCGTCTTGCTCTCACTTCTCTTAACGAATGATGAAATTAATGACAAGTTATATTCTTCTGGAAGGTCTTCACTTCCATGCTCGTATTGGAGTAGGGGAGCAGGAACGTGTGGTCGGTAATGAATATGTGCTCGACTTGCGGTTAGGTTATCCGTTCGCAAAGGCAATGGAGAGCGATGATGTAGCTGACACGTTGAACTATGCAGAGGCTTTTAATGTCGTAAGAGAAGTAATGAAACAACCCGCTCGCCTGTTAGAGTCAGTCGCTGGTTCCATTGTTGAAGCATTGTGTGCGGCTTTTCCAATGCTAAGTAGTATCGACTTAAAACTCGTGAAGCTTAATCCTCCAATGGGTGCTGATAGTGATGGGGCAGGCGTGGAATTACACTTAATAAATGATAAAACCATGGATTAGAGCCTTGGTTTCCCAAGGAAAAGCCGTATCTTTGCCCTTTAAATAATTAAGTATGTTTAAGAAAATATCGCTTCTCTTTGTTTTCTTGGTCTTGTCAGTAGGTCTTTCATGGGCTGCAGACGGACGATTTACACTGGTTATTGACCCCGGTCATGGTGGTCATGACGCTGGTGCTATAGGTGCAATATCAAAGGAGAAGGACATCAACTTGAATATAGCTTTGGCTTTTGGCCGTTATGTTGAGAGGAATTTACCAGATGTTAATGTGATATATACTCGTAAGACAGACGTGTTTATTCCTTTGCATCAGCGTGCCGATATAGCCAACAAAGCTAAGGCAGACCTTTTTATCTCAGTACATACGAACTCTGTTGCATCAGGTCGTTATGTAAAGGGATTTCAGGTTTATACCTTAGGTATGCACCGTGCGAAAGCTAACCTTGATGTTGCTATGCGTGAGAATGGCGTTATCTCAATGGAGAAGGGCTATCAGCAGACTTATCAGGGTTTTGACCCAAACTCTTCAGAGAGTTATATCATGTTTGAATTCATGCAGAATGCGAACATGGAGCGAAGTGTTGAGTTAGCTCGAATGATACAGAATTCTGTTTGTTCTACTGCTGGACGTATCGATAAGGGTGTTCATCAGGCTGGTTTCCTCGTGTTGCGAGAGAGCTTTATGCCTGGTTGTTTGATAGAGTTAGGCTTTATCACAGCAGCAGATGAGGAGGAGTATCTGAACTCTTCGACTGGTATAGATGCCATGGCAAAAGGCATTTACAATGCTTTTGTACAATACAAGAACACGTACGACACACGTATCGTAGTGCCTTACCGCCCTGTAGAGAACAAGAGAATCGTAGTGGATCGCGTTATTCCAACAACTCCAGTAGACAAGCCGCGCCCTGTTACACCAGTTGAGAAACCTCGCACAACGGCTCCTGTGCAGCGTTCTCGTTCTACAGTGCCTGTGGAGCAGCCTCGTTCATCAGAGCCTGCACCAAAGCCTCGCCCTATGAATAAGGTGCAAGAAGCAAAGAAGAGGATCTCTGATGCGATTCGAGAGTTGCTTCCTTGTAATGATTCTGAAGCTGGGGCGTCAAATAGCGCACCCACGTTTAAGGTGCAGGTGCTTGCTGCCAACCGTCAGTTACGACCAGGTAGCGAACAGTTCCGTGGTCGTACAGATCTTGATTGTATACAGGAAGGCAATTTTTATAAGTATGTTATAGGCTCCAGTACGAATTATAATGAGATAGCGCGAATGCGCGAAAAGCTGTTGAAAGACTTCCCACAAGCTTTCATCATTGCTTATAAAGATGGTGCTCGTATGGATGTCAATCAGGCAATAGCAGAGTTTCTTAAGAATAAAAAGAATAAGTAAATAAAACGGATATGAAGAAAGTTTTTACACCACAGGTAAAGATTGCAGTTGTAGCTATACTTGCAGTTGTTGTGCTGTTCTTTGGAATGGAGTTCTTAAAGGGTTTGTCAATCTTTGGGAACGAGACACATTACAAGATTAAGTTCAATGACATCACTGGCTTATCTACGTCAACCCCTGTCTATGCTCGCGGTTTTAAGGTGGGTGTTGTTAGGAATATTGATTATGACTATGATAGGTTAGATGAGTCAATCACAGTTGATATCGATGTTGAAAAGACATTGAGAATCCCAGAGGGTACTACCGCTGAGATTGTTAGCGACATCATGGGTAATGTGAAGGTCGTACTGCAATTTGGTAAAGGCACGAAGCTTTTGGAGCCAAATGGTTGGATTGACGGTGGTATCAACGATGGTACCTTAGGCGACTTGAAGAGTATGGTACCTTCAATGCAGAAGATGTTGCCAAAGTTGGATAGCATCCTTGCCAGTGTGAATACGCTCCTTGCTGACCCAGCTCTTCAGAGTTCGGTTCATAACGTGGATAAGATAACAGCTAACCTCACTACTTCTACTCGCGAGCTTAACACGTTGTTGGCTCAGGTTAATACTTCTTTGCCTGCTATGACTGCGAAAGCTGGTAAGGTGATGGACAATGCCAACGGCATGATGGTGAACGCAAACAGAGGCATTACAGAGGCTCGTGGGGCTATCCGTGGCGCAAATACGATGATGTCTACCCTTAATAATAAGGTGAACGGACTCGATGTTGAGACTACAATGGCTAAGGTGAATGCCACCATAGACAATATGAACTCGCTCACAGCTAAGCTGAATAGCAATGAGGGTACAATGGGTTTGATGCTCAATGATGCCTCTTTGTACAATAATCTTAATAGCACGATGCGCTCTGCAGATAGTCTTTTGACAAATCTCAAGGCACATCCAAAGCGTTATGTTCACTTCTCTATCTTTGGTAGAAAAGACAAGTAATTTAAATATAGTCTAAATAATATTGTCAATGTTTCACACGCAGGGAAAGTGTTTTGAAGCTGTTTGAATATCAGCTTCTTTGCGCTTTCCCTGCGTTTGTTTCACTCTCAGCATCATAAAGGGTATAAGCTGGGTAAAACTTGTTGTTTTTCAAATACTTACAATTACACAACTACGCAAAATGAGAGGTTGATAAGAAAGATAACGCAACCTCCACAGATATAACGATTTACAAACTTTCTCGTCTTTGAGATGTAATATTGCAGATAGTTCTCTTTATAAATAAATTACTATCTTTGCACTATCAAATCAAAACAGAGATAGTCGGCAAGCCACTATTTCGAGAAAGACATAGATATTTATAGATAACCAATTATGAACGTCAGTCCTAAAAATCTTTGGGATAGTTGCCTCCAGCTCATAAAGGAGAATGTGACCGAGCAGCAATTTGACACCTGGTTTCGTCCGATTGTATTACAGTCGTACAAGCCAGCATCAAAGACATTGTTAGTTCAGGTCCCAAGCCAATTCGTATATGAGTATTTGGAAGGTCATTACGTAGACTTACTACGTAAGGTGTTGACGCGTGTCTTCGGACAAGGCGTACAACTGACGTATCGTGTAATGGTTGACCAGGAGAATCACTTGTCACAAGACTTAGAGCAGGACACCGTAGAAGACATCTCTTCACAGCGTCCTACTGCTCGCGCTAATCAGAGCCCAACCGTGTTGGATACAGTGCCACAGGACCTCGATTCGCAGCTCGATCCTCATAAGTCATTCAGCAACTATGTTGAAGGCGACAGCAACAAACTCCCTCGTTCTATCGGTCTTTCTATCGCAGAACACCCTAACACAACACAGTTTAACCCAATGTTCATCTATGGACCATCGGGCTGTGGTAAGACCCACCTTGTTAATGCTATCGGATTAAGAGCGAAGCAACTCTATCCACAAAAGCGTGTGTTATACGTGTCTGCACGTCTGTTCCAAGTACAGTACACCGATTCTGTACGACAGAATACTACCAACGATTTTATCAACTTCTATCAGACAATTGACATTCTGATTGTCGATGATATTCAGGAATGGGTTACTGCTACAAAGACGCAGGACACCTTCTTCCACATCTTCAACCACCTTTTCCGTAACGGAAAACGTATTATCTTAGCGAGCGACCGTCCACCAGTAGATCTCAAGGGTATGAACGACCGCCTGCTGACACGTTTCTCTTGTGGACTGATTGCAGAGTTAGAAAAGCCAAACGTACAGCTTTGTGTGGATATTCTCCATAGCAAGATTAAGCGTGATGGTCTTAACATTCCAGAGGATGTAGTGCGCTTCATCGCCGAAACTGCTAATGGTAGCGTACGTGACCTTCAAGGTGTTATCAACTCACTCCTCGCTTACAGTGTCGTTTACAATAGTAATATTGATATGCGATTGGCTGAGCGTGTTATCAAACGTGCAGTGAAGATTGACGACGAACCGCTGACAATTGACGATATCATGGACAAGGTTTGCTCTCATTATAACGTTACGATGTCGGCAGTCAACTCTCGTTCTCGTAAGAAAGACATTGTGATGGCACGCCAAGTGAGCATGTATATGGCACAGAAATATACGAAGATGCCTGCAAGTCGTATCGGAAAGTTGGTGGGTAATCGTGATCACAGCACCGTAATCCACAGTTGTTCAAAGATTGAAGACCGACTAAAGGTTGACAAAGGATTCCATGCTGAAATCGCAAGTATTGAAAACTCTTTTAAGTTAAAAGCATAAGGTATTAGTTTGAAAGTCTGTCGCATGGTCGTGGCAGGCTTTTTTAATTGACTTAAACCTTACTCCCTCACCTGAAAATAACCTTCCCCTCACTCTGAAAAATTATTACAAAACAAGCGTAGAAAACTCTCTTAAAAGCTCCAAAAAGTACTGGTTGTAATGTCTTTGTAACTCTCAGAGCATCAAACACTTGCACAAGTGCATTTCAAAAGGTGCTTACTTCGAGTTCAACAGGGCGTTAGTAAGCACCCAAAAGGGCATCTTTTGCAAGCCAATTGGGCGTCTTTTCGAAGCTAAAAGAGCATCTTTTCAAAACGAGGATGTGAAAAATAATTACATTCATTGTAAGGAGTGGTTTTGGAGATGGTTAAGGATACCCATTTAAAATTGTTCATTTTGGGTAGGACTGTTTGGCATTAAACGTAATAAAAAAGGTTCTTCCGGAATTTGGAGTGATAAAGATTTGTCCAAACTTAGTTCTCTGACGAAAGGTTACACGGAGAAAAGGAGAGGACAGAGGATTATTAAAAAAAGCAATGGAAGTCACGGAGGCACCGTCGGTGCATAGAGCGACGGAGCTTGTTTGCCAATTCTATTAGCAATTTATATACAAAGCGTTTATCCCCAAATAGTTATCAAGAATCTGTACGCTACACCTCCGTCGCTCTTTGTGCCGTCGGCACCTCCGTGACATTGCGTTTACCTCCGTTCCCTCAGTGACTCCGTGTGCCTATTATATAAGAGTTTTAGTCTATCACTCCATATTTCGGAAGAACCACTTTTCTAAGCAAATCCTTATCCCGAACTGGCGTAACAACTACGAAAGACATCAAGCATACCACCCCCTCTCCCCTTTGGAGAGGGGCAGAGGGGTGAGGCTTTTTCCCTACTTCTAGGTATTGCACTATTCCTTACAACATCCTACCTTTGCATTAACAAATCAAAGGTGAGCTCTAGAATCATTGATAAGGTCACAAAAAGCCCTATGGGGCGTGCTGTGACTATATCGAAGATTTACAGAACATACCTGAATTTAAAACAATTTAAAATGATAAAGAAAAGAACCGTAAAACAGATTTTATGTAAATCGGCGTTTGTTTTCGCCGCTACGTTCGTTCTTTCGCTGCCCACTTACGCAAGGCACGAGAACGAAGTGAAAGTTAATACCGAAGCCAATATTAAGGGACGCGTTGTGGATAGTAAAACACAACATCCTCTTTCGCACGTGAGCGTGCTGGTTTTGGGTACAGTTATCACTACCACCACCGATGCCGATGGCCATTTTATGCTGCGAAATCTGCCTGTGGGAAAGGTGATTGTGGAAGTGCGCTCGGCTGGTTATAGGGCTTACAAACACGAGGTGACAACGCAAAAAAATAATACCCATGAGCTGAATGTGATGCTCAAACCCGACGAAATTGCGCTCGACGAGGTTGTTGTGTCGGCCAATCGTAGTCAAACACTTAGACGTGAGTCGCCTGTGGTTGTGAATGTTCTGGACACGAAGTTGCTCGAGTCTACCCATTCTACAACCTTGGTGCAGGGTTTAAACTTCCAACCGGGCGTGCGAACCGAAGATAATTGCACCAATTGCGGATTCTCGCAGGTGCGCATCAATGGGCTTGATGGTCATTATTCGCAAATATTAATCGACTCGCGACCCGTTTTCACGGCCCTTCAAGGTGTTTATGGACTCGAACAGATACCCTCTAACATGGTGCAACGTGTTGAAATTGTTCGCGGTGGTGGCTCGGCGCTCTTCGGTGCTTCGGCCATTGGTGGCACCATCAACATCATTACCAAAGAACCTAGCGAAAATTCGGCCGATGTGGCGCACACCATCACAGGCGCAACAAATGGCTCTACTGCTTTCGACAACAACACCACGGGCAACCTATCGGTTGTTACAACCAATAATAGAGCTGGGTTTTATCTCTATGGACAAAGCCGACACCGCACTGCTTACGACCGCGATGGCGATGGTTACACCGACCTTCCCACGCTAGATAATAAAACTGTGGGGCTTAGCTCTTTCTTCCGACTCACCGATTACTCCAAAATAACCCTTAAATACCACGGCTTGAAGGAGTATAGACGTGGCGGAAACAAACTTTACTTGCCTGCTCACGAGGCCAATATTGCCGAACAAATCGAACATACCATCAACGGCGGAAGTTTGGGCTACGACCTCTTTAGCCTTAATGGTAAGGGACATTTCAGTGCTTATGCCTCGTTTCAAAACGTTGACCGTAAGAGTTATTACGGCGGACTGGGCGAACTGGCCACCGCTGCCGATGGACTTAAGGCCTTGAACGAAGCCTATAAACTGGGACTTAACCTCGATATGAGCGAAGACGATGCCGCCACGCTGCCCGCCAACCAACAACAAACGCTGGCCGATGCGCAAGCCTACGACAAAGCACAACGAGCCTATAACCTTACGTATAACATCAATTACATAGCTGGTGCGCAATATGTGTACAATTTCGACCGTCTGTGGTTCATGCCTTCGAGTCTTGTTGTGGGGGCCGAATATAGCTACGACCGCATTAAAGACCACTCTCTGGGCTACAACAGCCTGATGGAACAGCGCGTGAATATTGGTAGCTTCTTTGCTCAAAACGAATGGAAAAACAACCATTGGGGCTTGCTTCTGGGCGGACGACTAGACAAACACAACCTTATCTCGCATCTTATCTTTAGTCCGCGCGTTAATCTGCGCTACAATCCCACGCCCAACACCAATTTCCGACTTACTTACGCTGGCGGATTTAGAGCCCCACAGGCTTTTGATGAAGACCTTCATACGCGTATTGCTGATGGCGACCGTGTGAAAATTGCGTTGGCTAAGGATTTGAAAGAGGAACGTTCGCACAGCTTTAGTGCATCGGCCGACCTCTATAAAAGTTTTGGAACAGTACAAACCAACGTTCTTATTGAGGGCTTTTACACACGCCTTAACAACATGTTTGCTACACGCAAACTGGCTGATGATGTGATTATTGATGGCGCACGTGTTGAAGAACGCTTCAATTCTAACGGTGCAACGGTGTATGGAATTAACCTCGAGGGCAAGGCTTCGCTCTCGTCGTGGGCGCAATTGCAAGCTGGTTTTACTTGGCAAAACAGCCGTTATCGCACGCCCGAAGAATGGGACGACGATGCTGCTCCCGAGTTTAAAACCACTAAACGTCTGCTGCGAACGCCCAACACCTACGGATATTTCACCCTCACTGTGCATCCCACCATCGATTTTGCCCTATCGTTATCGGGCGTTTACACGGGTAGAATGTATGTTGGTCACCCCAAAGGGGGGAGCGAGCGCACCAACGACTTTGCTATCATTGAGCACACTCCCGCGTTTCTCACGCTTAACCTGAAGCTTGCCTATAATTTCTACATAACTAAGCAGGTGAAATTGGAGGCTAGTGCGGGGGTGCAAAACATGCTCGATGCTTACCAAAAGGATTTGGATAAAGGGGCTTCGCGTGCCTCCGACTATGTTTACGGACCTACTCAACCCCGCAGTTTGTTTCTTGGGGTGAAGTTTTCGTACTAGGTATTATGTCTTTTTATCCAAAAACAGTGGGTAGAGTTGTTTTGATTTTGTGTATTGCTGGACACATTGCCGATGTTGTTATTGAAAATGTGGTGCACTACGCTCAAACAATATCATAGGCAAGATGCCGACAAGCCAACAAAAGATGAACTGGATGAAATGTAAGCAACATCAATTGTGTGATTAGTGGTCTTACAATTGATTTGGGTTTAAAAAGCTGGGTGTAATGATTGAAAGCTACGGTAAATAGACTTTACAAAACGCATTTCAGTACTACACCACTTCTAGAAAGGCAAAAACGCCTGTAGGCGATGCCCCAAAATAGGCTTTTAATGCCCCAAACGAGACCAAAATGGTGTAAGTGCTTGTGCATAAGCACGCTAACACAAAAATGAATATTGCATAAAGGCAGGAGCTTAAATCATAACTTTTGCGCTGCTTTTTGAGTTTTTAGTGAGAAAAAGGTGCTAATTCTATGCTTATTGCGCCTTTTTCCCACTTTTTTTGTGGTTCACGTCAGTTGTTTTTGCATAAATTGGGGCTCAGTAGGAAAAAGGTGGGGATTATGCATATAGTTTTTTGATTCTAAACAAAAAGAAACTTTTGTCCCTGACTCCTCTCAGATTCGTTCTGAATAATTTTATTTTTGAGTTGAAAGATTCTGCTGCCGCATTTGATGCTCTATTGTTGTAAAAATTAAGGATATCATCATAATGTTCATAGAATGTAGCTGCAATAACATTGAAAGAATCAAACCCTGCCTCTTCCACCTTATTGTACCATTTAGCCATTGATAACCTTGCTGCATTTTTGATGGTATTCTTGGCAAAAATCATTCTTAAGGAATGACACAGACCATAGGCCGTCTGAAGCTTAGGATAAAGTTCGAAGAGTATCTTAGCTCTCTGTTTCTGTGAGTCTGTCCATTTCTCCGAAGACTTGAACAGAAGATATCTACTCCTGGCTAGCAGTTCCTTCTTCGTATCTCCATTCTCAAAGGTGCGAGGTTGATACTTCTTTCCTATAAGTTTGGCTTCCTGCATTTCATCATTTGCCTCCTGTATGGCTCTCCAACGATAGTCTATCCTCATCTGCTGTACAGCATCACAGGCAAGCTTTTGAACATGAAACCTATCAATGACTCGTTTGGCTTTAGGGAAGCTATGGCGTACTATCTTACGCATACTGTCTGACAAATCTAGTGTTACCTCCTCGACCTTTTCACGCTTTTGTTCATCTATCCTATCGAGGGCCTCACATACCTTCTCAGACTTTGTTCCAGCAACCACTGCTACAAGGCAGCCCTTCTTGCCATGTCTGTCCCTATTAGTTACTATCGTATAAAGTTCTCCGTTGAAGAGAGCGGTCTCGTCTATGGCAAGATGTGAACCAATATTATCAGGAAACACAAGCCAGTCTTCAGCGTGATCTAGCTGATCCCAATCCCTATAGCCGCTAAGCACCTCCTTATATTGTTTCTCAAACTGATGTCCATCGATATGATAAAATTCCTCAAGCGTACGGCAGGTCACTGGGGATGTCTCCATACGTTTCTTTTAAAAAAGCTCCGAACTCTTTGGAATAACGAGTGCCGGAGGCTGTAATATCAATCTGTAAAGGAAGAGAGAAACTCTTGCCTGTACGCGTATCTAACCAACGACGACGGCGAAGAACAAGAATAACTTTATGGTCACGAATAGGGAAGTCGGTAACCTCTACGGCATCCATAAAGCCTTTAGACTCAAAATGAAGGTCATCGGAAAGTTCTTTCTCCATCTTCTCGTCAAGATGGATACGTAATAATGAAGGACTAGGTTCTATTTTAACTACAGAGAAGTATTCCAATACATCCTTAGGGAGAACCAACGATGCTAAATGATATAGATAAGTATCTTCCATAATGCAAAGGAAAGAAAAAGATATCAAATAAAGAAATTTCCCCACCTTTTTCCTACTGAGCCGTAAAAAGTAAGTGTGGTCTTGTCTGGACTTAGTTGTGCATAAGGTTGTGCTACCTTCTTAAAATATCCCGTTTCAGGGTTTGCCATAGCTGCATCAGTGTTGTCGGCATTGTAAGCCACCACACCTTTAAGTTTGGTACAGCCAGTAAACATACTTGGGGAATACTCACATTCCCATGCCCTTGCAGAGAATATGGTAGTAAGTTTCTGACAATCCTTGAACATATATGCCATATTCTCTACTTTCTTCGTATTAAAGTGATTGAGATTGAGTGTTTCAAGGGACTTACACTCTCTGAACATATTGCACATATCCTTCACCTTCACAGTATTGAAACTTTTGAATTCAATACTTTTCAGCGCAGTGCATCCATAGAATAAGTTTCGCATATCATCAACATTATTAGTCTCAAAGCTTTCAAGATTAAGGGTTTCAAGCGCACTACATCCTTCAAACATAGAAGTCATATACAGAACATTCTCTGTATCAAAACTTTCAAGATTAAGGGTTTCAAGCGCACTACATCCTTTAAACATAGAACTCATACTCTGAACATTTCTTGTATCAAAGCTTTTAAGGTCAAGTGTCTTTAGAGTACTGCATGTCTTGAACAGTCCTCCCATATCCTCCACATTTTTAGTATCAAAACTCTTGAGGTCAAGTGTCTCAAGAGAACTGCAATTTTCGAACATTGAACCCATAAGCTTCACACTTTCGGTGTTGAAACTCGTGACATTGAGCGTCTTTAAAGTACTACAATCTTGAAACATCGCTCTCATATCTACTACTTTAGTTGTGTTGAAGGTCTTGAGGTCAAGTGTCTCAAGTGCGCTACACTTCTCAAACATAGACATCATATCTGTCACATCAGAGGTGTTGAGATTATCCCATCCTTCAATAGTAGTCAATGCCTGATAGAAGTAAAACCAATAAGCAGTGGTGGTTGGACGGTAATTTTTGAAAGAAGCATCAAACACAACCTTTGTGGTCTTAGTGTTAGGGGAACTGTGTTCGCCAGCCCAAAGAGGAATTGAATTAAATTGGGCATCTTTGTCATTGACCCCCCACGTGGCACCTGCTCTACTACTACGCTGGCTGTCATAGTAGAAAGTAAGTGTCGACTTGTCAGGACTTTGCTGTACATAGGCTTGTATTGTCTGTCCCTGCACTCTTTGAGGAAATGCAAAAAAAGCACCCAGCATAGCGATGATAATCACGCAAAAACGCTGTAAGGTTAATCTACTTGTTTTCATAATCATTGTTGTTAATTGATTTTTTGATTAAACATTAAATGTAAGATAATTCTATTGTCAAGGTAGGTAGTTATTTTTGTTCAGAAAAAGTATACCTGTCTCATCATTTGCAGAACATTAAATTAACATTCTTGTGCAAAAATAATGTTTTTTATGATTGCGTCCAAGTATAGAGTGAAAAATATATAAAATAATACTTGGAAACGTAAAATAACGATATATCAAACAAAGTCGCTATATTTGTAGTTCGGCACTTCAAAACAAACTTTCCTGTCACTGCTGTCATCAGTTGTGGTAGTTTAACTTGTTGATTTACAATGAACTCTACGCAAATGTTAAAATGACAGCAAATGAAAATAAAAGTAAGCTGAGCTAAATGCAATATAACGGAGATGGCGATGGACAAAGAGATACAGAGATGAAACATAAGTTTACTGATAAGTTTTGGCATAAATGCTTTGAGTTTGAAATCTCTAATCAAACTCGTAAATATTTTCCGTTACTTCATGCCGCGACGGTATCTCTGTGTCTTCTATTACTTTGTTTTTAATAATCCTCTATGTTCTCTGCTTCTCTGTTTGACATTTATTGAAATGCTAAACTTAAGAGCAAGTCTTATTATTCTAAATTACTGAAGACTCTTACTTATTAATTCCAATTTGGTTATTAGGTTACAATATGTTTAGGCTTTAATGACAGATTTGGGTTAAATTGATTTCTCTTTTTATTTTATAATGTTATTTCTTACTTTATATTTTTCTATAAAGTAGTGCTTTTTATGTGGGTTTTTGTTTGTTGTTATATGTCTGATATATAGGTTGTTATGATTTGTGTTGGGGTTTGGGGGGTTATAGGAAGGCTTATATTGATTTATATTATATCAGTGGAAAGTTTGTACTCACCTTTTGTGTCGTATTTTCTTTGTAATATTGTACTCGGAAAGGAAATGGAGAAGCCTAAATCATTATTGGTGAGTAAGAGGGATTCGATTTATATTATAAGATAAAATCTGATTTTAATAACCTTTTAATATATAAGTTTATGGGATTAAAAACATTTACAAAATCTATTTTATGTTGCGCTTTATTCGTTGTTGGCGCGTTGTCTGCAAAAGCTGCTGATTGCTTAGTAATTGTCGGTGAGGCTACGTGGGGTGGTTGGAATCTTGGTCAATCTACCGTTATGCAGAAGTCTGATGAGAATGCTGATGTCTTCAAGGCAACTGTTCATCTGGATGCAAATAAGGAGTTTAAGTTCTTGACTGAGCTTGATTGGGGTAAGTTGGAGTATCGTGCTGGAGTAAGTTCCGTGACATTACAGTCGGGTGTTGAGGCTCCATTGGTTAGTAGCGATGAGAATGCTGATGATAATAAGTTTAGTGTTTCTGAGTCTGCTAACTACGAGATTGTTTGTAACTTGGCTGAGAAGACAGTGGTTCTTACTAAGGCTACCTATCAGACAACAGATTTGAAGCACACAGCTTTATGGATGATTGGTAGTGCTACAAAGGGCGGTTGGAGTATCGGTGAAGGTACGATTATGAAGGCAGATGCAACTAATCCTGCTAAGTTCTCAGCACGAACAGAGTTGAAGGCTGGTGAGTTGAAGTTTGGTACGAATGTTTATGCTGGCTTCGATCAGATGTTCTATTTGCGCGACTTGTCAGACGAGGGTAAGATTGTCTTTGGTGGCGATGATAACAAATGGAACATCACAGAGGAGGCTACATACGATGTTACCGTTGATGTTGCTGCGATGACAGTGTCATTTACTAAGGTTGATCCAACAGCGATTAGCACTGTAGAGACAGCAAATAATACACCTGCAGTTTACTACACATTGAGCGGTGTGAAGGTTGAGAAGCCTGTTGCTGGTGTTTATGTGAAGTGTCAGGGTGGCAAGTCTGTGAAGGTTGTAGTGAAATAAAACCTTGTTTCTTACAATAGTTGGGGTGAGAGAATAAGTCCTTTTGTATAATAAAACTTCTTACATTCGGTTATAAATAAAGCCATATCGACATCTCCCTACGGAGATGAAGATATGGCATTTTTGATTTGTAGAAAAGGTTTGTTATATTTTATGCGTACGGTAAATTAGGTAATCACCGTCCGCTTGGATTGTAAATTCATTCGATAAGGCTTCGTTTAGCGTTCCCTGCCATAGTTCGCTGAATGGATAGATATCCCATTTTAGTCCGTTACTACTTAGCTCCTTGCAGGTAGCATTGAAGATACTGACTTGCTGTCCGGGGAAAGAATCAAAACGAGTTGTACCTGATGCTGCGACAAAATAACCATAATCGGTAATCATCACTGGGTCGATAGCCAACTGACGATAGTAATAGAGCATGAGAGAGATGTTGCCCAAAGTATGATCTTCACGCTTGCCAGTTGCTCCGAGGTAACAGAAGCGAGGACGAGTATGGGTAGATGCATCCATCTTTAGATGTGAACGAGCAAAGAGAGTAGCCTTGGTCAGGTCGTTAAACTCCTGCTCCGAAATCGGATGATAGATGTGTGCATAGCGTTGTTTCAACTCTTCAGAGAGTGAGTCGCCATCGCCCACCACTGCTGTTGGCTCTATATCATATTCCAATAAATCCTTCAAAGCACCATCACAAACAATCAGATTCTCTGCAGTACGTAGGATGTGAAGGGGTAGGGCGTGGGTAGGGAAGTCACCCGCAGCAAGGATGACGGAACTAAAGCCTCCCCCAACCCCTCCGAAAGGAGGGGAGTGCTTAACGGAGTGTTCGTTGGGAATGTGTTGGTGTTGTCCGTTCTTATTTTTCTTTTTGTTATTGATAATCATTTGCGTTGCTGTTCTATATTGTTATTAGCCCTCCTTCGAGATGCGTTGTATATCTTTATTTATTGCAGTAACTCATCCTTCAGCCTATGAAGGTAGTTTTGGATAACTTTGAAGGAACCTTTCTTCCGTTAGGCATTCCCCTCTTTTGGAGTGCTTAGGGGAGGTCTTCCCTATTTGCACTCCCCTCCTTTCGGAGGGGTTGGGGGAGGCTTCTTCTCCACTTAAAGTACCCTGCCACTGCAATAACGGCATAGAAAGCATAGAGGCCTGCGGTGAAAGGAATCTCTTTATATACATAAAGTCCTGCTAATTCGATGTCGACAACAATCCATATCCACCACTGTTCGATGTATTTCTTTGCTAAAGCCCACAGACCGATGAAGCTGAGTGCATTGCCGAAGCTATCTAATACAGGTACGGTAGAGTTTGTGAACTTGATGAGGATGAGATAGAGAGCACCCCAGAGGACGAGGAAGACAAGCAGTGAGGGGAGTATCAACCGACGAGGATAGCGTGTGATAGGAATCTCCTCCGCCCCTTTCTTCCTTCCGAACTTCCAATACAAGAACCCATAGATGGCAGCTAATGTATAATATATCTGCATTCCAAAGTCCGCATACAGTCCTGCCTCGTAATAGACAAACATATAGATGACAGGCATAATAATCCCCGTCAACCAAAGCCATATACTCGCTTTGTATTCTTGATAGATGTAAATTAGGCCGACGATGCAGCCCAGCATGTCTAATGTCATAATGAATATGAAAGAAAAGCGACTAATAACAAACCAACCACCAACAAACCATCATCCACCACCAACCGGCCCCTCCCCCTTCCCCTCCCCCAAAGGGAGGGGCGTGAAATGTACCGTATGCTTGTAGATTGCTTGTAAAAAAGAGTCAACACTCAAGCAGGACAACTTGTTTACATGTAAACATGTCTACTTATAGACTCATGTTAATTACAAGGGGTATCTCGCTATCTACGCCCCTCCCTTCGGGGGAGGGGAAGGGGGAGGGGCCAGTTGTTAGGTCTTGTTCTATTTAAAACTTCACCGCAACACTTCCCATCACATTAAAGCCTGCCATTGGGATAAAACCAATCTGCGTATAACGGTTCTCGTTAGGATGACCGTTGTTGTCGAGGATTGAGCTGTACACCCATCCGCTGGCTGCATAATGGCGATTGAAGATATTGTTGAGGTTCACACCGAAGACAGCTTCCTTCAAACCAGCAATGTGCTTGGTAGGACGAAGTGTGTAGCTGAGGTTGATATTCGTCTGTGAATAGCATGGCAACGAACGTGTCATGTTCTCTGTATTGTCGAGATACTGACGACTGACGAAGTTTGTATGCCATACTGCCTCAAAGCCTTTATAATGGAGATTGAGCATACCATTGAGGATAGCTGATGGTGAGAACGCCAAAGTAGAGTGGTTGTAATGAATCTTACGGAACGAAGACTCCCAATCTACACTTGCCATCTCGTCAAAGTCCTTGATGATATTACGACTCAAAGCTGCGTTACCCTCAACGGTCAACCATGATAATGGACTCCATCCTGCCTCTATCTCAGCACCCATACGATAGCTGCTCTTGATGTTTGTGGTCAGATTCTCACCGATATCACTCTGCGCACCAGTCTGTACAAACTGGTTGTTATAGTCCATATAATAGAGGTTCACCCCTGCTCTCCAGTTGCGACCATTGTATTGATAGCCCATTTCGATATCCATCATACGCTCTGGCGATGGTGCAGGATAACTACCGTTGTTGGTGAAGTTATTACGTTCTGGCTCACGACTGGCGTGCGCAATAGAAGCGTATGCCTTGTGACCGCCACGATAATAGCTGATACCTGCTTTCGGATTGACGAAGTCATAACGCTCGCTGATGTCTAAGAGTTGGTTCTGATAGCCACTTCCTACCTTATAGAAACGGTCGTTCTGACCATCGGTCATATATTCTACATGACGAATCTGCAAATCCATAAACACATTCCAATAGTCTGCAAAGTTGTATTTTGCCTTGAAGAATCCGCTGTAATCATACTTATGTGCCTTAGAGTCATAATATTTATAATCATTGCCACCAGAACGATATTTCGCATCTGCCTCCTCATTCTTTATATAAGTAAGGTAGCCGAAGTGACTGCCACGGAACTGCTGCAGATTCAGTCCACCCGTTACGTCCCAGTTCTCGTCCTTGTAATTGCTGGTGTAAACAATGCCGTAGGTGTGCTGTGACAAACCTTTCAGGCGTACGAAGTCTGACTTTTTGATAAACTTACCATTGCTATCGGTGAATGCCAAGCCGAACTTAGCAAACTTTGTGTTATGCTTAAATTCGCTGTAATAGCCGTAACCGTAGGTGTAATGCAGGGTTACGTTATGACTCCAATGATTGGAAGGGTGGAAAGCAAACGATAAGAGGTTATGATTCTGATAGAAATTATCTGTCGTCTTGTTCCAGAATGAGCCGTCACGCATTGTGTAACGTGCTGTCTGGTAGTTGCCGTTTGCATCCTTTACGAAGGCTCCGTTAGCATCGGTCTGCAGGTATTCATAGAGTTGGTTGAACTTGCCCAAACCTCTGTCATACATATCTTTATAGGTCGTGATACCAGTCTTTACACCGTAGGTACCATCCATCAAACTCAAGTCATTGCTACCCGTAACGACACCGTTCCATGCTTGTCCAGTCTTCTCGAAGTTGCCGATGTTCTTATAGCTGATGCGGAAGTTATCGCCCAACCATGTTAGTCCACCATAGTAAGAACCCGAACGTCCACTCGTTCCGTTGACATATCCGTCTGTTGCGGTCTCGTGATAGGCTCCATCGAAGACAAGGTGATTGAACAACAGACCCGTAGAGAACTTCACACCTGCGTTATACGTGTTGTATGAGCCGTATGAACCACTCACCTCTACGCTTGGTTGTCGGCTTGGTGCACTCGTTGCCAACGACACCGAACCACCGAAAGCACCATCGCCATTGGTTGAAGTACCGATACCACGTTGTATCTGTACACTATTCATCAGCGATGCGTAAGAGTTCATATTTGCCCAAAACACCGTCTGATCCTCTGGCGAATTGAGTGCGACACCGTCTAAGGTGATGTTGATTCTACTGCCCGCAGCACCACGGATGCGCATTGCTGCCGTACCCGTTCCGAGTCCGTTCTCACCCCAAGCCAATACGCCCGGCGTCTGTGAGAGGAGGAAAGGCAGTTCACGTCCACTCTTTGAGAATGCCTCAAGTTCTGTCTTTTTGATATTAGAAACAGCGTATGGTGCACTCTTTGGCGCACGTACACCTGCCACGACGACCTCATCAAGATGCTGTTGTCTCAGTGTGTCCGTCACTGTTTGCGCCTTAATAGCTGCCACGCACGTCAGTGCAGCAGTAAATAGGATAATTCTTTTCATATCCCAGGTTGATGATTTAAGAAAAAAGTATAAGGGGGAATCTTCCTACGCCGGCATTATCCGTATCAGGTCAATGGGTATAATCTCAGCAAGCCCAAACAGGCAAGCACCCCTTAGTTTCCATTCTGAAAACCACTGCAAAAGTAATACTTTCTTATCAAACTGCCAAAAGTAATCTGTACAAATATCGGATACGCGTATTTATATTCCTTTCTTTCTATATAGGGAGTGATAACTCTTCTCTGATATGAGAAACTATTACACTTCTCACAACACAAGTTTTGTTTTGATTTGCTGTCACTTTTAACATTTCATCCTTTCCTTCTGTAATCCAATGAGTTAGCTTGTGCCTTTAAGTGATAGCAGTGACAGCAAAATTGAAATACGCAAAAAGGAAAGAAGATGCGAAGTAATTAAAACCATAGCTTATAGTAGTTCATAGCTGTTTTAGTTTACGAGTTAACAAGTTCACAAGTTATTTGTTGTGATAATGATTCGTGGTATTTGCGTAATTCGTAGTTTGTTTTAGGAGTCTTCAGCAATTTGGAGTGATATCTTTTGAGATTAGAACTTTGATGTATTGTCACACAGAGCAAAGGAGAACACAGAGGTTTTATATAGTAGAAATCGTTAGGCACAGAGGCACCGTTGGTGTGTGGAGCATCAGAGGATATTTGCGAGTTTTATTAATGTTTTTGTCTACTTCATTACAAAGCAGTGGGTTTACAAGATTTCTTAAAACGTTTATTACCAAAGTTATCAGCAACACGTACACTACGGCTCTGTCGCTCTTTGTGCCTTCGGCACCTCCATGATATTGTCTTTTATGTTTTTCATCTCCGTGTTCTCCTCCTCTCTGTGTGCCTTTTATATGTAGTAGGCTTACTTTATCACTCCATATTTCGGAAGAACCGTATTTTTTATTTATAAATATTTTGCGAATCAATAAAATATCCTTATCTTTGCGTCATTAATTTTTAAATGATAAAGTTATGTTGCATTTTTTCAAATCCATCAGAAGATCAGTAAAACACTGGTACATTCCCCTTATATTAGGAATTTTGTTCATTCTTTGTGGTATAGGGGTAATTATGTCACCACAAGATTCTTATCTTACCCTTTCAATACTCTTTAGTCTTTCGTTCTTAGTATCGGGGATAATTGAAACCTTCTTTGCCCTACAGAATACTAAAAATCTTAATGGTTGGGGCTGGTATTTGGTAAGCGGACTTATTTCATTGATAATGGGTATCTTTTTACTTATGTATCCTGCCCTATCAATGTCTATATTACCATTGGTAGTAGGTTTTACGTTGCTATTCCGTTCGTTTGAGCTACTTGGTTTTGCCTTCGAAGAAAAAGAAGCAGGCGTACTGAATTGGGGGAACTTAGCCATAGTGAGCGTATTGAGTATTATCCTCTCGTTCATTTTGATTGCTAATCCTGTCTTTACAGGTATCTCATTAGTAGTATTCACAGGTTTATCATTTATCTCCACAGGTATTTCATCTGTAATACTTTCGTTCAATCTGAAAAAGTTAAAAGGTTCTGCTCAAAAGTTATCAGATGATTTAAAGAACCGCATAGAAGACGTCGAAAAAGAAGTGAAAGAAGCTACGAAATAATAGCAAATTAGTAAAATATCACTGGCACAAGTCTATAGTTATACCTATGATTACAGAGCTATGGTGCTTTTTTGCAGAAAATACCTCCAAAGAATTAAATACTCTTTGGAGGTATTATGATTTTATAATTGACGCGCCTACGTCCAATATCCAGCACTCTTTTTAAGAGTTGTCTTTATCTTATCTTTTATCTTCAGTAATTGGCATTATTGGCTTTGTGGTATTAAAAGAATACTCCATTGGTAAACCCATACCACCGCAATACCGTTTCACCCCCACAAGAGTATCATCAACCAACTGATAAACATTATCGTAATACCAAACTTGAAGGTATCGCTCCAGCTGTATTGATTGGTAGTGTACAGTAGGGCAGCAGGTTTACTGTTAAAAGGCAGTACATACACGTGTCCCACAAGCATTGCCACCGGGAAGGCAAGACTCATTCAGCATTTTATCTTGTAGTTTATCTTCCTTTGTCAGACCATTTAATTTGGGATAGTCATATCCTGCAAGTGTATAAGTTTTTATTTAATTTCCAATCTACACATTTAACGAAAGAGCCCATTTTTCTCCTTGGATATCATTTCTTATTTATGAATCAATAGTAGAAGGAATTACTTTCTCTTGTGTCCAACACTCCCCTCTCTCTCGGAGAGGGGTTGGGGAGAGGACTTTTTTTTCTTCTGTCCTTCTGTCTTGTAAAGATAATTCTAATCTTGAAAATCAAAAAGGCATTAATTGCCTTTCAATTAACGCCCTTTTAGCTTTCAAAAGATGCCCTTTAAGCCCCTTACTAACGCCCTTTTGAAGTCCAATTAAGCACCTTTTCTGTATCGCCTTTGTAACTAATTGAATTTCTGAATGTTGTAGACTTGCTCCTTATGCGTGTTTTCTACCTTTGTTTTAGGTGTTTTACAGGATTTGATGTAAATATTTTTCACTAAACACTCCGTATTTTATAGCTTGCAAATGGATAGCGATTTTATGTCGGCAGGAGGATACTAAAAGAGGTTATTGGCTATCTAAGTCATCTGTTTCTCACTATAAAGTGTTATCTTTGTGGGCGAGTATTACTCATGTATGTTTTATCAACGAAAGCATTGTGTTATGAATAAAAAGGTTTATTTCGCAGGTTCTATCCGTGGTGGTAGGGAGGATGCGGCTGTGTATAAGCGGATTATTGACTATATCAACAGGACTGATACAGTACTTACGGAGCATATTGGTTTAGGAAGTTTGAGTGTAAAAGCGCAAACAAAAGAAGATGACGTACATATATATGAGCGTGATACAGAGTGGCTTAGGTCATCCGATGTGCTGATAGCAGAATGTACGAACCCCTCTCATGGCGTTGGTTATGAATTAGCATACGCTGAGGCTTGTAATATCCCAGTGCATATCTTCTATGATAAGCACAAAGCCAATATCTCCGCTATGCTGAATGGCAACGCTTATTTTAAGGTTTATCCATACGAGAACGAAGCGGAGATATATCCCGTTCTGGATAACATTTTAGGAAATAAGTAGGGCGATTTAATCGAGAAAAATCAATATTCGAGGTTGACAGTATGCTCTTATTCTTGTCAAGATAGGGACGAACACACTTGCTTTTTCTGTTATAAAGCAAAGTGAGAAGTGAGCATCACACTTCTTGGACGAAGCTGGTAGAGGGTGTAGCTTTCGGAAAGATTGCTGTTAGAACGATAGATAAAGGTTTTTGTATTGAAGACATTATCGACGTTCAGAACGAATTGTATCTTCTTTTTTGTTTTAAAGGTGATACTAAGATTCATAAAGGTGTAATCCTTTTTATCCGTAAAACCACTATTATGCGTGTATTGTAGGTTGGTGTTAAGTATCAGTCTGTCAGGTATAAAAGCTATGGAGAGTGCAGCCTCATTACTAAAATTGCGAATCATATTTGTGTAGTTACCCGACTTTGATTGGGAGATTGACCATCGACAGTTCTCTGTTAGTCGGATGTTCTTGATAAGATTAAAGGCAAGGTTGGCAGAGACAAAGAAACTATTATACTGATAGTCGGTGATGACAGACTGGCGGAGTATCTTGCTTGTGTTAGTCGAATAATCAGCTGTTGCCCCGATACTCATGTCGTGCCAAGTAATCTCCTTTCGTATATTCGCTGTCATAGAGAAGTTGCTCTGGTGGTTTGGAGCATATTCAGCTTGCAGCAATGTATGCGCATTTTGGTCTATTGTCGTACCATAAATCATGTCACTCCATGAGCGACTAACCGCCCCAGAGAGATAGGCAAAGAACTGATGCGGGATATTCTTGTAGTGTATCTTCCCATGTATAGTTGCCGATTTGTTTTCCGATAGATTCATCTTGTAGCGGTTCAGTGTCCTATAGTTGCTCATTAGATAAGCAGTGAACAGACTTCTCCAACTCGTAGGAAACATCCCGTAACTCCCTCCTGCAGAAAGCGTCCAATTGTCTGTTGCTTTCCAAAGCATTGTAAAAGATGGCGAGAAGAGTAGGGTTGTGTGCTTTCCTTTCGTCGTCTCGTTAGCTATCGGTTCGTTATCCACCTTTGTATAGTTGAGCGATAAAGGTAGATTGAATGATAGGCGGAACGTGTTTTTGACATATTGTAGGTTGGCTCCCAAGTTGCTTTTCATCTGCAAGTAACCCATGTCTCCGCTCGTCGCCATTGTCACAGCTGTATCGTTTAATAAACTTTTCAGTCCCACATATTCAATATTAAACTCTGCGGAAGGCGCAATGGTCCAGTTGTGTTTTCGGATGTTTCTTATCAAAGTGAGGCTGTTGTAACTTCCCATGTTTGAGAGTCTCGCATCTTGTCTTACCTGCATGCCCCCTTCAATGGCGAGAGCTTGTGGATTTGTCTGTACAAAGTTGGTTGTTTTCAGCTTAAAACCTCCTCCATTGGTTGTACGCTGAATCCATTCCGTGTGATTGTTCAGTCCTAAGTTTCTGTTAGAGGCATGTTGCTGAATACGTGCATTGTTTGACAAAGCCAGTCCATTGTCGTCACTCCAGTTTCCTGCTAAGTCAAGTGTGTTTTTAAGATAAGTCTTACTGCTGTTGTTCTCAAAATGCAACTGCATTGTGGCAGCGTTCGTCGTATTACGTGCAGAAATGTCTTCGGTCATCATACGAGTAGTTGCATCAGGGAGCAGATAAATGGTTTGTGAATAGCTACTTTGCCGTTGGATATCGTGCCTGTAAGTTATGTTATACTTTATTTCCGCGGTCTCACTTAGTTTGTTGAGATTGCTGAAACAGATGTTATGCTGGTTGTTACGTAGACTCTTACCTACAGGAGATGATCCCGGAAAGATGATGGATGTTAGTCGAGAGGCTCCAATATTACTCCCACCATAGTATGATTTAAACCAATCGACGCTTGAACCGTTATTATCTGTTTCGTAATAGAAAACATGCTGTTGTCTTTGTGCGAAGTACATAAGGGCAGCATTGACTTCTCTCAATAAACCGTTAGAATCGAAGCCTATCCCTAAGTCTACGGTCTTTAGCCATCTGCCCTTTGCTTTCTTCTTCAACTTTAGATTGATAGCTGCTGACTCAGGTGGTATCTGATCCTGCAATGCCTTGATATGTTCATGGTTTTCCATCACCTGTACCGTACTGACATCTTCAGCCTTAATACCATTCGTGGCGATGCTATATTTGCCCGCAAACATATCCATGTTCTCAATGTAGAAATGGTTGATAGGTACACCTTGATACTTCACCATGCCACCTTCTAACGTGATACCTGGCAGCTGTTTGAGAATGTCACCAATGGTTCTGTCCTGTCCTTTCATATAGGCAGAGACCAAGTAGTTCAGTGTGTCCCTACTTCCCCATAGCTTTCTTGCCTTTATCTCCACCTCTTTCAGTGTGATACTCTCGTAGGTGGTGGTGAAGTTAACGGTCTGACTCGTTGGAGTTATCCGTTTTACTTGCCGTTTTATATT